>NZ_JCAFSZ010000005.1:0-350911 GCF_059369755.1 Stenotrophomonas sp. YJH_SMC_57
CACGCGCATCCGAGCCCATGTTCGGTGCGCCGCCGAAGCCGGCGATGCGGTCGCGCGTGGCCGTGGAGCTGTTGCCCTGCAGGTCGATCTGCAGGGTCGAGCCGATGAACATGTCGCAGGCATACAGGCCGGCGGTCTGCGAGAACGCGCGGTTGGAGCGCATGGAGCCATCGGTGCCGGTGAAGAACACATCGCTTCGTGCGGCAATGTACTTCTCCATGCCCAGTTCGGAGCCGAATGAATGCACCGATTTTACGAAGCCCGATTCGATCGCCGGAATCAACGCCGGGTGCGGATTGAGGGCCCAGTGCTGGCAGATCTTCCCCTTCAGCCCGAGCGATTCGGCATAGGTCGGCAGCAGCAGCTCGATGGCGGCCGTGTCGAAGCCGATGCCATGGTTGAGCCGGTTGACGCCGTACTCGGCGTAGATGCCCTTGATCGCCATCATCGCCATCAGCACCTGGATCTCGGAAATCTGTGCCGGGTCGCGGGTGAACAGCGGTTCGATGTGATTCGGGCGCGGCGCCTGCACCACGAAGTTGACCCAGTCAGCAGGGATGTCGACGCGGGGGAGAGTGTCGACGATTTCGTTGACCTGGGCGATCACGATGCCGCCACCGAAGGCGGTGGCCTCGACGATCACCGGCGTGTCTTCGGTGTTCGGGCCGGTGTAGAGGTTGCCGTTCCGGTCGGCGGCCTGCGCAGTGACCAGCGCCAGCCGCGGAGTGAGGTCGATGAAGTAGCGGCCGAACAGTTCCAGGTAGGTGTGGATGGCGCCGATCTGGATGCGCCCCTCGGCCACCAGGTTGGCCAGCCGCACCGACTGCGGGCCGGAGAAGGAGAAGTCCAGCCTGGAGGCGATGCCGCGTTCGAACACATCCAGGTGCGAAGGCAGTGACAGCACCGACTGCACCATGTGCAGGTCGTGAATCCGTGCCGGGTCGAGGCCGGCAAGTGCCTGGGCGAGGAAGTCGGCCTGCTTCTGGTTGTTGCCCTCCAGGCAGACCTTGTCGCCCGGCTCCAGCAGCGCGTGCAGCAGTTCGCCGATATCGGCGGCCGCGACCTCATGGCCGCGGGCCCAGCGCGAAGCGCGCTCCAGGCGTGCCCGGCGGCTGCGTTGCAACGTATCCCAGCTCGGGTTCATCGACCGGCTTCCGATTGGCGTTGAGATAATTACGACATAATTATGGAGGGGTGTGCAACCCGCAGTGCAGCAAAAAGAAGGGCCCGCGCGCAGGCGGGCCCATTCAGTTTGAGATGGAGGATGACCCGCATCGATCGGGGTAGTGCCGGCCGGCGGCCGGCACTACCGTTTCCGGTTGCCTAGAACTTCCAGCGCAGGCTGGCCGCCACGAAGCGCGGTTCGCCGAAGTTGTTGTAGTCCAGGTTGGCCCAGTAGGTCTTGTCCAGCGCGTTGCGCACGCTCAACGTCGCGGTCCAGTTGTCGCTGATGCGGTAGTTGGCATTGAACTGCACCAGCGAGTACGCCGGCTGGTTCACCGTCACCGTGCCCCCCAGCGGGTAGGCGATGTTGTAGCCCTGTACCCGGCTCTGCCACTGCAGGCCGCCGCCGATGCTCAGCCGCTCCAGTGCGCCACGCAGCTGCACCTGGGTGTTGAGTTGCAGCAGGTTCTCGGGCGGGTTGGCGTACAGCAGGTCGGTGGCGGCACGGGTCACCTTGACGTGGGTGTAGCCGGCGTTGACCGTCCAGCCCGGCAGGATTTCGCCGTTGACGTCCATTTCCCAGCCGCGCGCCTTGGTGCCATTGATGCCGATGTAGGCCGAGCTGCCATCGCTCAGCGTGCCTTCCGGAACGCTCATGTCACGCACCGCGTAGTTGTCCTGCTTGGCCTCGAACACCGCGGCATTGGCGGTCAGGCGGCCATCGAACCACTGCGTCTTGATGCCCGCTTCCAGGTTCGAGCCCTGCACCGGCGCCAGCAGGTTCTCGTTGCGGTCCTTGTAGTTCTGCGGGTTGAAGATCTCGGTGTAGCTGGCATACGCCGAGACGTTCGGGGTGATCTCGTAGACCAGGCCCACGTACGGGGTGACCTCATCGCTCACCTTGTAGGCGCCGCTGGTACCGGTGTAGGCGCCGGCCGCGTTGTACGAGCGGCTGAGGGTCTGCCAGCGGCTCAGGCGCGCACCGGCAATCAGCGACAGCGGATCGGCCAGGCGCAGGCGGGCGGCCAGGTAGACGCCGCTCTGCGTGGTCTTGGCCACGCGGCGCGCGCCGGTGCGGCTGTAGGTCACTTCGGAAATGTCGCCGTCCCAGTTGAACACGTTGGGGATGTAGTAGCAGCGCTCACGGCCGCAGGTCGCCCAGTCGCCCGGGAAATTCAGCGCCACGGTATTGGTGGTGCCTTCCAGGTCGGACCACTGTGCACCCACGGTCAGGTCATGGTCGCGGCCAAACAGCGGGAAGGTGCCGGTCAGGTAGGCATCGACGTTGCGGCGCGTATCCTTTGAATCGCCTGCGGCGGCGCGCAGGTAGATGCCCGCGCCGGAATTCGGGTCCGGGTAGCCGGTACCGTACAGGCGCACGTTCTGCACGTTGCCACGGGTGTAGGCGGTGTTGATCTTCAGCAGCCAGTCCTCGCCGAAGCGCTGTTCCAGGTTGGCAAAGGCGGTATTGCTCTCGCGCTTCCAGTAGCTCCACTTCGGCGACAGGTTGGTCGAGCGCGCGAGATGGGCGAAGTTGCCCTGGTTGTCGAAGAACGCGACGGTGCCCCAGGTCGAGCCGGTCGGGTTGTTGTCCTGGCTCTGGTAACCCAGGGTGAGGGTGGTGCTGTCGGTGACATCGCCTTCCAGCACCGCCATGCCCGCCATCTTGGTTTCGTCATAGCGGTCGTAGTACAGCCCGCGATCGGTGTAGGCGGCGACTACCCGGCTGCGGAAGCGGCCATCATCGGTGAGCGGCGCGGTCACGTCGGCCTGCATGCGGCGGTAGTCCCAGCTGCCGGCACTGACCGAGAACGATGCGTCGAACTCCTTGCCCGGACGCTTGCGCAGCAGGTTGACCGTGGCCGACGGCACGCCCGCACCGCTGAGCAGCCCGTTGGCGCCGCGGATCACTTCAATGCGGTCGTAGAAGGCGGTGTCGTATTCCTGATTGGTGGAACCGCTGTAGGTGGGAATGCCGTCGACCTGGAAATCGGTGATGGCAAAGCCGCGCGCGTAGTAGAGCGGGCGCTGGGTGTCATAGAAGGACACGCTGACGCCGGGCACGGTACGCATCACGTCGTTGATGCTGAACAGCGATTCGTCCTGCAGGCGCTGCAGGCTGATCGCGGTGGCCGACTGCGGGGTTTCCTGCAGGGTGATCGGCAGGCGGGTCGAGCTGGACGGCGGTGCGGATTGTTCGGCGCGGACGCTGACCCGGTCCAGGGTCTTGGCATCGGAGGCATCGGCAACGGTCGCGGCGAGCAGGGGAGAGGCCAGCAGGGTGAGGGATGGCAGCAGGGCAGCCGGCAGCAGCGCGCGGCGCGGAAGGGGGATACGGATCTGGGACATGGTGGGCTCGAAACGTGGAGGCGGGGAAGGGCGGCAACAGTCGTCCAGCACCCGGGGCGGCGGCTTCGGGCACGTCAGGTCCATCTGGGAGCGGCGCGGTCACTGCGCAGTGCGCAAATGTAAATAATTCTTAACAACATTACAATTCGCATCGCTGCGCAGGGTCATTCGGGCGCGTGGCAGCGGGCAGGTCCCCTCCGCGCAAACGCGAACGGCCACCCGAAGGTGGCCGTCCGTCCATGTACTACAGGGGATGCTGCGGGCTTACAGCGCCTGCAGTTCCTCGTTGGCGTTGCGCTTTTCCTTGGCCGGTGCCGGTGCCGGTGCCGGAACCGCTGCCGGTGCCGGTGCCGGCGCTGCGGCATTGGCATCGACCGGCACCTCCAGGTACGGCAGGTGCAGGGCCTGGCTGGTCAGCGTGCGGATCTCGTTGGTCAGCGCGGCGCTGTCGTTGAGCTTGCGCCCGTACGACGGCACGATCTCGCGCAGGCGCGCTTCCCAACCGGCCTTCATCTGCTCCGGGAAGGCCTTGGCCATCAGGTCCAGCATGATCGGCGGCGAGGTCGAGGCACCCGGTGAGGCGCCGAGCAGGGCGGCAAGAGTGTGGTCCTTGTCGGTCACGATCTCGGTACCGAACTGCAGCACCGGGCCCTTCAGCGGGTCACGCTTGATGATCTGCACGCGCTGGCCGGCGGTGACCAGCTTCCAGTCGCCCGGCTTGGCGTTGGGGAAGTACTTGACCAGCTCGGCCTGGCGGTCGGCATCGTTCAGGCGTGCCTGGCCCATCAGGTACTGCACCAGGTCCAGGTTGTCCTTGCCCACTTCCAGCATCGGGCCGACGTTGTTGTGGGTGACCGAGGAGTACAGGTCCCACCACGAGCCGTGCTTGAGGAACTTGGTGCTGTACAGCGCGAACGGCCCGAACAGCACCACCGGCTTGCCGTCCAGCTTGCGCGCATCCAGGTGCGGCACCGACATCGGCGGCGAACCGGTTTCGGCCATGCCGTAGGCCTTCACGCCATGGCGCGAGGTCACGTCCTGGCCCTGGAAAGCGAGGAACTGGCCGCCGACCGGGAAGCCGGCGTAGTCCTTCGACTCTGGGATGCCCGACATCTGCAGCAGCTTCAGCGCGGCGCCGCCGGCACCGATGAACACGAAGCGGGCGTGGGTGGTGGCCTCGGTGCCGGCCTTGAGGTCCTTCACCGTCACGTTCCAGCTCTTGTCGGCGTTCTGCCGCAGCGCGCTCACTTCGTGGTTCAGGTGCAGGCTGAAGTTCGGGCTGCGCTGCAGGCCGGTGGTCAGCTGGCGGGTGATCACGCCGAAGTTGACGTCAGTGCCGAGCGGCATCCAGGTCGCGGCCACCTTCTGCTTCGGATCACGGCCTTCCATCAGCAGCGGTGCCCACTGCTGGATCTGCCTGGGATCTTCGGAGTACTGCATGCCGTAGAACAGCGGGTTCTTCACCAGGGCCTGCTGGCGCTTGTGCAGGTAGGCGATGTTGTCATCGCCCCAGACGAAGCTCATGTGCGGGGTCGGGTTGATGAAGTCGCTGGGCTGGCTCAGCCGGCCTTCCTTGACCTGGTGCGACCAGAACTGGCGCGAGACCTCGAACGATTCAGCGATGCCGACCGCGCGCTTGGTCTCGATGCTGCCATCGGGCAGTTCCGGGGTGTAGTTCAGTTCGGCGAACGCCGAATGGCCGGTACCGGCGTTGTTCCAGCCATCGGAGCTTTCACCGGCGACGCCGTCGAGGCGTTCGTAGACCTGGATGTTCCAGTCCGGCTGCAGTTCCTGCAGGTAGGTGGCCAGGGTGATGCTCATGATGCCGGCGCCGACCAGCACAACGTCGACGGGCTTGTCGTTGCTGGCGGCGGGCACCGAGCGCTGGGTCAGCGGCCAGTACAGGAACAGCGCGGCGGCCAGCAACAGCAGCACGAGCAGGGCGAGCAGGGCCTTGCCAAATTTCTTCATGGGGGCGGGATCGTTGGCGGAGGGGAGGAGTTCAGGATGCGCATGGGGCAGGGAAAGGGCGTGAAGAAACAACGCCTTGCGGCATCCTGGAGACGATTCTAACCGGAACCGGTCCGGTTTTTGTGCAATGCATCATCCTGTTGGCGTGCGCGCTGCGGTACGATTGCCGGCTGATTCGCAACGACTACTGGCCATGGAGTGGCCGCGCAACGATGTCACGGATGCTGATCGTGGTAGGTGACGCCCTGCAGACGGGCGGTTCGGTACTGACAGGTTCCCCGCACACCGATATCGAAGGCCGCGCCGTGGCACGCGTCGGCGATCGGGTGATGTGCGCCCGGCACGGGCCCGGCTCGATCGTGACCGGTGACAGCACTCTGGTCATTGACGGCCAGCCGGTCGCCCGCGACGGCGACAAGGCCAGCTGCGGCTGCGCGCTGATGGCAGGCAAGCAGCAGCGGGCGCATGTCGCCGCCGGTGGTGGGGGTGGTGGTGGGCAGGCCACGCTGGGTGCGCTGGCCAAGGTGGCGGGCATCGTGGCGCCGCTGCTGAAGACGATGCCGTTGCAGACGCCGCCGTTCGCACCGCCCGGCACGCCCGCGCCGGAAGAGCCGGTGGCGCCGCAGTGCTGGGTGGACGATCACGATACCCGGATCGATCGCGATGTGGATGGACGCTATTACGAGGCGTACGACGTCAACGGTGACAAGCACGATTACGCCTTCCCGGTCAGCTACCGCATCGAAATCCCGCTGCATGCGCAGGGCGAGGTGGTGGTGTCGATCAAGGTGCAGCCGATGCCACAGGCCGGGGTCACCGCGGCCGAAGTGACTGCGGCGCGGGCACGCATGGAGCAGGGAATCGATCAGTTCTGGAATGGCCGCTTCACCCTGGACATACACGACCCGCAGTGCGGTACCCGCAGTTTCCCGCTCCGCTACGAAGTGCGCTGGGTGCAGGGCGGCAGCGACTACAAACTGATCATCCACCGCAGCTACGACCGCGAGCAGGTCGAGTTTCCGGATATCGACGTCTCGGTATCAACAACGCCGTGGACCTTCGCCCACGAGTTCGCCCATACGCTGGGCGTGCCGGATGAGTATTCCTACAATGACCCGGACGAGGAAACCGTGCGCTACCTCCAGCCCGACGGTACCCTCGATCCGGAGGTGCTGGTTGCCGTTCCCGATTCGCGCGCGCTGTCCGACCCGGCAGCCACCATCATGAATTCGGTCGACTGCGCCGTGACCCTGCCGCGACATGCCTGGAACATCGCGCGCGAGATACGCGAGCTGCTGAGCCGCCAGATCGGCCGGGAGATAACATGCACCGTCAAGTGATTTCACTGATCGCCACTTTTGCCGCCGCCACCGCGCTGCCGGCCCACAGCAAGGAGCTGCCTCCCGTGATCGAACTTCATGCGCGCTGCGTGGACGATGCCCAGTGCCGTTTCCGTGGGCAGACGCTCAATGTCGAGCTGGAGCTGCGCAACAGCGGCAGTGAGCCGGTGTCATTGCCGCTGGAGTACATCCGCAGTCGTGGCCCGTCGGTGAAGGTGAAGGACAACCACTCCGGGAAGACGACCGCCCTGCGCAGTGGCATGGCCGCCGCTGCACTGCGGGATCAGATGCAGGAGCTGCGTGCGGGCCAGTCCCTGCGCATTGGTTTTCCGATCAAGCCGCAGGAACTGACCCGGTTCGCGTTGCGCCCAATGGATGTGACCCTGCAGCTTTCGGTGAACCTGACGCCCGGTGCAGGCAGTACCGAAGCGCAGGTGGTGCAGGCGCAGCTGCGCGTGCTCGACGCAGACTGATTGCCGCGCCCAGCGATGCGGCGCCGGGTCAATGCGGCCCGATCATCCGGCCATGCCCTGCTTCAGCGCAGTTCCAGGATCTCGTCACCGGCCTCATCGAGCTCACCGGTGGGGCGCCAGCCCAGGCGGCGGTAGAAGCCATGCGAGCGTGAGCGCGGATCGGCCGTGCAGGCCAGGAACAAGCGTTGGTGGCCGGCATCGCGGGTCAGGCTGACCACCTCCTGCAGCAGCTGGCGGCCGATGCCACGGCCCTCGTAGTCCGGCAGCAGCGCCAGCACCAGCACCTCGCCGCTGGCGCGGTCGGCGAAGCAGTAGCCCACCATGCGCTTGCCTTCCCAGGCGATGCGACCGATCGATTCGCCGTGGGCGATGCCGGCCGCCCAGCTTTCCGCGGTGATGCCCAGCTCCGCCAGTTGCGCGGCACTGAAGGCGTTCTCGCGGGTACGCCCGCGCAGGTCGATGCAGACGGCGGCATCGTCGGGGCGGGCATCGCGCACGGAGAGGGGCATGCGGGGCATCCTTGCAATGAACGGCCCGCCAGTATCCGCATCGCGCATGGACCCGGTGTGGAGGACGCGTGGAGATTGCATGGAGCGCCGCTCAGCGCTTGCGCCGGATCAGCGCCGAGGACGCGTCCAGCACCGCGCGGGTCAGCAGCGCCATGGTCTGCACGTCACCCTTCCAGTGCTGCCAGTACAGCGGCACGTCTTCCCACGCGCGCTGCCGCACGTAGACCAGGCGGCCGGCGTCCAGGTGCCGCTTGACCAGCGGCAGCGGGTTCATGGTCCAGCCCATGCCGCCCAGGTTGGCCTGCACGAAGGCGCGGGTGGAGGGAATCCACCAGGTCGGCGCGGTGCTCGGCAGGTCGTCGCCGGCCATGCGCCGGGCAAAGCGCGACTGCATCTCATCCTTGCGGTTGAACACCAGCACCGGCGCCTGCGCCAGTGCCTGCGCGGTCACGCCCTTGGCGAAGTGGCGCTCGCGGAACTCCGGGGTGCAGGTCGCGGCGTAGCGGATGCTGCCCAGCGCGTGGATCTGGCAGCCCTGCACCGGCTCGTCCAGGGTGGTCACCGCGCCCAGCACGGTGCCCTGGCGCAGCAGTTCCACGGTGTGGTCCTGGTCCTCCACGCGCAGGTCCAGGGTGGTGCCGGTGCTCTGCGCGAACTGCGAGGCGGCCTGCGGGAACCAGGTCTCCAGGCTGTCGTGGTTCACCGCCACCGGAATGCTGGCCTGGGGCAGGTCCTCGTCGGCCAGGCCCATCCGGTGCAGCGCGTCGTGTTCGAGCAGGGCGGTCTGCTCGGCCAGCTGCACCAGCACCTGGCCCTCGGCGGTGGCGGTGGCCGGAGTGCCGCGCTTGACCAGCAGGCGACCGACCCGGTCCTCCAGCGCCTTGACCCGCTGCGAGATGGCCGAAGGGGTGACATTCAGCGACTGTGCGGCGCGGTCGAAGCTGCCTTCGCGGATCACCGCGGCCAGGGCGCGCAGCTGGGCATGGTCGATACGCATCGAATTAAGTTCCGCTAATGTTGGTTTAGGAAGTTTAGCTCGTCTTTTTCATGTTGCGGCGCGACAATGGCGCCCGTTCCGGTGCTGTCCGCCTTCGCGAGGCACCGTCCCCCCAAGCAATACAAGGCAGTCCATCCCATGTTCTCGGTCATCTCCGCCAGCACCGGCCTCGGTGCCTGGTTCTCTGGTGCAGCTACCGGCATCGGCCTGTTCGCCGTGGTCGGGGCCCAGAGCGCCTTCATTCTGCGCCAGGGCATCCTGCGCAAGCACATCGTGCCGGTGGTCGCCACCTGCGCGGCCATCGATGCCATCTTCATCTTCGCCAGCGTGGCCGGCCTGCGCACGCTTACCTCGGCGCTGCCGTGGCTGACCACCGCCGTGCTGTGGACCGGCGTGGCATTCCTGGCCTGGTATGCGATGAAGTCGGCGCGCCGTGCGATTGCCGGTGGCGGCGGCATGGGCGAGGCTGACAGCGATGACGGCAGCCGCCGTGCCGTACTGATGGCCGCGGTCGGTTTCTCGCTGATCAACCCGCATTTCTGGCTGGACATGATGGTGATCGGCTCGATTGCCGAGAACTTCGGCAATGCCCGCATGGCGTTCGCCGCCGGCGTGGTCACCGCCAGCTGCATGTGGTTGACCGCACAGGGCCTGGGCGCGCGCCTGCTTGCGCCGCTGTTCACCAAGCCCAGTACCTGGCGCGTGCTGGATGGCACCATCGCCGTGATCCTCAGCATCCTGGCCCTCACGTTGGCGGTGCGCGGGGTCCATTGACCCGGCGCACGCCCCCCGAACCCACGTCCTGACTCTCTCTCCAAGGTAGTGGTAACGACGGCACCGGCAACGGTGCCGTCGTTTTTTGTCCCTGTGGCATCCGCCGCATGTACGTGCCTAGAATCGCGTATCCGGACAGGCTGTCCGGTTTTCCATGGGGGAAGGATGCGCAGGATTGTGCTGGCTGTGGTGCTGGGGGCCGTATCGGGCGGGGCAGCGGCGGCGACGCTGGATCTGGATCGTTTCCTGCGGCAGGAATCGTTCACCGACATCAAGATTTCGCCGGGCGGAGAGTACGTTGCCGCCACGGTACCGCTGGAAGCCGGGACGGCACTGGCGATCTATCGCATTGCCGACATGAAGATGGTCGGCAGCTTCCGTCCGCCACGCAACGACCACGCCCACACCTTCGACTGGGTCAGCAACGAACGGCTGCTGGTGGGCATGGCGCAGAAACTCGGTCTGCTGGACCGGCCCACGCCGACCGGCGAGCTGTTCGGCATCAATGCCAACGGCAAGGGCGGCGAGCTGCTGGTGGGGTACCGGGTTGCCGACCAGAGCCTGGGTACCAACATCAAGGTCAAGCCGGCGGGCATGGTCGCTGCGTACCTCAGCGACGAACTGAAGGACGACGACCGCAACGTGCTGGTCACCGTAGTTCCCTTTGTCGGCAACACGCATGCGCAGATCGAGCGCATGGACGTGATGACCGGTCGCCGCAACGCGGTGGCGCGGGCGCCGGTTGCCGATGCGCACTTCACCACCGATGAGCAGGGCGAGGTGCGATTCGCGCGCGCTGCCGTCACCGATGGAACGCAGAAGCTCTACTACCGGGCGGGCAGCAACAGCGAATGGATCCTGCTCAACGACGAGGCCCTGAGCAAGCGCATCGAAGTCCCCCTCGGTTTTTCGGCCGACGGTCGCCTGGCCTATCTGCAGGTCGAGCAGGCCGAAGGGCCCGACGCGATTGTCAGCTGGGACCCGCAGAGCAATGAGCGGCGCACCGTGCTGCGCGATGAAACCGCCGATCCGGCACGCATCATCCGTCGCCCCGGCAGCCGCGTGCCGGTGGGAGCGCTGTTCCTTGGCGGCGCGCCGCGAACGGCGTTCTTCGATGACGCCTCGGACGAAGCGCGCCTCTACCGCAGCCTTGAAGCGGGCCTGGGAGGGCCGGTCTACATCACCTCCAGCACGCGCGATGGCAGGACTGTGCTGGTGGAGAGCTGGTCAGGCCGCAATCCGGGTGACTTCTATCTGTATGACACGGTGGGCAAGAGCGCCCGGCACCTGATCAGCCGCAGCGACTGGGTCGACCCGGCGCTGACCGCCGAGGTCCGCCCGATCAGCGTCAAGGCGCGCGATGGCCGCCCGCTGCATGGCTTCCTGACGGTCCCGCACGGGCGCGAGGCGCGTGCACTGCCGATGGTGGTACTGCCGCATGGTGGGCCGATCGGTGTTTCCGACCATGGCGCCTACGAGGCCGAGACCCAGATGCTGGCAGCGGCCGGATACGCGGTGCTGCAGGTCAATTTCCGCGGTTCTTCCGGCTATGGCCGGGCGCACATGCAGGCAGCGCGCAAGCAATGGGGGCTGTCGATGCAGGATGACGTCACCGATGCCACGCGCTGGGCCATCGAACAGGGCGTGGCGGACAAGGACCGCATCTGCATCTACGGCGCCAGCTACGGCGCCTATGCGGCGATGATGGGCGCGGTGCGCGAACCGGGTCTCTACCAGTGTGCGGCCGGTTATGTCGGCATCTACGACTTGCCGCTGATGTATGCCCGGGGCGACATCCAGAGCGATGAATCAGGCCTGGCGTACCTGCGCAACTGGCTGGGGTCGCCCAATGAGCTGGCGGAACGCTCGCCGGTGAACCTGGCCGGGCAGGTGCGGGTGCCGGTATTCCTGGCCGCAGGGGGCCAGGACCAGCGCGCACCGATCGTGCACAGCGAGCGCATGGAGGCGGCGTTGAAGAAGGCCGGCTCGCCGGTGGAAACCCTGTTCGTCAAGAACGAAGGGCATGGTTTCTATTCTCCTGCCAATCAACGCACGTACTACAGCAGGTTGCTGGCCTTCCTCTCGCGCAGCCTGGGGGGACAGGTGGCCGCGCAGGCCACGCCTGCGGAAAAGAGCAGCGCGCCCTGAACAAGCCGGGGGCGGCGGATGATCGATCCGCCGCCCCGGATTTCGCCTGCAGCGGGCTTACTTGACCCCGTGCATCATCTTCTTCAGCAGCGGTGCGGCAATGAAGGCGGCCAGCGCACAGCCCAGGCCGATCCACATCAGCAGCCAGAACAGGTGCGCATAGGCACCGGCGGCAGCCACCATGTCGAGTGATTCGCCTTCCGGCACCTCGATGGCAGCGAGCTTGCCGAACAGTGCGGCAAGCGTTTCCGAGAACGCAGTGGCCAGGAACCAGGTGCCCATCATCAGGCTCATCACCCGTGGTACCGCCAGTTGGGTCACCGCCGACAGGCCGACCGGCGACAGGCACATCTCGCCGCTGGCCAGCAGGAAGTAGGCCAGCACCAGCCACCAGACACTGGCCATCTCACCGGTGGCGCCGACCTGCTGCGCCGCCAGCGCCAGCGGCACGAACGACAGCGCACCGATCACCAGGCCCCATGCCGACTTCACCGGCTTGCCCGGCTCCCAGCCGCGGCGGTCCATCCACGTCCACAACGCGGCGAAGGCCGGTGCCAGCAGTACCAGGAACAGGCCGCCGAGGTAGGTCAGCGAACCGGCGGTCTGCGGAATCACCAGGCAGTCGCGCACCAGCAGCACCAGCATCAGTGCCACGATGCCGATGAAGAACGCACGCGGTGCGGCCGAACCGGGGCGCCGCTCGGACAGGCGCGCGCTGACCACGAAGCCCAGCGGTGCCAGCAGCAGCGAGATGATCGACCACGGCAGCGGCGTACCGCCGGTGATCACCAGCGACGGCACGATGTCCTTGGTCAGCAGGCGGTCGGTGAAGGTCACCCACGAGCCATACGACTGCTCGTACATCGTGAAGAACACCAGCGCCATGAAGATCAGCACCATCAGCGCGATCATCTGCTGGCGCTGTACCGGCGTGCATTTCGTGCCGGTGAACCAGGCGAACCAGACCAGCACGCCGCCCAGCACCACCAGCATCAGCATCAGCGCCAGGCTGATTTCTCCGCCCAGCGCGAAGGCGCCGTTGCCGGCGGCCCACATCAGCCACGCCACCGGCAGCACACCGAGCACCGCGCACAGATAGATGAGCCATTCGCGGGGCAGGCCCAGCACCTTCTGCTTCAGTGCGGCCGGCTGCGGTGGTTCGGCATGGCCCTGCAGGTATTTCTGGCCCCACAGGAACATCGCCAGGCCGGCCAGCATGCCGATGCCGGCCGCGCCGAAGCCGTACTTCCAGCCGTAGGCCTCACCGAGGAAGCCGCACACCAGCGAGGAGAACAGCGCGCCCAGGTTGATGCCGGCGTAGAACAGCGAGAAGCCCGAGTCACGGCGCGGGTCGTCCTTGGCGTAGAGCTTGCCGACGATGGTGGAGATGTTCGGCTTCAGGAAGCCGACGCCCATGATGATCAGCGCCAGCGACAGGTAGGTCACCGCCAGCGCCGAGGTGTCGCGCACCACTTCACCGTTCACCCGGTACGCGGCGTGGCCCTCGAAGGCCATGCCCAGGTGGCCGAGCACCAGCAGGATGCCGCCGAACAGCACCGCCCGGCGCATGCCCAGCCAGCGGTCGGCCAGCATGCCGCCGAACACCGGGATGCAGTACACCAGGCCGCCGTAGGCACCGAGCAGGTCCAGCCCGGCCTTGTCGCCGAACAGGTGGTACTTGGTGAGATAGAGCAGCAGCAGCGCCTTCATGCCGTAGAAGGAGAAGCGCTCCCACATCTCGGTGAAGAAGCAGACGTAGACGCCCTTGGGATGGCCCAGGAAGTCGTCGGAGGCGGTAGCGGCAACGGTCATCGACGGCGGGAACAGCGGAAAGGGCGCGATTATAGGCCTGCAGCCGCGGGTGCGCCCGGTAACGCCGTGCCCGCCTTCAGTAGATCCACGCCATGCGTGGATGGCTGCCCGATTGGCGGCCTACAGGTAGCGCAGCCAAGCTAGGTCGCGGCGGCGGGCCTTGAACCGGCCGAACAGCAGCGTCGGCGGGTACATCGCCACCGCCAGCGCGCAGGCCACCAGCAGCAGGCCGGCCACCGAATCCAGCGCGTACAGGCTGCCGTGGGTGGGGCCCCACGTGGCCAGCGCAGCCACGTACAGCAGCTTGAGCACATACAGGTGCAGGAGGTAGAAGAACATCGGCGCCGCTCCGATGTCGGCCAGCGGGCGCAGGGCGCGGGCCACTGGCGGCCATTCGTACAGGCGCAGCAGCAACAGGCCCACGCCCAGGGTCAGCAGCAGGAACTGCAGCGAAGGCGGGTACTTGGTCACGTTGAACACGCTCATCCAGGTGCGCAGGGTGCTGTCCTGGTGCTGCCACGGCGCTTCGCCGTAGCCGTTGGCCAGGCGCAGCAGGGCGAAGGCTGACAGTGCGGCCAGCCCGGCCCACAGCAGCCAGCGCTGGCGTTGCGTCGGATCGCGATCGCGCGCGAACCACGGCCCCATCAGGTAGCCCAGCACGATCACCCCGATCCACGGCAGTACCGGGTAGGACGTGCGCAGGCGCAACACGCCGGTCTCGATCCAGTCGCGCTGGTGCAGCACTTTCCACAGCACGGCCAGCACGCCGTCGCCTTCCACGCGCACGCCATCGAACAGGTTATGGCCGGCCACCAGCAGCACGCCCAGCACCAGCAGCGCCGGGCGCGGCAGCCACAGCAGGCCGGCCAGCGCGATCATGCTCAGGCCGATGGCCCAGATCACCTGCAGGTACAGCGTGTCCGGCGGGAACTGGAAGGTCCAGGCGAAGTTGACCAGGGTCAGTTCCAGCACCACCAGGAACAGGCCGCGCTTGAGCAGGAAGGCGGCGATCGCGCGGCGCGGGTCGGCCTGGCGCTGGCCGTACAGCCACGCCGACAGGCCGGTGAGCAGCACGAACACCGGGGCGCACAGATGGGCCAGCAGGCGGCAGGCGAACAGGGCAGGGGATACGCTGGCCGCATCCATCGGGTCGCCGACCTGGTGCTGCAGGAAAAAGGTCTCGCGCACGTGGTCGAGCAGCATCAGCAGCATGACGGTGCCGCGCAGCTGGTCGATGGAGGCCAGCCGAGGGGAGGAAGGAGAAGCCACGTACGATGTTCGTTCGGCGCGACAGGATATAACATAACAATTGCCTGTTTCCAGCAGGCGCTGAGAGATGCCGACGAGCGCGTCCATCAGCTCAGGGCAGGCAGACCGCAGGACTCCAGCCCAGAGCGTCGTCGTAGCGGACCTGGATCGCCCGCAGGCTGCCATCGGCGTTCGCCTTCACGCAGAATCGGGCGCTATAGAACCGGGTGGCGCCCGTTCTGGTGGCCGACATCGTGACGTTGTACAGGCGTCCAGACTGCAGCGTCATGGCCGCTTGCCCTGCAGCGGCGTTGGCTGGCACTTCTCCATAGAGGACGCAAGCGCCGGGTGGAAGCGGGAGTGACGCGGGATAGGAAAAGTCGAAAGACCATAGCCGCCGCAGCGGTGGAGTAATCGCGTCATGCACCTCCACACCAAACACCTGAGGAGTCTCGCCGATACGCTTGCGCTCTTTCCTGGGAAGCCCGAAACAGGGTCTGCCGGCGTGGTCTGTGACCTCGATCGCGCCAACGCGACTCCAGGCCGATGCGTGATCACAAAGGGGCAGCGAGCAGAGCAAGGTCACGATGGCCATGACCGGTCCATTGATCGGGCGCATACGAAGTGTGTTTTTCATAGGTCGGCTCGGCGACAGCATTTGGATCGTGAACACGATGCATGGGGAGTCGAGACACTTCAAACGATGTTGGCTGGAATGCTGCAGCGGTGGCTGGCCTGGCCGATGTGGGGCAGGGGGATCGCGGTATCCGGTACCCGGCAGCCCATTGGGATGTGCCTGATGAGCTTGATGCGTTGGCCGAGTTTGGTCAAAAGCGACTACCCCACCGGCGACCCGGCTGCAACCCTCCCGAACCGCACTGGACGTGACGCCCCCTGAACGCTAGCGTGACCAGGATTTTTTGCCAGCAGGGGCTTCCATGAACCACGACGCTGCGCCCAAGCAGCTCACCTTCCGCGCAGTGGCCCTGGCCATCGTGCTGGCGGTGGTGCTGTCGGCCGCTAACGCCTACCTTGGTCTGTTCGCAGGCCTGACCATCGCCACCGCCATTCCCGCCGCGGTGATTTCCATGGGCGTGCTGCGCCTGCTGGGCGGTGGCTCCATCCTCGAGAACAACATCGTGCAGACCGGTGCTTCGGCCGGTTCGTCGATCGCCGCCGGTGTGATCTTCACCATCCCCGCGCTGGTGATCATGGGCTACTGGCCCGACTTCAAGTACTGGTGGGTGCTGGGCATCGCTGGGCTGGGCGGCCTGCTGGGCGTGCTGTTCTCGGTGCCGCTGCGCCGTTCGATGATCGTCGAAGACCCGCTGCCGTTCCCGGAAGGCAAGGCAGCGGCGGAAGTGCTCAAGGCCGGTGAGAACCCGGGCCCGGGCCTGAAGATCCTCGGCCTGTCGGCGGTGATCGGTGCCTTCGTCAAGCTGGCCGCCGAAAGCGGCATGCGCCTGATTCCCGATGCCTGGGCCACCTCGGCCTACGTCGGCAGCTCCAAGATCACCGCCTTCATCGGTACCAACCTGTCGCCGGCGCTGCTCGGCGTGGGCTACATCGTCGGCCTCAACGTCGGCATCGTGGTGGTGTCCGGTTCGATCCTGACCTGGCACATCGCCATTCCGATCTACCAGGCATTCTTCATGAATACCGATCCGGCCCTGGCCGCGTCGGTTGCCACCGCCTCGTCCACCGAGGCCGCGTTCGCCATCTGGGGCGCGAAGATGCGCTACCTGGGCGTCGGCGCGATGCTGATCGGTGGCATCTGGACCCTCATCTCGCTGCGCAAGTCGCTGCTGAACGGCGTCAAGAGCGGCTTCGCGGCTGCGCGCAAGAGCGGTGGCCCGGTACTGGCGCACACCGAGCGCGACCTGCCGATGAAGTGGATGCTGGTGGCCCTGGTGGTCTTCGTGCTGCCGCTGCTGGCCCTGTACCAGGCCATCGTCGGCCAGTGGCATGTGTCGATCCCGATGACCCTCATCATGATCGTCGCCGGCTTCCTGTTCGTTTCGGTCTCGGCCTACCTGGCCGGCCTGATCGGTTCGTCCAACAACCCGGTCTCGGGCATCACCATTTCCACCATCCTGTTCGCCTCGGCGGTGCTGGTGCTGCTGCTGGGCAAGGATGGCCTGCAGCCGGTCGGTGCCTTCGGTGCGCCGCTGGGTGCGGTGGCCGCGATCATGATCGGCGCGGTGGTGTGCTGTGCTGCCGCGGTTGGCGGTGACAACCTGCAGGACCTCAAGGCCGGCTACATTGTCGGCGCCACCCCGTGGAAGCAGCAGCTGATGCTGGGCATCGGTGCGTTCTCGTGCGCGCTGATCATGGCCCCGGTGCTGAACCTGCTGGCCACCGCCTACGGCATCGGCGTCAAGTCCGAGCTGCACCCGAACGCGCTGGCCGCGCCGCAGGCGAACCTGATGGCCTCGGTGGCCAAGGGCCTGTTTGGTGGTGAACTGCCGTGGACCTTCATCGGCATCGGTGCCGTGGTCGGCGCCGCGATCATCGCCTTCGACAGCTGGCTGAAGTCGCGCAATGCACGTTTCCGCGTGCCGGTGCTGGCTGCCGCCATCGGTATCTACCTGCCGCTGGAGCTGATGGTGCCGATCTTCCTCGGTGGCCTGATTGCCCATCTGGTCGAGCGTTTCCACAAGGTGCGCGCCGATGACGAAGAGGGCCGCGACCGCGTGCACAAGCCGGGCGTGCTGTTTGCCGCTGGCCTGATCACCGGCGAAGCGCTGATGGGCATTGCCATCGCCGTGCCGATCGTGGTCAGCAGCCGCGCCGACGTGCTGGCCGTGCCGTTCCACCTGCCGGGCGCACAGTGGATCGGCCTGGCCGTGCTGTTCCTGGTCGGCTGGCTGATCTACCGCACCGGCAAGCGCGCCGTGGCGTAAGGAATGGGTAGTGCCGGCCGCTGGCCGGCTACGCCAACGGAATGCCGGCCAGCGGCCGGCACTACCGCAGACCGCGCTACGGCGCGGTTTGCTTTTTCTGGCGGCGGGGCCGTCCCCCGTCGCGGCCATGACCGATGGCCTTGGCAGCCCCGGCCGCACGGGCCTAACATCGGTTTTTTGCCGTCCCTGCGGAGACCCCGATGAAACTGCGTCATGCCCTGCTGCCACTGAGCCTGCTGGCCGCCCTGCCCAGCGTTGCCGCTGCCCGTGGCCTGGAAGTCCGCGACATGGTGGCCATGGACCGCGTCTCCGCGCCGGTACTGACCGCTGACGGCAGCACCGTGGTGTTCGCCAAGCGCAGCGTGGATGCCAACCTGAAGGCCTCCACCGCGCTGTTCGCACGCAACCTGCTCACCCGTGATGCGGCACCGCCGAAGCAGATCACCCCGGCTGGCTGGAACGTCAATTCCGCTTCACTGTCGGCCGATGGCCAGACCGTGTACTTCCTCAGCGGCAAGAACGGCAGCCAGCAGCTGTATGCACAGCCGCTCAGCGGCGGCACGCCGCGCCAGCTGACCGATTTCGCGGTCGACGTGGACAGCTACCACGTGTCGCCGCAGGACGACCGCGTGCTGTTCAGCGCCGGCGTGTTCCAGGCGTGCGCCTCTGACCTGGCCTGCACCGCGAAGAAGCTCAAGGACAACAAGGACGCCAAGGCCAGCGGCAAGGTCTTCGATTCGCTGTTCGTGCGCCACTGGGATACCTGGAATGACGGCCGTCGCAACACCCTGTTCGTGGCGCCGCTGCCGGCGGCCAAGGCCGGTCCGGTCAAGGGGGCGTCGGCGCTGAGCGCGACCATCGACGGTGATGCACCGTCCAAGCCGTTCGGCGGCAACGATGATTTCGTGTGGTCGCCGGATGGCGCCAGCGTGGTGGCCAGCATCCGCGTGGCCGGCAAGCAGGAACCGTGGTCGACCAACTTCGACCTGTACCGTTTCGACGCCGCCGGCAAGCAGGCGCCGGTCAACCTGACCGCGTCCAACCCGGCCTGGGATGCCGGCCCGGTGTTCAGCGCCGACGGCAAGACCCTGTTCTACCGCGCGATGAAGCGCCCGGGCTTCGAGGCCGATCGCTTCGGCCTGATGGCGATGGACCTGGCCAGCGGCAAGACCCGCGAGATCGCCCCGCAGTGGGATCGCTCGGCCGGTGGCATCGCCCTGTCCGCCGACGGCGCCAGCATCTACACCACCGCCGATGACCTCGGCGAGCACCCGCTGTTCCAGATCGACGTGGCCAGCGGCAAGGCCACCAAGCTGATCGGCGACGGCAGCGTGACCGCGGTCGACGTGGCCGGCAACAGCGTGGCGATCACCCGCAACAGCCTGAAAAGCAACGACCAGGTGCTGGTCGGCCTGCTGCCGGCCGCTGGCCAGCCGATCGGCGAGCTGCGCGCGCTGACCCCGGCCGCCGGCGACGTGCTGAAGGACGTGTCCTTCGGCGACTACGAGCAGTTCGAGTTCAAGGGCTGGAACAACGACACCGTGCACGGCTACGTGGTCAAGCCGCACAACTACCAGGAAGGCAAGTCCTACCCGGTCGCGTTCCTGATCCACGGCGGCCCGCAGGGCAGCTTCGGCAACGGCTGGAGCTACCGCTGGAATCCGCAGACGTACGCGGGCCAGGGCTATGCGGTGGTGATGATCGACTTCCACGGTTCCACCGGTTACGGCCAGGCCTTCACCGATGCGATCAGCCAGCACTGGGGCGACCGCCCGCTGGAAGACCTGCAGAAGGGCTGGGACGCGGCGCTGAAGAAGTATTCCTTCCTCAACGGCGACAAGGCCTGTGCGCTGGGCGCCAGCTACGGCGGCTTCATGGTCAACTGGATCGCCGGCAACTGGAACGGCCCGTTCAAGTGCCTGGTCAACCATGACGGCGTGTTCGACCAGCGCATGATGGGTTACGCCACCGAAGAACTGTGGTTCACCGAGTGGGAGCAGGGCGGTACGCCGTACCAGAAGGCCGCGAACTACGAGAAGTTCAACCCGGTCAACCACGTGGCGGACTGGAAGAAGCCGATCCTGGTCATCCACGGCCAGCAGGACTTCCGCATTCCGGTCGAGCAGGGCCTGGCCGCGTTCACCGCCGCCCAGCGCCAGGGCATCGAATCGAAGTTCCTGTACTTCCCGGACGAGAACCACTGGGTGCTGAAGCCGAACAACAGCATCCTGTGGCATGACACCGTCAATGCCTGGCTGAAGCAGCACATCGGCGAATAAGCGGTTCCGGCGCCGCCCTTCGGGGCGGCGCTCTGCTTTCTGGTAGTGCCGGCCGCTGGCCGGCAACCCCATTCTGCTTCCCACCCCTGCCAGATTGCCGGCCAGCGGCCGGCACTACCCAGAGCGCCTGCATGCCCTCGACCGCCCTGATCCAGAACGACATCGTCGTCTTCGGTTTGATCGCCGCCACCCTCGGCGCCGTGTTCTGGACCGCCTCGCGCGAGCAGGGGCTGTGGAAGCGCTTCTACACCTTCGTGCCGGCACTGCTGCTGTGCTATCTGCTTCCCGGCATCTACAACACCGTCGGCCTGATCGACGGCCAGAACACCAGGCTCTACAACCCGGTCGCGCGCGACATCCTGCTGCCGGCGGCGCTGATCCTGCTGACCCTGGCGGTGGACATCAAGGGCATCCTGCGGCTGGGCCCGAAGCTGGTGCTGATGTACCTGGGCGCTTCGGCCAGCATCATGCTGGGCGCGGTGGTGGCCTTCCTGGTGATGCGCGCGATCCATCCTGACACCGTGGCCGGCGATACCTGGGCCGGCATGGCTGCGCTGGCCGGCAGCTGGATCGGCGGCGGTGCCAACATGCTGGCGATGCGCGAAGTGTTCGACGTCAACGCCACCACGTTCGGCCAGTTTGCGGTGGTGGATGTCGGCGTCGGCTACGTGTGGATGGCGGCGCTGATCTTCCTGGCCGGCCGCGCGGCAAGGATCGATGCACGCAGTGGCGCCGATACCTCGGCCATCGATGAACTGAAGGAGCGTATCGCGCGCTTCCAGGCCGAGCACGAGCGCATTCCCAGCCTCACCGACCTGATGCTGATCGTGGCGGTGGCCTTCGGTGGCGTCGGCCTGGCGCATGCCATCGGTGCGCCGCTGGCCGCATGGTTCAAGATCAACGTCAGCTGGGCCGCACAGTTCAGCCTGGACGCGCCGTTCGTGTGGGTGGTGGTGCTGTCGACCACGCTGGGCCTGGGCCTGAGCTTCACCCGTGCGCGCACCCTCGAAGGGGCCGGCGCATCGCGGCTGGGTTCGCTGCTGCTGTATTTCCTGATCGCCTGCATCGGCATGCAGATGGATCTGCTGGCGCTGCTGGACCGGCCGTGGCTGTTCCTGCTCGGCCTGATCTGGATCGCCGTGCACATCGTGCTGCTGTGGTGCCTGGGCAAGCTGCTGAAGGTGCCGTTCTTCTACTTCGCCATCGGTTCGCAGTCGAACATCGGAGGCCCGGCCTCGGCGCCGGTGGTGGCCGCAGCGTTCCATCCGGCCCTGGCGCCGGTCGGCGTGCTGCTGGGTACGATGGGCTACGCCACCGGCACCTATCTGGCCTATGTCGTCGGCATCACCCTGCGCGCACTGGCCGGGCAGGGCTGACCGGGGTAGTGCCGGCCGCTGGCCGGCAACCAGGCGATGCTTCAAAGGTTCAGGGGTTTGCCGGCCAGCGGCCGGCACTACCGATGCGTTACGCGGCCGGCAAGCCGCGTTCGATCAACCAGGCTTTCGCGTCTTCGGCATCCTGCTCGAACCACGCCCTCGTAGAGCCCAGCCGGTACGTATACCCCCACGCATCCATGTCGGCCATC
Organism: Stenotrophomonas sp. YJH_SMC_57; assembly: GCF_059369755.1. NCBI lineage: Bacteria > Pseudomonadati > Pseudomonadota > Gammaproteobacteria > Lysobacterales > Lysobacteraceae > Stenotrophomonas > Stenotrophomonas sp. YJH_SMC_57. The sequence goes on from NZ_JCAFSZ010000005.1 coordinate 21,553, forward strand.
AGCCGGTCGCTGCCGACCCCGGGCAGTTGCCCGGCCAGCACGATCTGCAGGTAGCAGGTAGCGTCTTCCTCGGCCACCGAGTCGGTGGCGTCGGTGTGCACCAGTGCACGCCGCTCCGGCGGCAATACGATCAGGTGGCAGGCTTCGTGCAGCATCGAATGCACGGGCGTGTCATCGCGCACGTACACGTTGCTGGCGATGATGCCCGCCTCCGGTTCGCCCCAGTAGCTGCCGGGAATCGGTTCACCGGCGGCCACGTGGTGCAGCCGAAGGCCATGCGCGGCGAGCAGGCACTGCGCATCGGCGAAGGCGATGTCGCCCACGCAGGTGATGTCCACGGCGGTTGTCGTATCGGTCATGCGGGTCATGCAGCCCCGCCCATGCAGGCACGGGCGGGGCAGGGCATCAGGGTTTGTCCGGGCCTTCTGGCAGCGCCACGGAGATGTCCAGCACGTCGTGCTGCCCATCCTTCACCAGGTCGACCTTCACCGCGTCGACGTCGATGTTCACGTACTTCTTGATCACTTCCAGCAGCTCGCGCTGCAGCAGCGGCAGGTAGTCCGGGCCACCGCGGTGGCTGCGTTCCTGCGCGATGATGATCTGCAGGCGGTTCTTGGCGGTTTCGGCGGTGGTCTTCTTCGCTTTGAGGAAATCAAACAGGCCCATGCTTACCCTCCGAACAGCTTGCTGAAGAAGCCCTTCTTCTCGACGTTGGTGAAGCGCATCGGGCGTTCTTCGCCGAGGATGCGCGCGACGGCGTCTTCATAGGCCTGGCCGGCAGCGGATTCGACATCCAGGATCACCGGCTCGCCCTTGTTGGAGGCGTTGAGCACGTCGCCCGATTCCGGAATCACGCCGATCGCCTTCAGGCCGAGGACTTCCTCGACGTCGGCGATGCTCAGCATCTCGCCGCTTTCCACGCGCACCGGGGTGTAGCGGGTCAGCAGCAGGAAGGCCGGCACGTCCTGGCCGGACTCGGCCTTGTGGGTCTTCGAATCGAGCAGGCCGATGATGCGGTCCGAGTCGCGCACCGAAGACACTTCCGGGTTCACCACCACCACCGCGCGATCGGCGAAGTACATCGCCAGGAAGGCGCCCTTCTCGATGCCGGCCGGGGAGTCGCAGATGATGTAGTCGAAGCCGTCGGCGGCCAGGTCCTTCAGGACCTTGCCCACGCCTTCCTGGGTCAGTGCGTCCTTGTCGCGGGTCTGCGAGGCGGCCAGCACGTACAGGTTGTCGAAGCGCTTGTCCTTGATCAGGGCCTGCTTGAGGGTGGCTTCGCCGTGCACGACGTTGACGAAGTCGTACACCACGCGGCGCTCGCAGCCCATGATCAGGTCGAGGTTGCGCAGGCCGACGTCGAAGTCGATCACCGCCACCTTCTTGCCGCGCCGTGCCAGGCCGCAGGCCAGGCTCGCGCTGGAAGTGGTCTTGCCGACGCCGCCCTTGCCGGAGGTGACTACGATGATTTCAGCCAAAGGACTTCTCCTGATGATTCTGTTTGGGGGCTGCGTCAGTCCAGCGCAGCGATCTTGATCTGGTCCTGTTCCAGCCACACCTGCACGGCCTTGCCGCGCAGGTTGTCCGGGACATCGTCCAGTACCTTGTAATGGCCTGCAATGGCGACCAGTTCCGCATGGAAATCACGGCAGAAGATGCGTGCCGCGGTGTTGCCCTGGGCTCCTGCCAGCGCGCGGCCGCGCAGGGTGCCGTAGATATGGATGCTGCCATCGGCGATGACCTCGGCGCCGGCGCCGACGGTGGCCATCACGGTCAGGTCGCAGTTTTCCGCGTACAGCTGCTGGCCCGAACGCACGTTGCCCAGCTGCATGCGGCCCGGCTGCGGCGCTGCGGCATCGGCGACCTTGGCCACCGGCGCGGCGGGGGCCGGCTTCGGCTCGGCGCGGACGGCGCGACGCGGTTCCGGTGCGGGCGCCGGCGGGGCCGGTTCGGCTTCGGCACGCTCGTACTGCGCGCGGAACTTGGCCAGCAACGGCAGGCCGAGCTGCTGCGAAAGCAGATCGACCGCGCTGGTGCCGTAGGCCAGTGCCACCGGCAGCACGCCCGCGCTGCGCAGGCCGTCGACCAGCGCCTGTGCGGTGGCCACGTCCGGCACCTGGCTCAGGCCGCCGAAATCGAGGATCACCGCAGCGCGGCCGAACAGCTTCGGTGCGCGGGTCACGCGCTCGCGCATTTCCTGCACGAGGCGTTCGACATCAAGGGTACGGATGCGCAGGTTGGCGATGCCCACCTGGCCGATCTTCAGTTCACCGGCCTGTTCGTAATCGAAATTCACCGCCACGCTCAGGTCCCCGTCGGCCGCTGTGCCTGCGCCGGCAGCTGCCGGGCGCGTGTCCATGCCACATCCGGCAGCTTGCCGCGGTAGGTCTCCTGCACCCACGGGTAGCTGCACAGTTCCTTGGCCAGCATGCTGGCACGCACATCGACCTGGGCCATGGTGTTCTGGCCCAGCTCGCGGAAGCCGAAGCTGCCGTGGAAGAGCAGGGCGGCATCGGCGCCATGGTCGAGGAAGACCTCGCAGGTCATCTGCGGGTAGCGCAGCTCGGCGAAGCTCTGGGCGTCGGCATAGAACGCACGGCCGACGCCACCGCCGCGGCGGCGGCTGGCGACCACGATGCGGTCGATATAGAAGAAGGGCGTGTCCAGCTGCTGCTTGAACCAGGCGAAGTTGCTGCTGTCGTGCTGGCTGTCGCTGCCGAAGCCGATCAGGAATCCGGCCAGGTTGCCGTCGCGCTCGGCGACGCGGAAATACTCAGCGGTTTCGTAGAACAGGCGCAGGCGGGCCGCATCCAGGGGAAGGATGGCCAGGCCAGCGTTGTTGTTCAAAGCCAGGACGGAATCGAGCTCGTGCTCGCGCACGTCGCGGATGACAATCGACATTGTGACTCCGTGGGGTAACGCGGTTGGTCCATCAAGGGACCCTGCGCACGATTATTGCATGCCCGGGGTGGGCTGCGGCATGAACAGGGGATATGCCCGAGCATGACTTTCGGCGCTTGGGAGCGGCCGTGCACGGGCTACGATGAGGGATGCTGGCCCGACTGAACCACAATGCGATGCTGCGCTACTCCGGGTTGTTCACCTGGGGCACCGTCGGCCTTTGGCTCGCGATCTACCTGATCGATCCTGTCTCGCTGACGCTGGAGACGCTGGACGGCGAAGCCGGCTTCCGCATCATTCCCTGGGCCTCGGCCTACCTGGCTTTCGGCATCGTGTACTGGGCGCTGACCCGCTCGCTGGGCGAGGGCCGTCCGGGCTTCTTCGACCACGCGGCGCTGATCCTGCTGACCGCCTGCGCGATCGGCGTGAGCTATTTTTCCGGTACCGCGCTGGGCAGCATCCTGCTGATGGTGGTGGCCGGCCTGCTGCCATGGCTGCTGGGGCCGCGCATCGGCGTGGTCTGGCTGGTGGCCAGCAACCTGGCGGTGTTGCCGGTATACATCCAGCCGCTGGGCTTCCCGCCGTTCATCGCCGTGCTGCAGGCGGTGGGCTACATGGGCTTCTCCAGCTTCGTGTTCGTGATCGCGCTGGTGGCCCGTCGCCAGGCCGAGGCCCGCGACGAACAGCGCCGGCTCAACTCGGAACTGCGTGCCACCCGCGCCCTGCTGGCCGAGAGCGCCCGGGTCAATGAGCGCACGCGCATCTCGCGCGAGCTGCATGACCTGCTGGGCCACCAGCTGACCGCGCTGACCCTGAACCTGGAAGTGGCCGGCCACCTGGCCGACGGCCAGGCGCTGGAGCATGTGAAGCGTTCCCACGCATTGGCCAAGCTGCTGCTGGGCAACGTGCGCGAGGTGGTCAGCCAGCTGCGCGAGACCGGTGCCATCGACCTGGCCGCAGCGCTGCGCCCGCTGACCGAGAACGTGCCCTCGCTGGACATCCAGCTGGAGATCGAGGATCCCCTGAACGTGGAGGACCCGCAGCGGGCCCACGTGCTGCTGCGCTGCACCCAAGAGATCATCACCAATGCCGTGCGCCACGCCAGTGCCCGCCACCTGTGGATCAAGGTGTACCGTGAAGCGCCGGACCGGGTGGTGGTGGAGGCCCGCGACGACGGCGTCGGCGCGGAAATGGTCAATGTGGGCAATGGCTTGCGCGGCATGCGCGAGCGCCTGCAACAATGTGGTGGCCAGCTGCAGGTCGAGACCCGTCCCGGCGAAGGCTTCCGCCTGCGGGCGACGGTGCCGGCAACGGTGCTGGTGGCCGCCCTTACCAAGGTTCCTGAAGGAGTACGTTGATGATTCGCGTCTGCCTGGTCGATGACCAAACCCTGGTGCGGCAGGGAATCCGCTCCCTGCTGGCGCTCGATGATGGCATCGAGGTGGTGGCCGAGGCCGGCGATGGCCGGCAGGCGGTCGAACTGATCCCGCAGGTGCGTCCCGATGTGGTCCTGATGGACATGCGCATGCCGGTGATGTCCGGGCTGGAAGCACTGCAGGTTCTGTCGAGGCAGGAGCAGCTGCCGCCGACCATCATCCTCACCACCTTCGATGACGACCAGCTGGTGCTGGCCGGGCTCAAGGCCGGTGCCAAGGGCTACCTGCTCAAGGACGTTACCCTGGCGCAGCTGGTCGGGGCCATCCGCACCGTGGCCGACGGCGGTTCACTGGTGCAGCCGGCAGTGACCCAGCGGCTGCTGTCCGGCCTGGAGCACATGCGCAACGAGTTCGTCAGCCTGGACCGGCCCGACCCGCTGACCGACCGCGAGACCGAGATCCTGCGGCTGATGGCCAGTGGGTTCTCCAACAAGGAGATCGCCAACTCGCTGGGCGTGGCCGAAGGCACGATCAAGAACCACGTGTCCAACATCCTCTCCAAGCTGGGTGTGCGCGACCGCACGCGCGCCGTACTGAAGGCGTTCGAACTTCAGCTGGTCTAGGGAAAATCGTTCCGGTACAACAACTTGGGTGACGACCGGGGGTTCCGGCCAAGCGCGCCCCCTACTGGCGGGTGACGGTATGCGTTACCCTTCGAATTCTTTGTCCATACAAATACGCAGCCGGCAGGGAAACCGGTGCGCCAATCCCGATAAACAATGCCCGCGAAGCCTGCTAGGATTGGCGCTTCGCTTCAATCAACCCGGCCGTGGGATCGGCCCCGGAGACTCTCTGAATGACCCGTATTATCGAGTTCCTGATCGCCTTGGGGATCGTGGCTGGCCTGTTCGTCATCATTGGCGTATGTCTGCCGGGCGAGCGTCACATCACCGAAAGCATCGAGACCAACCGCAAGATGACGATCGTGTACGACACGGTCAGCAGCCTGCGCCGCTTCAAGGACTGGAACCCGCTGGTACTGCGCGATCCCGCCGTTGAACTGAAGCTGTCCGGCCCGGCCTCCGGCGTCGGGGCCACTCTCGACTTCACCTCCAAGGACCTGGGCACCGGCTCCTGGAAGATCACCGAAGCCGAAGAGAACAAGCGCGTTGCGATCGCCATCGAAGACCCGACCAAGGGTCACGACAAGGTCACCACCTTCACCCTGGAGCCGACCGGCAAGGGTGGCCGCAACGTCAAGATCACCCAGGACTACTCGGTGAAGTACGGCTTCGACCTGTTCGGTCGTTATGCCGGCCTGTATGTCAGCCGCCAGATCGGCGACGACATCAAGATGGGCCTGTCGCGCATGGCCAACATGCTCGCCACCGTCCCGAACGTCGACTACCGCACCCCGGAAGCGCCGCTGACCGATCTGGCCATCGTCGATGTGCCGGTTGAAGACCTGCTGGTCGTCAACGCCGGTAACGTGGACCGCGGTCAGGACACGATCACCAAGTCCATCAAGGACAACCAGGAGTGGATCAAGCGCGTGATGGAGGCCAATGGCCTTGAAGCCGCCGGCCCGTTCCGCATCATCACCACCGACTTCGGTGCTGAGAAGTACGCCTTCGACATCGCCCAGCCGGTGAAGAAGAAGGGTACTGAAGGTGCCACCGCTGAAGAGCTGACCGTCAAGATCGACGGCGGCGCCCCGGTCAAGTACGTGCACGTTGCTCCGCACCGTTCGGCGCATGCGGCCTACACCGGCCACATGGCAGGTCTGGACGTGGCCCGCAACGGCCTGCGTGCCTGGGCCGTGACCTCGGGCAACGAAGTCATCGACCGTCCGTACGAAACCTGGAAGGATGGCATCGACAAGTCGTTCACCCCGGAAGCGACCTACGACATCTACTGGGCCGTCAAGTAAGCCTCGGCTGACCCATGTAGTGTTGGACACGAAAACGCGCCGCTCCTTGCGGCGCGTTTTTTTTTCATCTGGCGCCCGGCAAGCGGCGCTGCGCAAGGAGCCCTCATGTTCAATCTGGAACGCCGTGCCCGTAAGCCTTCCCTGCTGGCCTGCCTGGGTGCATTGCTGGCCGCCACCTCGATCGGCCTGTCCGCCTATGCCTCGCATGGGGTGCCCGATCCGTTGGCGCAGCAGCATCTGAACATGGCAGCGTTGTACGCATTCGCGCACGGTGCGGTGCTGGTGGCGCTGGGCCCGCGCGCGCAAGGGGCGATCGCGCACCTGGCGTTGTACGTAGTGCTGCTGGGCGTGCTGCTGTTTTCCGGCAGCCTGGTGGGCGGGGCGCTATGGCAGTGGCCGACGCGGATGGCGCCGATCGGCGGTACCAGCATGATGGCCGGATGGGTGCTGCTGGCGATCAATGCGTTGAGGCGGTGACGGCACTGCTCGGCTTCGAGCGAAGCGACCCGCTTTTGTCTTTGCTCTCTTGTTCCATTCCGTGGCGGACGCACGCGGAAACTGTCAGAGGCCGGGCGGGTGGGCTGGGCAGGGGTATCCGCGCCATGGATGGCGCGGCTAAGCCTCCAGGGACGGATTCACGGCGTCCCCTGCGCGGCCTACCCGCCCGGACAGCTCCATGGACTTCGCCTTGCGGCCACCACGAGGGGCTCAGCCGTTGGCCGGTCTCCAGCACCAGTGCCACGGTTCGTAGACGATGCCGTGCGGGTTGTCGCGCGGGTAGCTCAGCTGGAAGCCGTGCGCGCCGGCATGGCGCTGCAGCCAGGCGAATGCATCGGTAGCGTCGAAGGATTCCTCTGCCGGCGCATCGCCCGGCGTGCCGATGTCCAGCGCATGGCCGCTATGGTGTTCACTGAAGCCCGGTGCGGCATTGACCTTCAGGATCTCCGCCACGCTCAGCCCGCGCGCCCGTTTCCGTTCGAAGATGCCCAGCTGGTAGGCATGGCTGCGGAAACCGGAGATCGCGTCCAGTGCCACGCCATCCCGTGCAGCGTGCAGGCGCATCCGCCGCCAGCCCTGCGCGGCGCCGCGGCGCAGCCACAGCGGGCGGGCGAAGCGGTCACGACCAGCGAAATGCAGCAGGCAGGGTTCGGCTTCCAGCGGCAGGCCGCTGTCGTCTGCGTAGCGCTGGGCGTCCAGGCCCAGCTGCTGCAGGCGCTGCTGCAGCCCGGCCAGCGGAAGCCATTGATCTTCCAGCGCTGCCCCGAATGGCCGAGCTGCCGCTGCGTCCAGCAGTGCCAGCGCCTCCTCGGTCCCGGGCTCACGCGTCAGGCGTGGCACCATCGAATGCACGCCGCGCGGCAGTACGGCCGCCAGATAGCGGCCATCACGCTTGCGCCGCAGCACCCAGTACGCCTGTGACAGCAGGCGCGCGTCCAGGTTGCTGCGCGCGCGCAGCAGGCCGGCGGGCCACAACTCGATGGTCGCGGTGTTGATCAGCAGGGGCGGGCGTCGTTGCATCGCCGCAGCTTACTGCCGCGGCGCCGATGCGGCCACCTTGCGCAGGGCATCGAGCAGCACCTGCGGCCGATCCACGCTGAGCAGCAGCGTGCTGCCGTCGCTGACCGGCAGGGCAAGCACGCGCGCGCGATCGGTGACCAGGGCGAATCCCTTGCCGCCGCCCTGCAGGCGGAAGTGACCCGAATAGAAGCCTGGCATTGCATAGCCGTTGGTCTTGAAACGGATGCCATAGCGGCGGTCGCGGCCGAGATCGACCACCTCCGCCTGGTCCAGCCGCAGCGTTGCCACTGGGACACGCCGGCGATACAGCGTCGAGCGCACATCCAGCACGTCGCCGGCCAGTTCCACCCGGCGGCGGAAGAAGGCCGCGCCCAGCCCGATGCCGAGTGCGGCGATCACCAGCAGGCTCCAGGCGGCGCTGCCGCCCATGCGGAACCAGGGCGGCGAGAGCGTCACTTCGATCCAGGGGGCGGAGGCCGGTGCCTTGTACAGCTGCGCATACAGGCAGGCCACGAAGGCGGCCAGCAGCGGCAGCACGATCCACAGCACGCGCAACGGCGAGCTGTCGGCCACCTCGTACTGTTTCGGGTCGCTGGCGCCCATGGCTCAGGCCTCCTTCTTGAACACCAGCATCGCCGGGCGCATCGGCGCCGGGATGATGATGTTCACCAGCTCCCAGCCGAGTTGGCCCTGGCGGCTGAGTTCGGCCTGGATGTCCTCGGCCTTGTGCAGGCCCATCATGGACGTCTTGACCTCGATGGTCTGGTAGCTCCAGCGCTTGCTCATTCCTTGTCCTCCGGCGATGGCTTGGGTTTCGGCAGGCGTCCTGCCTTGCGCAGGGCGTCGCGCAGCACGTATTCAATCTGCGCGTTGAGGCTGCGCAGCTCGTCGTCAGCCCAGCGCTGTGCCGCGGCCAGGACCTCGGCATTGATGCGCAGCGGATAGGCTTTCTTCTCACTCATGAAAACTCCTGGCGGGGCGGTGGGGCGCCCCGTTGCGAGGGTGGTTCAGTACAGCGAACCGGCATTGACGATCGGCTGGGTGCCGCGGTCCGAGCACAGCACGGTCAACAGGTTGCTGACCATGTGCGCCTTGCGTTCCTCATCCAACTGCACCACGCCGTTCTTCTGCAGTTCGGCCAGGGCCATCTCGACCATGCCGACCGCGCCGGCCACGATGCGCGTGCGCGCGGCGATCACCGCATTGGCCTGCTGCCGCTGCAGCATCGCCTGGGCGATTTCGGCGGCGTAGGCGAGGTGGCTGATACGCGCGTCGATCACCTGCACGCCGGCATCGGCCAGGCGCTCGGCCAACTCGTTCTTCAGGTGCTGGGAGATCTCGCTGGCGTGGCTGCGCAGGGCCAGCTGGCCGTCCTCATGCTGGTCATAGGGATAGCTGGTGGCCATCGCGCGCAGCGCCGATTCGGACTGGATATGCACGAAGCTCTCGTAGTCATCCACGTTGTAGACCGCCTCGGAGGCATCGACCACCTGCCAGACGATCACCGCGGCGATCTCGATCGGGCTGCCGTCCAGCTCGTTGACCTTCAGCTTGCCGCTTTCGAAGTTGCGCACGCGCTGGCTGACCCGGCGCTTGCTGAAGAAGGGATTGTTCCAGCGCAGGCCGTTGTCCTTCACGGTGCCGACGTACTTGCCGAACAGGCTGAGCACCGCGGCCTGGTTGGGCTGGATGGTGTACAGGCCGGCCAGGACGAACATGCCCGCCGCGACCAGCAGGACGCCCAGCAGCATCAGCAGCAGGTTGGGCGAGCCGGTGCTGGCCTTGGCGGCAACCCCGAGCACGAACACGGCGGCACCGGCGAGGGCGACCAGCAGGGCGCCGGCCAGCGTGCCGAGGCCGTTGAGCGAGGACAGCGACTTCTCTTTCATGGCAGTACGTCCTTGAGGGGTCGGAATTAAGATATCAAAGTGATATCAGATGCGGGCTACCGTTCGTCGGATGCCGTGGCCGGGGTGCCCGGCCAGCTAGAATGCCCACCCGCCTTCACATCGCTGCTGGAACCGCCATGGCCAAGCTTGGAACTCCGTTGTCCCCCTCCGCCACCCGGGTGCTGCTGCTGGGGTCGGGTGAACTCGGCAAGGAGGTGGCCATCGAGCTGCAGCGGCTGGGCGTGGAAGTGATTGCCGCCGATCGCTACGCCGATGCGCCGGCAATGCAGGTCGCGCATCGCTCGCACGTGATCGACATGCTGGACGCGATGGCCCTGCGCGCGCTGATCGCCCAGGAGCAGCCGCACCTGGTGGTGCCGGAGATCGAGGCCATCCACACCGAGACCCTGGTCCAGCTGGAACAGGAGCAGGGCCTGCGGGTGATCCCGACCGCGCGCGCCGCACGCCTGACCATGGACCGTGAAGGCATCCGCCGCCTGGCCGCCGAGACCCTCGGGCTGCCGACCTCGCCGTACCGCTTCGTCGATACCGAGGCCGAGTACCGGGCCGCGGTGGCCGCGATCGGCCTGCCGTGCGTGGTCAAGCCGGTGATGTCGTCCTCGGGCAAGGGCCAGAGCACGCTGCGCAGCGAGGCGGACGTCGCCCCGGCCTGGGACTACGCGCAGACCGGTGGCCGCGCCGGTGCCGGCCGCTGCATCGTCGAGGGCTTCATCGATTTCGATTACGAGATCACCCTGCTGACCGTGCGCCACGCCGGTGGCACCTCGTTCTGCGCGCCGATCGGCCACCTGCAGAAGGACGGCGACTACCGCGAGAGCTGGCAGCCGCAGCCGATGTCGGACAAGGCGCTGGCGCGTGCGGAAGAAATCTCGCGTGCGATCACCGACGACCTCGGCGGTTGGGGCCTGTTCGGCGTCGAGCTGTTCGTGAAGGGTGACGAGGTGTGGTTCAGCGAAGTGTCGCCGCGCCCGCACGACACTGGCCTGGTGACGCTGGTCTCGCAGGAGCTGAGCGAGTTCGCGCTGCATGCGCGTGCGATCCTCGGCCTGCCGATTCCGGTGATCCGCCAGAGCGGCCCGTCGGCCTCGTGCGCGCTGCTGGCGCATGGCGAAGGCGTGCCGTACTTCAACAACGTCGCTGCCGCGCTGCAGGTGCCGGATACCGCGGTGCGCCTGTTCGGCAAGCCCAGCGTGCACGGCCATCGCCGCGTCGGGGTGACCCTGGCACGCGCGGAATCCATCGACGAAGCACGCGCCATCGCGCGTGATGCCGCCGACGCCATCGGCGTCGAACTGCGTCCGTAAAGGAAGGTGCGACGACCAACGGTCGTCGCCTACCGCATTCCGGTGGGTACCGACCATTGGTCGGTACCGCATCAACATCGCCTTACGGCTTTACATCCACCCACACCAGGTGGTGGTCGCTGCCGTCGGCGATCTTCGCTTCCGGGCTTTCATTGGCCGGCCAGAAGATGCCGCTGCCGATGTACTCGAAACCGGTCGAGGGCAGCACGTAGTCCAGGCGCATGGTGCCGGATTTCGGGCCGAAATCGCCGGTGGCATGGAACGGCGCGCCCTTGCGCGCGATGCCCTTGGCTGCATAGGCCAGGCTGGTCTGCTCGCCGCCGACGCTGCGCGGGGTGGGGTAGCGCAGCACGCGGGCGTTCTCGATCAGTTCGACGATCGCTTCATGGCGGCCATCACCATCGACCGGGTCGTTGTTGAGGTCGCCGAGGATCACGAAGCGTGCGTCCTGGGCCAGGCCGCCACACTGGCCCTTGTCGTCGCACAGCCACGGCTTGTCACCCTTGGACAGGTATTCCTGCCACAGGCGCAGTTCGTCGTGGTTGCGCGCGGCATTGCGCTTTTCCGGGCCGTCGAACACCGGCGGCGTCGGGTGCGAGACCAGCGCGTGCACAACGCCGTCCGGCGTCTTCACCGGCACGTCCCAATGTGACTTCGACGACAGCCGCAGCTGCGACCACACGTGGTCGTTGTAGAAGCTCTGGCCGGTGCGCGGATCAACCGGACGGATCGCGCCCGGCATCGTGCTCCACTTCAGCAGCTGGAAGCTGCGCACCTTGGCTTCGTCGATCGGGTAGCGCGACAGCACCAGCATGCCGTACTGGCCCGGGTGCAGGCCGTAGCCCCAGGCATCGTTGCCGCGGCTGCGGCCTTCGCCGCCGACCACGCCGTTGTTGTCCAGGTCCAGGCCGCTGGGAACGCCGGTGTTGACCGGGGCCAGGTAGCGGTAGGCGAAGTGCAGCGGCTTGCCGCCGCCGGGCTGGGCCACTTCCAGGTAGCGCTTCTGGAACAGGTCGGCGGCGCGGTGGGCGTCGTCGAAGTCGAACTCGTTCAGCAGCACCAGATCCGGGCGCACCTGCTGCAGCACCGCGGCGATCTTGCGTGCGTGCTCGCTGTCGCCTTCCAGTTCCTTGATCAGGCCACCGGCGTCATCGGAGTACAGCGAGGTGTTGTAGGTGGCCAGGCGCAGCGCAGCGGACGGCTTTTCGGTCATCGCAGGGGAGGTGGCGAAGGCGGGGGCGGTGGCGCCGCAGAGCAGGGCCAGGGCGAGGATCAGGGGTTTGGCGTTCATGGGCCGTATTGTGCACCCGGCCCGGTGTCAGCGGTTTGTCAGCGCCCGTCCAGATCGTTGTCGAAATCGTGCCAGCGGCGGCCGTCGTAGGCCTCCAGCGGATGGAAGCGGCGCTTGTAGTCCATCTTCTGGTGGCCGCGGATCCAGTAACCCAGGTAGACGTGCGGCAGGCCCTCGCGGCGGGCCCATTCGATCTGCTGCAGGATCGCGAAGGTACCCAGCCCGCGCGCGGCGTGCTCCGGGTCGAAGAAGGTGTAGACCGCCGACAGGCCGTGCTCGGTGACGTCGGTCACCGCCACACCCAGCAGCTGGCTGGGCTGGCCGTCGTGGCCGGGCAGGCGCATCTCCATGAAGCGGGTGTGCGACCAGCTGCCGATCAGGAACTGCTCGAATTCGTGCGGGCCATGGTCGTCCATGCCACCGTTGGCGTGGCGATGCACCAGGTAGCGGTGATACAGCGCAAACAGGTCGTCGCGGGCGGTGGCGGCGGTGATCCGCACCTCCAGGTCTTCATTGCGGGCCGCGCAACGGCGCTGGCTGCGGTCCGGGGCGAAGCGCGCCACCGGGATGCGCACCGCCACACAGGCCTGGCAGTGCGCGCAATGTGGCCGGTAGACCAGGTCACCGCTGCGGCGGAAGCCCCAGCTCAGCGCCAGCGGGTACAGGCCGCCGAGGCGGCGGTCGTGCGGGTCCAGCACCAGGTCGCGCGCCACCCGGTCCGACCAGTACCCGCAGGGGTGCTCGCCGGTCTGGAAAAGTCGCAGTTCGTCGTCTCTGTCGCCATGCATCGCCATGGGCACAGCATAGCCCCAGCCCGTCGCAGTGGCGGCGACTGTCCGCCGGATGAATGGAACCGGCAGCGGCGTCAACCGATGTCGCGCCCGGGCGTTGTTGTCCCCCGAGGGTGAAGTGATCACCCCGACGCTGTTCCCATCCCCAGGAGTGACCTCATGATCCGTACCCCCCTGCTGCTGGCCCTGCTGCTCGGCACCTCCGCTTCCGGTATCGCGCTGGCGGCCGACACCCCGACCACGCCGGCGCAGCGCCCGGCCAAGCTGGACACCAATGGCGACGGCGTCATCGACCGCAGCGAAGCCGCTGCCAACCCGCGTCTGGCGGCGAAGTTCGACGAACTGGACAAGAACAAGGACGGCAAGCTCTCGCGCGATGAACTGCCGCGCTGGAAGCACGGCCGTCGTGGCCACGGCGGCGAGCGCTGGGCCAAGCTGGACGTCAACAAGGACGGCCGCATCAGCCGCGAGGAAGCCAAGGCCGATCCGCGCCTGGCCGCACGCTTCGACCAGCTCGACCTCAACAAGGACGGCTACCTGGACAAGGCCGACCGCGAGCTGCGCGTGAAGCAGATGCGTGATGCCTGGTTCGCCGCGGCCGACACCAACAAGGACGGCCAGTTGAGCAGGGCCGAGTTCGATGCGGCCAAGCGCCCGATGCACGGTGGTCCGCGTCAGGGCGGCCCGCGTGACGGCGCCATGCCGAAGCCGCAGCGCTGAGAGCCAACGCATTGATCGACGACAACGCCGGCGCACTGCCGGCGTTGTCCGTTACAGGCGGCCGCTGCGTACCAGCGAGTACAGCACCAGTGCGATCACCATCAGGTTCATGGCGATGATGCCGGTGCGGCCGTACATCGACTCGTATTTCCAGTTGATGCCCGTGCGCCCGCGCCGTGCCGAGTCCCGCACGATCATCGGCGCCATCACCCGCTGCAGGGGTACCAGGCACTGGTAGTTGACCACGCCCAGGCCGACCGCCAGCACCGCCAGCTGTGCCCAGACCGGCACCTGCAGCATCACTGCCAGCAGGATCGCCAGGCACCAGAACATGCCGGTGGTGATGTTGAGGTAGAGGAAGCGACGCACGTCGGCGCGCTCGGCATCGGTCTCGGTGTACGACATCAGGAAGCGCCCGCCCAGATAGCTGCCGACCGCTCCGCCAATCACGCCACCGATGACCGCGCCCCAGCTTTCCGCCGGCAGCACGTGCAGCTGGCCCAGCGTGGCGGTCAACGAGCCCAGCGCGGTGCCGCCTGCCGCACTGGCGCCGCCGAGGCCGAGCTTGCTGCCGCCGATGCCGACGCCGGTGCCGAGCAGGATCGCCGCGCTGGCGGTGCCGGGCGCGGCCACCAGCACCATCGACACCACGGCCGTGGCGAACGCCGCACTCGGGGCACTGCTGCGGGCGAATTCGCCGAAGCGTTGCAGCAGGCCGTCACGCACCTGGGCGCGGGCACGCGACAGCCGCTTGCGCACGGCGGCGTCGCTGAGCCCGAGCAGGTCGGCTACCTGTTGCGAACGCTGGCCTTCGCGGTAGTACAGCAGCAGGACTTCGCGGCTGTCGGCCGGCAACGCGGAAATGATGTCTTCGGCGGCGATCTCTTCTTCCACCCGCTGCAGCCGGTCGGCGGCACCTGGCGCCGGGTCGGCGGCCATGCCCAGCGCCACTTCGGCCGCCTCGCCGGTCAGCGGCCGGCCACGCTGCGCACGCAGCCAGTCGCGGGCCAGGTTGCGGGTGATCTGCCGCAGCCAGGGCAGGAAGCTGGTTGAACTGCGCAGCTGGTGCAGCTGCTGCCAGCCCTTCACGAAGGCTTCCTGGGCGATGTCCTCGCTGGCCTGGCGGTCGCGGGTGATGGCCAGCGCGATGGCGGTGACCGTGTTCTGGCAGGCCAGCACGATGCGGCCATAGGCATGCTGGCAGCCGCCGGCGGCGGCTGGCAGTTCGCGTTCCAGGGTCTGGTCGATCGATGCGGCGAAGGTCGTCACGGCGGCGGCTCTCCTGCTGGGATTGTGTCCCATGACGGAACCGCGCGCGAAGTGTGACCGGCCTTCAGTGCGGTAGTGCCGGCCGCTGGCCGGCAACCTCATGAACCCGTCCGGCGGGCTGCGGTTGCCGGCCAGCGGCCGGCACTACCCGTGTGTCATTTCGGGGGCTGGATGCGGACCCGGATTTCTTCCTCTTCCGGGGGAGCCGGTTGGGCAGGGGCCTGTTGCGGCTGCGCCTGTTGGGTAGGGACCGGTGCGGCCGGCGCCGGGGTGCCGCGATGGCGCAGGCCGATCACCAGCGCCACGCCGGCGATCACCACCAGCAGGGCGATGCGGATGCGCCAGGCCCAGCCGCGGCCGCCGCTGCCCTGTTCCGGCATGTCGCGGAAGGCGAACTCGGCGGTCGGGTGGTCGCGTCGGGTGGTGTCGAGCAGGCGCGCGTCACGCAGGATTTCGCGTGCGCGCGGCTGGTCGTCGGCGCGCACGATCCACACCGCCGGGTAGGCGCTGGCGTTGCCCAGGTCGGTATAGCTGAACTGGCCGCGGCGGCGGGTCTTGTACGAGCGCCCGTTGGTCACCTTGACCTCGATGCCATGCCCGCGCAGGAGCTCGGCCACGCCTTCCACGGTTTCCACGCGCTGGCTGCTGAAGATCTGGCGCATCGGATTACTCCTTGGCCGGCACGGCGGCCGCCGCTGCCTGGTCGGGAACGACGCGGATCAGGCCTTCCTGCGCGGTGCTGGCCACCAGCACGCCGTTGCGGGTGAAGAACTGGCCGCGGGCCAGGCCGCGCGAATCCTGCGCGCTGGGGCTGTCCAGCGAGTACAGCAGCCAGTCGTCGGCACGGAACGGGCGGTGGAACCAGATGGCGTGGTCGAGCGAGGCCATCTGCACATGCGGGTGGTAGTAGCTGATGCCGTGCGGGAACGTCGCGGTACCCAGCAGATGGAAGTCGGAGGCATAGGCCAGCAGCGCCTGGTGCAGCTCGGGCGCATCGCCGACCGGCTCGCTCAGGCGCAGCCACACCTGGTGGTAGGGCGGGCGCTTGGGCGGGTTCAGTTCGTCACGCGGGTAGACGTGGCGGAACTCGAACGGGCCGCCGCGCGACAGCCAGCGCTGCACCTTGATCGGCAGCCGTTCCAGCACTTCGGCCGGCAGCGGACGATTCGGTTCGATGTCTTCCGGTTGCGGCACTTCGGGCATCTTGTGCTGGTGCTCGGCCCCGGTTTCGGCCTGCTGGAACGAGGCCGCGCAGAAGAAGATCACCTTGCCGTGCTGGATCGCGGTGACCCGGCGCACCGAGAAGCTGCCGCCATCGCGGGTGCGGTCCACGTCGTAGACGATCGGGTGGTCGATGTTGCCGGCGCGCAGGAAGTAGGCGTGCAGCGAGTGCACGTGGCGGCCGTTGTCGACCGTGGCCTGCGCCGCGGCCAATGCCTGGCCCAGCACCTGCCCGCCGAACACGTACTTGGTGCCGATGTCGCGGCTCTGCCCGCGGAACAGGTTGTCCTCCAGCCGCTCCAGGGTGAGCAGGTCGATCAGCTCGGAGACGACGGGTTCGGGCGTGTCGTTCAAGGGGGCAGCCACAGCAATGAAGAGGGCCTGATTATACCGGTGCAGGCCGGCCCATCATCGGTAGTGCCGGCCGCTGGCCGGCAACCTCATGATCATCCTGGGGTGCCTGCGATTGCCGGCCAGCGGCCGGCACTGCCGCTTACTTGCCGAGCCGCGCCACCAGTGCCTGCAGGGCGTTCTGTGCATCCGGGGCGAACCAGGCTTCGACGAAGCGGTCCAGCTGGATCAGGTCAGGGTGCAGGGCTTCGTGCAGGTCGGCGCGGGCAACCGCGCGGGTCAGCAGCATCGGCTGGCGCGGCTGCTTGAGCAGGTTCTGCAGCCAGGCCACCGCGCGGGCCACCACCAGGTCGCCCTCGGCCAGTTCATCGACCAGGCCGATCTGCAGCGCCTGTTCGGCCGGCACCAGCGAGCCGGTGGTCAGCAGGACCCCGGCGCGGTGCACGCCCACCGCGCGGCGCAGCAGGCGCTGGATGCCCTCCGGTGCGATCAGGCCCACCTGCACTTCGTTCAGGCCGATGGCATACGGGCGCGACGGCTCGGTGCTGCGCGCCATCACCCGGTAGTCGCAGCACAGCGCCAGCACGCAGCCGCCGGCCGGGGCGTGGCCGGTGATCGCCGCGACCACCGGGATGCGGCTCTCGGCCAGCGTGCGCACGGCGCCGAAGAAGGCGTTCCAGGTGTCCAACAACTTGTGCTTGTCATCGCCGTGCGAGAGCAGGTGCGGCACGTCCATGCCACCGGTGAAGATGCGTTCGCTGCCCGACAGCACGATGCCGTGCGCATCTTCGGCCATGGCCAGCTCGATGGCGTGGATCAACTGCCGGCACAGTTCGGTGTCCAGTGCGTTGACCGGCGGCCGCGCCAGGCGCAGTTCGCGGATGGGGCCATGGTTGATCACCTCGATGAGCGTCGTCATGCTGCGGTCTCGTTGCGAAGAAGGAACCTGGGCGATGATAACCAAACCATTCGTTGGCGTATTGTTGATGATGTGTGCGGCCGCAGCATCGGCTTCTGCCGCCGAGACCACGTGCGTCACCGTCGAGCAGGGCTGGGCGCGGCTGCCGCCGAATCCGGCGATGCCGATGACCGCCGGCTACGGCGCGATCCACAACCGCTGCGGCAAGGCGGTGGTGATTACCGGTGCGGCCAGCAGCAGCTTTGGTGATGTGTCGCTGCACGAGACCACGATCACTGACGGGGTCAGCCGGATGCGCGCGATCGAGCGCCTGCCGCTGGCATCGGGCGCCCGTGCCGAGCTCAAGCCCGGTGGCCTGCACCTGATGCTGATGCAGGGCAAGGGCGCATTGAAGGACGGGCAGGCGCTGCCACTGCGGCTGCAGCTGGAAGGCGGTGGCGAAGTAAATGCCACGCTGGTGGTGCGCAAGGCGGCGCCGTAGCGCGGGGGTAGCGCCGGGCGCTGGCCGGCAGCACAGGAAATGCCGGCCAGCGGCCGGCACTACCACGGGGGTTACGACCAGTCGTACGAGAACAACACCGTGCGGCTTACCGGTTCGTACAGCATCACGATCGCATCGGCGCCGGTGGCGCACCAGTTGTAACCGGCCACGTCGGCCACAGCGAAGAATTTGTTGCCGTCGCGGGTGATGATCACCGTTTCGGCATCGTCCGCAGCGTTGGGGTCATCGGCGGCTTCAGTGAAGGCCAGCGCGAAGGCCGCAGGAATCTCCGCGGTCTCGGTCCAGTTGCCGAACCCGATCGGGCCGCCCAGCGTATCCAGATAATCGCGTTCGCTGGCCTCGCCCTTGCCGAAGCGCGAGTAGCAGGCCAACCGGCCATGCGTGGCGTGGTAGTCGCGCGCCTTGGCGTAGCTCTCGCGCATCTGCGCGATATGTTCCCGCGCGTACTTGTCGTCCACTGCATCACCGATGAAATAGCCCTCGTTGCCGAGGAAGCGCATCTCGTTGCCGGCGGTCAGTTCGAAGGCGATCCAGTTGGTGCCGGTGAACGCGTTGTGGTGTTCTTCGGTGGCCTCGCCGATACAGCCGTCATATGGCTCGATCGGGCACAGCATGGTTGCCACTTGGCCCGCCAGTTCCGGGCGCAGCAGGCCCAGGTCGATCTTCAGCAGCGGCAACAGGTGCTGGCCGAGCCAGGCCTGGTCGGCGGGGAAGACATCGGTGGGGAAGGGGACCATGCCGGGCAGCAGGTCGCGCAGTTCGGTGTGGTGGATCATGTCAGTCCTTTGAACAGTGTCGGTCGTGCCGGCCGCTGGCCGGCATCCTCATTGCCGCCGAAACGTTCCGACCAAGGTCGGCACCTACCAGAAGCGAATCAGGTCGACGCGCTGCGGATCGCCTCCGGCAGCGACGCGCTCTTGCCGGTCTGGGTATCCATCCACACCACCACCACGTTGCCGTCCGAATACAGCTTCGACTCATCCTGCTGGTCGACGATGCGGTGGCCGATGGTCACGCTGCTGTTGCCCAGGCGCTCGACGAACAGTTCGACCAGGATGTCGTTGGGCCACACGATCGGCAGCCGGTAGTTGACGTTGGTCGCGGCCACCACCGGTGCGATGCGGTCGGTCATCGACACGCCGTCCACGCCCAGCATCCAGCGCACGCGCGCTTCTTCCAGGTAGGAGATGTACTTGGCGTTGTTGACGTGGCCCATGCTGTCCATGTCACGCCAGCGCACGCTGATCGGGATGCGGGCCAGGATCTTGTGTTCGCTGCTCATCAGGCGTCCTTCTTCTTCTTGTTGGCGGCAGCGGTCTTGCTGGCCTTGCCGGTGCTTGATGCCGCCACCGCCTTCTTCGCCACCTTGGCGGGCTTTTCAGGCTTCACCTTGCGCGGCGGGCGGGCGTCGGGCTTGTTGGCCACGGCGGCCGGGCGTTCCGGTCGCGCGCTGGTGGACGGCAGCATCCGCGCCAGGAACTGGCCGGTGTACGACTGCGGGCAGGCCGCCACGTCTTCCGGCGTGCCGGTGACCAGGATGGTGCCACCGCGATGGCCACCTTCCGGACCCAGGTCGACGATCCAGTCGGCGGTCTTGATCACGTCCAGGTTGTGTTCGATCACCACCACCGTGTTGCCTTCGTCGCGCAGCTTGTGCAGCACGCCGAGCAGCGCTTCGATGTCGTGGAAGTGCAGGCCGGTGGTCGGCTCGTCCAGGATGTACAGGGTGCGCCCGGTATCGCGGCGCGACAGTTCCTTGGACAGCTTCACGCGCTGCGCTTCACCACCGGACAGCGTGGTCGCGCTCTGGCCCAGCTTGATGTAGCTCAGGCCCACGTCGACCAGCGTTTCCAGCTTGCGGGCGATCGACGGCACCGGCTCGAACAGCTTCAGCGCATCCTCGACGGTCATTTCCAGCACGTCGTTGATGTTGAAGCCCTTGTACAGGATCTCCAGCGTCTCGCGGTTGTAGCGCTTGCCGTGGCAGACGTCGCAGGGCACGTACACGTCCGGCAGGAAGTGCATCTCGACCTTGATCAGGCCGTCGCCTTGGCACGCTTCGCAGCGGCCACCGCGCACGTTGAAGCTGAAACGGCCCGGCGAGTAGCCGCGCGCGCGCGCTTCGGGCACCTGCGCGAACAGCTCGCGCAGCGGGGTGAACAGGCCGGTGTAGGTGGCCGGGTTCGAACGCGGGGTGCGGCCGATCGGCGACTGGTCGATGTCCACCACCTTGTCGAACAGATCCAGGCCATCGATCTCCTTGTAGGGAGCGATCGGATGCGAGGAGCCGTTGATCTCGTTGGCGGCCAGCGAGAACAGGGTGTCGTTGATCAGGGTCGACTTGCCCGAGCCGGACACACCGGTCACGCAGGTCAGCAGGCCCGACGGAATCGCCAGGTCCACGCCCTTCAGGTTGTTGCCGCTGGCCCCGCGCAGGTGCAGGGTCATCTTCGGGTTCGGCTTGTGCCGGCGCGCGGGAATCTCGATCGCGCGCTTGCCCGACAGGTACTGGCCGGTCAGCGAGCGCGGTGCCTCCAGGATGTCCTGCAGGGTGCCCTGGCCGACGATCTCGCCGCCGTGCACGCCCGCGCCCGGGCCGATGTCCAGCACGTAGTCGGCCAGGCGGATCGCGTCCTCGTCATGCTCGACCACGATCACCGTGTTGCCGAGGTCGCGCAGGCGGGTGAGGGTGCCGAGCAGGCGCTCGTTGTCGCGCTGGTGCAGGCCGATCGACGGCTCGTCGAGCACGTACATCACGCCGACCAGGCCGGCGCCGATCTGGCTGGCCAGGCGGATGCGCTGCGCTTCGCCACCGGACAGGGTGTCGGCCTTGCGCTCCAGGGTCAGGTAATCCAGGCCGACATCGACCAGGAAGCCGAGGCGCTCACCGATTTCCTTGACGATCTTCGAGGCGATCTCGCCGCGCCAGCCCGGCAGGCTCAGTTCGCTGAAGAACTTCAGTGCTTCGTCGATCGGCAGCACCACCAGGTCCGGCAGCGGGCGGTCGGCCACGAACACGTTGCGTGCCGCCCTGTTGAGGCGCGCGCCATGGCATTCCGGGCACGGCTGTTCGCTGATGTACTTGGACAGCTCTTCGCGCACCGCCGGCGATTCGGTTTCCTTGTAGCGGCGCTCGAGGTTGGGAATGATGCCCTCGAAGCGGTGCTTGCGCTGGGTGCGGCCGCCGGCTTCGGTGAAGTAGGTGAAGGTGATCGCTTCATCGCCGCTGCCGTACAGCACGGCCTGCTGCACGTTCTCAGGCAGCGAGTTCCACGCCGCATCGACGTCGAACTTGTAGTGCTTGGCCAGCGAGGCGATCAGCTGGAAATAATAGGCGTTGCGGCGATCCCAGCCGCGCACCGCACCGGCGGCCAGCGACAGCTCCGGATGCACCACCACGCGCGACGGATCGAAGAATTCGGCGATGCCCAGGCCATCGCAGCCGGGGCAGGCGCCCATCGGTGCGTTGAACGAGAACAGGCGCGGCTCCAGCTCCGGCAGCGAGTAATCGCACACCGGGCAGGAATACTTGGAGGAGAACAGCGTCGGCGCGGTTTCGGTGTTGTCCAGGCTCTGCACCGAGGCCATGCCGTCGCCCAGCTTCAGCGCAGTCTCGAAGCTCTCGGCCAGGCGCTGCTTGATGTCCTCGCGCGGGCGGAAGCGGTCGATCACCGCCTCGATGGTGTGCTTCTGGCGCAGTGCCAGCGGCGGCACCGCGTCGATTTCATGCAGCTCGCCGTCCACGCGCACGCGCACGAAGCCCTGCGCGCGCAGCTGGTCGAACACCTGCGCGTGCTCGCCCTTGCGGTCGCGGATGACCGGCGCCAGCAGCATGTAGCGCTGTTCCGGGTCCAGGGTCAGCACCTGGTCGACCATCTGGCTGACCGTCTGTGCTTCCAGCGGGTAGCCGTGGTCCGGGCAGCGCGGGGTGCCGACGCGGGCGTACAGCAGGCGCAGGTAGTCGTAGATCTCGGTGATCGTGCCGACGGTCGAACGCGGGTTGTGCGAGGTCGACTTCTGCTCGATCGAGATGGCCGGGGACAGGCCTTCGATGTGGTCCAGGTCCGGCTTTTCCATCACGCTCAGGAACTGGCGCGCATAGGCCGACAGCGACTCGACGTAGCGGCGCTGGCCTTCTGCGTAAATGGTGTCGAACGCCAGCGAGGACTTGCCCGAGCCGGACAGGCCGGTGATCACGATCAGCTTGTCGCGGGGCAGGTCGAGGTCGAGGTTCTTCAGGTTGTGCGTCCGCGCGCCGCGGATGCGGATGAAATCCATCGCCATGGGGGATCCGGTTGTGGGGGCGTTGGCTGGGTGCCGGGCCAGCAGGGAACGGCAATCGGTCAGCCTACCGAGGTGACCAGATGGGGGCAATGGGCGACAATGCCAGCCCGGTGTCTCACCCTGTGAGACAAGGCTTTATGAAGGGGTCAGATCCCTTTTCACGCTGTGAAAAGGCATCTGGCCCCGTTCCGACCGGGTCTCCCGGGTCGTTCAGGGGTTGACTTGACCCTGTCGCATTGATCTGCGTACAATTCCGCTCCTGTCCGCCCTCGACGGCGGCAGTCCATAGACCACAATAACTACAGAGGAAGTCTGGTCATGTACGCAGTACTGGTCACCGGCGGTAAGCAATACCGCGTGGCGCAGGGCGAAAAGCTCCGCGTCGAAAAGCTCGAAGTCGAAGTCGGCAGCGAGATCAAGTTTGACAACATCCTGATGCTGGGCGACAGCGATGGCGTGAAGCTGGGCGATGCGCTGAAGGGCGCTGCCGTCACCGCCAAGGTCCTGTCCCAGGGTCGTGCTGACAAGGTCCGGATCATCAAGTTCCGTCGCCGCAAGCACCACATGAAGCGTCAGGGTCACCGTCAGTACTACACCGAAATCGAGATCACCGGCATCGCCGGCTAAGCATCAGGAGAAGCAGTCATGGCACATAAAAAGGGCGTAGGCTCCTCGCGCAACGGTCGCGACTCCAACCCGAAGTACCTGGGCGTCAAGATCTTCGGCGGCCAGGCCATCGAAGCCGGCAACATCATCGTGCGTCAGCGCGGCACCCAGTTCCACCCGGGTTCCGGCGTGGGCCTGGGCCGTGACCACACCCTGTTCGCCCTCGTGGACGGCAAGGTGGAGTTCTCGGTCAAGGGCGCCAAGAAGCGTCGCACCGTCAGCATCGTCTCGGCCGACGCCTGATCCAGGCATCGCCGGCACCCGTGCCTCGGCATGGCCGTGCTGGATGAAGAGCACGCTGCATGAAGAGCCCCGCTTCGGCGGGGCTTTTCGTTAGAGTTACCGGGTAAAAGGAAGACCGGCCGCGCCGGGCTGCGGGCCACGCGCGCCCGCATTACATTCAAGGCGACGGCGCAGATGCCGCGCCCATCGCAGGCATCGAAACAATGAAACTGGTAGACGAAGCAGAAATCGAAGTGTTCGCCGGCAACGGCGGCAACGGCTGCATTGGCTTCCGTCGCGAGAAGTTCATTCCGCTCGGCGGCCCGGACGGCGGCGACGGCGGTGCGGGCGGCAGCGTGTACATCCGCGCCGACGAAAACCTGAACACCTTGGTCGACTTCCGCCATGACCGCATCTTCAAGGCGCAGCGCGGCGAGAACGGCATGGGCCGCCAGGCCTATGGCAAGGGCGGCGAAGACCTGACCATCACCGTGCCGGTCGGCACCGTGGTCATCAACGTTGCCACCGATGAAGTCATCGGCGACCTGACCCAGCACAACGACCGCCTGCTGGTGGCCAAGGGCGGCCGCGGCGGCCTGGGCAACATGCATTTCAAGAGCTCGACCAACCGTTCGCCGCGCCAGGCGCTGCCGGGCGAGCCGGGCGAAGAGCGCACGCTGAAGCTGGAGCTGAAGCTGCTGGCCGACGTCGGCCTGCTGGGCTTCCCCAACGCCGGCAAGAGCACCCTGATCCGCGCCGTCTCGGCGGCAACGCCGAAGGTGGCCGATTACCCGTTCACCACGCTGTACCCGAACCTGGGCGTGGTGAAGGTGGAGAACTACCGCAGCTTCGTGATCGCCGACATTCCGGGCCTGATCGAAGGCGCGGCCGACGGTGCCGGCCTCGGTGCGCAGTTCCTGCGCCACCTGCAGCGCACCCGCCTGCTGCTGCACCTGGTGGACATCTCGCCGATGGAAGGTGGCGTGGAAGGCATCTCGCCGGTGGAGCAGGTGCGTGCGATCGAGCGCGAGCTGGAAAAGCACGACCCGGAGCTGCTGAACAAGCCGCGCTGGCTGGTGCTGAACAAGGCCGACCTGATGTTCGAAGACGAAGCGAAAGCGGCGGCCGAACAGATCGTCGCCGAGCTGGGCTGGAAGGAGCCGTGGTTCCTGGTGTCGGCGCTGGGTCGCGAAGGTACCTTCCCGATCATGAGCCGGATCATGGCGTTCTTCGATCGCCAGAAGGAAGACGAGCTGGAAGCCCGCAACGCGCAGTAATGCTGTTGTGGTTCCATGCGAAAAACCCGGCTTCGGCCGGGTTTTTCATTTTCCGGTAGTGCCGGCCGCTGGCCGGCATTCCTCGCAATTGCCGGCCAGCGCCCGGCGCTACCGGCCGTGCGGCCCCCGTGGATCGCCCGGATTGCAGGCAACAAAAAACCCGGCCGAGGCCGGGCTTTTGTCTGCTGCCCAACCCCGAAGGGCAGGGCGGCAACGCCGGATCAGGCGGCCTTGAGGGCCTTGATGCGGTCGTTCAGGCGGCTCTTGTGGCGAGCAGCCTTGTTCTTGTGGATCAGGCCACGCGCGCTGAAGCGATCCAGGATCGGCTGGGCAACGGCGAAGGCGGCTTCGGCGCCGGCGGCATCGTTGGCGTCCAGCGCCTTGATCACTTTCTTGACAGCGGTGCGCAGCATCGAGCGCTGAGCCACGTTGCGCGCGTTGCGCACGACGGTCTGCTTGGCGCGCTTCTTGGCGGACTTGATATTGGCCACGGTGGTGGTTTCCTGAAAAAATCGGTGTTATGGGAACAGCAAGCTAGCTAGTATGATGGCGTAAGAAATGCACGTCAAGTCGATTGTCAAGAGGGACGCTGAGTGAGTTCACCCAAGTTGTTGCGGGGCCTGCTGTCGTTCAGCAGCATGACCATGGTCTCGCGCGTCCTTGGACTTGTCCGGGACTTCGTGGTGACCACCACGTTCGGCACCAACGCCATCACTGATGCTTTCTGGGTCGCCTTCAGGGTACCCAATTTCCTGCGCCGGTTGTTCGCCGAGGGGTCTTTCGCCACCGCTTTCGTGCCGGTGTTCACGGAAGTGAAGGAAACCCGCAGCCACGCCGAGCTGCGCGAACTGATGGCCCGCACCGCCGGCACCCTGGGTGGGGTGCTGATGCTGGTCACCGCGCTGGCGCTGATCTTCGCGCCACAGCTGGCCTCGGTCTTCTCAAGCGGCGTTGATACAGACCCGGTCAAGCAGGGCCTGCTGGTGGACCTGTTCCGCCTGACCTTCCCGTTCCTGCTGTTCGTCTCGCTCACCGCACTGGCCGGCGGCGCGCTGAACAGCTTCCAGCGCTTCGCGATGCCGGCGCTGACCCCGGTCATCCTCAACCTGTGCATGATCGCCGGCGCGCTGTGGCTGGCGCCGCGGCTGGGCGGCACCCCGGAAAAACAGATCCTGGCGCTGGGCTGGGCGGTGCTGGCCGCCGGCATCCTGCAGCTGCTGTTCCAGTTGCCCTCGCTGAAGGGCATCAACCTGCTGACCCTGCCGCGCTGGGGCTGGAGCCATCCGGGCGTGCGCAAGGTGATGACGCTGATGGTGCCGACCCTGTTCGGTTCCTCGGTGGCGCAGATCAACCTGCTGCTGGACACGGTCATCGCGGCCAAGCTGACCGACGGCTCGCAGTCCTGGCTGTCACTGGCCGATCGCTTCCTGGAGCTGCCGCTGGGCGTGTTCGGCGTGGCGCTGGGTACGGTGATCCTGCCGGCGCTGGCCCGCCACCACGTCAGCACCGACCGTGAAGGCTTCTCGCGCTCGCTGGACTGGGGCCTGCGCATGACCCTGCTGATCTCGGTGCCGGCCATGCTCGGCCTGCTGCTGCTGGCGGAACCCCTGATCGCGACCATCTTCCAGCACGGCCAGTTCAGTGCCTTCGATACCCGCATGACCGCGTTGTCGGTGTACGGCCTGAGCTTCGGCCTGCCGGCGTTCGCCCTGCTGAAGGTGGTGCTGCCGGCGTTCTACGCGCGGCAGGACACCAAGACCCCGGTGCGCGCCGGTATCGCCGCGCTGGTGGCCAACATGGTGTTCAACTTCGCGCTGCTGGCCGTGCTGTACCAGGTGATGGTGCCGGACGAACTGAAGGCACAGGGCGTGATGGCGGCCATCGGCAAGCAGCCGGGCCTGCACCTGGCGCTGGGCATTGCCAGCGCGCTGTCCAGTTACCTGAACCTGGGCCTGCTCTGGTACTGGCTGGGCAAGACCGATGTCTACCAGCGCCGCCCGGGCTGGGGCGGCTATCTGCTGCGCCTGCTGCTGGCCTGCCTGGCCATGGTCGGCGTGCTGCTGGCGCTGCTGTACTGGCTGCCGGGCTTCTCGGCGATGAGCGTGTGGGAGCGGATCGGTGCCCTGGCGCTGCTGGTCGGTGGCGGTGGCGCGACCTATGCGGTGGCGATGGTGGCCATGGGCTTCCGCCCGCGCGACCTGCGCGGGCATTGATCGCGGCCCGTGGCGGCTATACTTCAGGGTTACACCATTGAAGCGGCGGCCCCGGTCGGGCCGGAACGAGAGTTGATGAGCAGGCTGTTCAGAAGCGTCGAGGGCGGGGAGCTGTTCCCCAACGGAAGCGTGGTCTGTATCGGTGCATTCGACGGCCTCCACCTGGGGCATCGTGCGCTGGTCCGCC
Source organism: Stenotrophomonas sp. YJH_SMC_57 (assembly GCF_059369755.1). Taxonomy (NCBI): domain Bacteria; kingdom Pseudomonadati; phylum Pseudomonadota; class Gammaproteobacteria; order Lysobacterales; family Lysobacteraceae; genus Stenotrophomonas; species Stenotrophomonas sp. YJH_SMC_57. Next base: position 48,405 of record NZ_JCAFSZ010000005.1, read on the forward strand.
ACGCGGTCGCCCGCGCGCGCGCCTTGGGCGTGGCCGCGGTGGCCGTGGCGTTCGAGCCGCTGCCGCGTGAATTCTTCGCCCAGGGCACGCCGCCGCCGCGGCTGACCCTGGCGCGCAGCAAGGTCGAGATCCTGCGCGAGCTCGGCGTCGATGCGGTCGGCCTGCTGCGTTTCGATGCGGCGATGGCCGCCATGCCGGCCGAGGACTTCGTGCGGCGGCTGCTGGTGCACCGGCTGGGCGCCCGCGAAGTGTGGATCGGCCCGGACTTCTGCTTCGGCAACCGCCGCCGTGGCGACCTGGCCCTGCTGCAGAAGATGGGCGCCGAACTGGGCTTCAGCGCCGGCGAGATCGAAGCGGTGGACCTGCATGGCGAGCGCATTTCCAGCACCCGCATCCGCCAGCTGCTGCAGGACGGTAACTTCGCCCGCGCCGGCGACCTGCTCGGCCGTCCGTACGCGATCAGCGGGCGGGTGGTGCGCGGGCGCCAGCTCGGCCGCACGCTGGGTTTCCCGACCGCCAACCTGCGCTTCCCGAAGACCCCGGCGCTGTCGGGCATCTACGCGACCTGGGTGCACGGCGTGTTCGACCAGCCATGGCCCTCGGTGTCCAGCTTCGGCACTCGGCCGACGGTGGACGGCGTGGAGCCGCTGCTGGAAGCCCACCTGTTCGATTTCCAGGGCGACCTGTACGGCCGCCACATCGACGTGGAGTTCGTCGCCAAGCTGCGCGACGAAGAGAAATTCAATGATCTGGCGGCGCTGACCGACCAGATGCACCGCGACGCCGAACAGGCGCGCGCCATCCTTTCCGAACATAGATTGCGAGCCACTGCGTGAGCCAGGACTACAAGACCACCCTGAACCTGCCAGCCACCGAATTCCCGATGCGCGGCGACCTGCCCAAGCGCGAGCCGGGCATTCTGGCGCAGTGGGAAGCGCAGGGGCTCTACCAGCAGCTGCGCGACAACGCCGCCGGCCGCCCGCTGTTCGTGCTGCACGACGGCCCGCCGTACGCCAACGGCCGCATCCACCTCGGCCACGCGGTCAACAAGATCCTGAAGGACATCATCGTCAAGTCGCGCTACCTGGCCGGCTTCGATGCACCCTACGTGCCGGGCTGGGACTGCCATGGCCTGCCGATCGAGATCGCGGTCGAGAAGAAGTGGGGCAAGGTCGGCACCAAGCTCGACGCCGTTGAATTCCGGCAGAAGTGCCGCGAGTTCGCCGAAGAGCAGATCAACATCCAGCGCGTGGACTTCAAGCGCCTGGGCGTGACCGGTGACTGGGACAACCCGTACAAGACCCTGAGCTTCGACTTCGAAGCCAACGAGATCCGCGCGCTGGCCAAGGTCGTGGCCAATGGCCACCTGGTGCGCGGCGCCAAGCCGGTGTACTGGTGCTTCGACTGTGGTTCGGCGCTGGCCGAAGCCGAGATCGAATACCAGGAAAAGGAATCGCCGGCGATCGACGTGGCCTACGCCGCACGTGATGCGCAGGCCATCGGCCAGGCGTTCGGCGTGAGCGTGCCGGCCGACGTCGAAGTGGCCGTGCCGATCTGGACCACCACGCCGTGGACGCTGCCGGCCTCGCTGGCTGTTTCGCTGGGCGCGGAGATCAACTACGTGCTGGCCGAAGGCCCGGCCCACAACGGCAAGCGCCGTTGGCTGGTGCTGGCCGCCGCGCTGGCCGAGCGCGCGCTGCAGCGCTACGGCGTGGATGAAGTGGTGCTGCACGGTGAAACCACCGGCGCGGCGCTGGAAAACCAGCTGCTGGCGCATCCGTTCTACCCGGAGCGCGAAATCCTGGTGCTCAACGGTGACCACGTCTCCGACGAGGACGGTACCGGTGCGGTGCACACTGCACCCGGCCACGGCCAGGAAGACTTCGTGGTCAGCCAGAAGTACGGCCTGCTGGACAAGTACAACGCCGGCCAGGTCACCCCGATCGACGGCCGTGGCGTGTACCTGGAATCGACCCCGCCGGCCGGTGACGTGGTCCTGGCCGGCCAGCACCTGTGGAAGGCGCAGGAGGCCATCGTCGGCGTGCTGCGCGACAACGGTTCGCTGCTGGCCTTCCACCCGATCCGCCACAGCTATCCGCACTGCTGGCGCCACAAGACGCCGGTGGTGTTCCGCGCCACCCCTCAGTGGTTCATCTCGATGGACAAGGCCAACCTGCGCACCGATGCGCTGGCCGCCATCGACACCGTGGGCTGGTTCCCGGCCTGGGGCAAGGCGCGCATCCAGAGCATGGTCGACGGTCGCCCGGACTGGACCATCTCGCGCCAGCGCACCTGGGGCGTGCCGATCGCACTGTTCACCCACCGCCAGACCGGCGAGATCCATCCGCGTTCGGTCGAGCTGATGCAGCAGGTCGCCGACCGCGTCGAGGCCGAGGGCATCGACGTGTGGTACTCGCTGGATGCGGCCGAACTGCTGGGCGCCGAAGCAGCCGACTACGAGAAGGTCACCGACATCCTCGACGTCTGGTTCGATTCGGGCGTGACCCATGAAGGCGTGCTCGCCGCGCGTGGCTTCGGCAAGCCGGCCGACCTGTACCTGGAAGGTTCCGACCAGCACCGCGGCTGGTTCCAGTCCTCGCTGCTGACCGGCGTGGCGATCGACAAGCGCGCCCCGTACAAGCAGTGCCTCACCCACGGTTTCACCGTGGATGAGCACGGCCGCAAGATGTCCAAGTCGCTGGGCAACGGCATCGAGCCGCAGGACATCATGAACAAGCTGGGCGCGGACATCCTGCGCCTGTGGATCGCCTCGGCCGACTACAGCAACGAGATGTCGCTGTCGCAGGAAATCCTCAAGCGCAACGCCGATGCCTACCGCCGCCTGCGCAACACCGCGCGCTTCCTGCTCGGCAACCTGGACGGCTTCGATCCGGCCCAGCACCTGCGCCCGCTCGACCAGATGGTCGCGCTGGACCGCTGGATCGTGCATCGCGCGTGGGAGCTGCAGGAGAAGATCAAGGCGGCCTACGACGGCTACAACATGGCCGAGATCGTGCAGCTGCTGCTGAACTTCTGCAGCGTGGACCTGGGTTCGCTGTACCTGGACGTGACCAAGGACCGCCTGTACACGATGCCGACCGACTCGCACGGTCGCCGTTCGGCGCAGAGCGCGATGTACCACATCGCCGAAGCATTCACCCGCTGGGTGGCGCCGATCCTGACCTTCACCGCCGACGAGCTGTGGGGCTACCTGCCGGGCGAGCGTGCCGGGCACGTGCTGTTCACCACCTGGTACGACGGCCTGGCGCCGCTGCCGGCCGATGCGCAGCTCAACGCCGCCGACTTCGAGCAGCTGCTGGCCGTGCGCGAGCAGGTGGCCAAGGTGCTGGAACCGATGCGTGCCAACGGTGCCATCGGCGCCGCGCTGGAAGCGGAGATCACCATCGCCGCCAGCGAAGAACAGGCCGCGAAGTGGCAGCCGCTGGCCGATGAACTGCGCTTCCTGTTCATCAGCGGCGACGTGCAGGTGCGCCCGGCAACCACCGACGAAGTGTTCGTCAGCGCCCAGCCGACCACCAAGGCCAAGTGCGTGCGCTGCTGGCACCACCGCGCCGATGTCGGCAGCAACGCCGACCATCCCGAACTGTGCGGCCGCTGCGTGAGCAACATCACCGGCGCCGGCGAACTGCGGAGCTGGTTCTGATGAGCACTGCACGCCCGCATCCCAACGCCCTGGTCTGGCTGCTGCTGTCGGCGGCCATCATCGGCCTGGACCAGTGGTCCAAGGCCTGGGTGCTGTCGAGCCTGCCGGAGTTCCAGCCGGTGGTGGTCATCGATGGTTTCTGGAACTGGTACCGCACCTACAACACCGGCGCGGCGTTCAGTTTCCTGAGCGACGCCGGTGGCTGGCAGAAGTACTTCTTCACTGCGCTGGCGATCGCCATCAGCGGCCTGATGGCCTGGTGGCTGCGCGGTACCGCCCGCGGCAACTGGAAGGCCGCGGTGCCGTATGCGCTGATCATCGGCGGTGCCATCGGCAACGTCATCGACCGCCAGGTGCACGGTCATGTGGTCGATTTCATCCAGTGGTACGTGGGCAGCTACACCTGGCCCTCGTTCAACATCGCCGATTCGGCCATCGTGGTGGGTGCCATCGGCATCGCCCTGTTTGGCCTGTTCGACGGCAAGTCCGCCAAAAAGGCGGATAATGCCAATCCGAAACCGTAAGCCGGCCGCTGCCGGGAGATTGAACTGATGGATGTGCTGCTCGCCAACCCGCGTGGTTTCTGTGCCGGTGTCGATCGTGCGATCGAGATCGTCAAGCGCGCGATCGAAACGCTGGGCGCGCCCATCTACGTCCGCCATGAAGTGGTGCACAACCGCTTCGTGGTCGACGACCTGAAGCAGCGCGGCGCGATCTTCGTCGAGGAACTGGACGAAGTGCCGGACAACAACACGGTGATCTTCAGCGCCCATGGCGTTTCGCAGGCGGTGCGCCAGGAAGCCGAGCGCCGTGGCCTGAAGGTGTTCGACGCCACCTGTCCGCTGGTGACCAAGGTCCACTTCGAAGTCGCCCGCCACTGCCGTGCCGGCCGTGACGTGGTGCTGATCGGCCACGCCGGCCACCCGGAAGTGGAAGGCACCATGGGCCAGTGGAACCGCGAAGCCGGCACCGGCCAGATCTATCTGGTCGAGGATGTGGAACAGGTGGCCACGCTGGTGATCAACCAGCCGGAGAACTTCGCCTACACCACCCAGACCACGCTGTCGGTGGATGACACGCGCGGCATCATCGATGCGCTGCGCGAGCGCTTCCCGGCGATGCAGGGCCCGAAGAACGATGACATCTGCTACGCCACGCAGAACCGCCAGGACGCCGTGCGCGACTTGGCCAAGCGCTGCGACCTGGTGCTGGTGGTCGGTTCGCCGAACAGTTCCAATTCCAACCGCCTCAGTGAGCTGGCCCGCCGTGAAGGCGTCGAGTCGTACCTGATCGACGGCGCGCACGAGATCGACCCGGCGTGGGTGGCGGGCAAGCAGCACATCGGTGTCACCGCAGGCGCCTCGGCGCCGCAGGTGCTGGTCGATGGCGTGCTGGCGCGCCTGGCCGAGCTGGGCGCCAGCGGCGTGGGCGAGCTGGATGGCGAGCCGGAATCGATGGTGTTCGCGCTGCCGAAGGAACTGCGCCTGCGCCTGGTCGACTGACCGGGCCTGATTCTGGTGGGTGCGAACCTTGGTTCGCACTGCTTCTGGATGCATTCCATCCAGGCATGGCACGGATCTGCTGCTCACGGCCTTGTTGCCGGGTTTGCCGCTTCTGGCGGCGTTCGCGCGGGCCATGACCTTTGGCCATGGGGCCACGCATCCCACAGGCCTAGCATCGGGGAACTCTCCGCTGTTGGACGCTGCCCGATGAAAACCCGAGCCTTGGCCATGTCGTTGCTGTTCGCGCTGGCCGCCACGCCTGCGCTGGCACAGACCGCGCCGCCGGCCAATGCGACGGCTCCCGGCCTGCTGCGCATCGACGTGGACGCACGCGATCTGGCCCGGCGCATCTTCAAGGTCACCGCCACCGTGCCGGCCAAACCCGGCCCGATGACCCTGCTGTATCCGCAGTGGATTCCCGGCAACCATTCGCCCACCGGCCCGATCGACAAGCTGGCCGGGCTGCGCGTCACCGCCAACGGCAAGCCGCTGGCCTGGCAGCGCGATCAGTTCAATGTCTATGCGTTCAAGGTGGACGTGCCCGAAGGCGTGACCGAGATCGTTGCCCACTTCGATTTCCTGTCTTCGCAGGGCGGCAGCCAGGGCCGGGTGGTGATGACCCCGGAAATGCTCAACCTGCAGTGGAACGCCAATTCGCTGTATCCGGCCGGGGTCGATGCCCGCCAGCTGCAGGCGCAGGCCAGCGTGACCCTGCCCAAGGGCTGGTCGTTCGCCACCGCGCTGGAAACCGCGCGCCGCGACGGTGACACCGTTGTGTTCAAGCCGATTTCCTATGACCACCTGGTCGATTCGCCGTTGTTCGCCGGCGAGCACTACCAGCGCATCGACCTCGATCCGGGCGCGAAGGTGCCGGTGCACCTCAACGTGTTCGCCGACGACGCCAAGTCGCTGAAGCCGACGGACGCACAGATCAAGCTCCACCGCGCGCTGGTGCAGCAGGCCGACAAGCTCTATGGCGCGCGCCACTACAACCACTATGAGTTCCTGCTGGCGCTGACTGACCGCCTCGGTGGCATCGGCCTGGAGCATCATCGCTCCAGCGAGAACAGCGCCGAGCCGGGCTACTTCACCGAGTGGGACAAGAGCGCGTGGATGCGCGACCTGCTGCCGCACGAGTACACCCACTCGTGGAACGGCAAGTACCGCCGCGGTGCCGACCTGGCCACCGCCACTTTCAACGTTCCCATGGGCGACAGCCTGCTGTGGGTGTACGAGGGCCAGACCCAGTTCTGGGGCCAGGTGCTGGCCGCGCGTTCCGGGCTGTGGTCGGTCGAGCAGGCGCGCGACATGCTGGCCAATGTGGCCGCCACCTATGACCGTGGCCGCCCGGGCCTGGCCTGGCGGCCCTTGCAGGACACCACCAACGACCCGACCATCGCCCAGCGCCGCACGTTGCCGTACCGCAACTACCAGATGAGCGAGGACTACTATTCCGGCGGCCAGATGCTGTGGCTGGAAGTGGAGGGCAAGCTGCGCGAACTGAGCGGCAACCGCCGCAGCCTGGACGACTTCGCGCGCGCCTTCTTCGGTGTTGGCAATGGCGACTGGGACGTCAATCCTTACACCTTCGATGACGTGGTCGCGACCTTGAACGGCATCGCACCGTACGACTGGGCGACGTTCCTGCGCGGCCGCCTGGACGGGCATGGTCCGCTGACCGGTGGCCTGGCGCTGGCCGGCTGGAAGCTGGTCTACCGCGACACCCCGAACGCCGCCTACAAGGCGCAGGAAAAGCGCGCCAAGGGCGCATTGCTCGCTTATTCGCTCGGGGCGACCGTGCTCGACAGCGGCACGGTGGGTGACGTGATCTGGGACAGCCCGGCGTTCAACGCAGGGTTGGCGCCCGGCATGAAGGTGATCGCGGTCGGCGGCCGCGAGTACAGCAGCCAGCGGCTGAAGGACGCCGTGGCCGATGCGGCCAGGGACAAGTCGCCGATCGTGCTGCTGGTCAAGCAGTTCGACCGCATCGATACAATGAACATCGACTACCACGGTGGCCTGCAGTACCCGGTGCTGGAGCGCATCGCCGGCACGCCTGATCGCCTGGCCGAGCTGTGGAAGGCGCGATGAAAGCGTCCGCCCGTGACGGCATGATCCTGCTGGTGGCGATCCTGGCCATCATCGGCACGTTCCTGCACGGTGACGGGCGCTGGCTGCACTGGCTGGCGAAGCCGGCCACGACGCTGCTGATCGCCGGCATCGCCTGGCAGGTACACCCCCCCGCGCAACCGTTCTACCGGCGCGCGGTGCTGGCCGGCATGCTGCTGTCGTGCGTGGGCGACATCGCGTTGATGCTGCCGATGGATGCGTTCGTGCCTGGCCTGGTGGCGTTCCTGCTGGCACACCTGTGCTACATCGCCGCGTTCCGCGATGGCCTGCGCGGTGGGCGCGGTCTGGTGGCTGCCAGCGTGCTGCTGGGAGCGTTTGCCGCACTCAATGTGCTGGGCCTGTGGCCGCACCTGCCGGCGCCGATGCGCATCCCGGTGCTGGCGTACGTGGTGGTGCTGGCCTCGATGGCGGTGCTGGCCCTCGCACGGCAGTGGCGCCGCCCGCAGCCCGATGCCGTGGAAGCAAGCAGTGCACGCTGGGCCGCCGCAGGTGCGCTGCTGTTCGTCGCCAGCGATTCCTTGCTGGCCTGGGACCGCTTCGCCGGTGGCCTGCCGTTGGCCAGCCTGCTGGTGCTGTCCACTTACTACGCCGCGCAATACGCCATCGCCCGCTCGGTGAAACAGCAAAAAGGGGACGGAGGGGATTAAGTCGTATTCGGCATCGTGGCAGAAACGACTTAATTCCCTCCGTCCCCTTTTTCGGTGCTGCGCTCAGCGGAACTGCAGGGTCAGCAGGTAGTAGCGGCCGAGGGGGTCGTCCAGCCCGGGCATCTGCCCGCCATTGCCGACCAGGTAGTTCACCGGTTGCGTGTCGAGCACGTTGTGCACGTCCAGCGCGGCAACGATGCGCGGGCCGAGCCGGCGTGCAAGATGCAGGTTCCAGCGCAGCTGGCGGGGGTTCATGCAGTGGTTCTGTTCAACCTGATCCTGCGGGCACTCGGCACCGGGCAGCCAGGCGCGGGTGCGACCCACCTGGTTGCCGCGCAGGGCGATGTCCCAGTGGCTGTTCTGCCACTGTACGTTCAGCACCGCCGCCGTCTCCGGCGTCACATGGCCGCGCAGGTCGATCGCGGGTTCGTGGTCGACCTGGCGGCGCAGCTCCTGCTGTTTCAGTGCATCCAGCGAGAACAGCCATTGGCCGTTGCTGCCGGTGTCGATGCGGTACTCGCCGCGCAGCACCCAGTTGCGCGAGGTGGTGCGGCCGATGTTGTCGAAGGACAGGCGCAGGCTGCGCAGCCTGCCTTGTTCGTCCAGCTGCCAGGTATCGCGGTTCCAGACCGCATCGTTGGGCTGCAGCGCGAGGATCTCGTTGCGCAGCTCGACGATGTTGTGGGTCAGCGACAGCGAGAACGCATCATTCGGAGACCAGGTCGCGGCCAGTGAATGGCTGCGCGAGCTTTCCGCCTTCAGCATGGTGTTTTCTTCCACGTCTGCGGTCACCCTGCAGCGGCCATCCGCTGCGCTCTGCGCACACGGCGGCAGCGCATCCGAAGCGGGCAGGGTGAGGGTGCCGAACTGGCCGGGCGGGCGCCGTTGCTCGAACAGGCTGGGGGCACGGTAGCCACGCCCGCTGGCCAGCAGGAATGACCATTGCGGCGACGGCGTCCAGCGCAGGCCGGCCCGTGGCGAGAGCGCGGTGTAGTCACCGTCACGGTCCCAGCGCGCAGCCAGGTCCATGCGAAGCGCAGGTGCCAGCGGCAGGCCGAGTTCGGCGTAGGCGCCACCACTCTGCCGCGACAACCGGCGCCGCTGCTGTGGCAGCCCCAGCGCCAGGTCACCCTGGCTCAGCAGCGCATCGGGGTGCGAGGTCCAGCGCTCATGGCGCAGGTCGATGCCGGTGGCCAGCTGCGCATTGCCCCCCGGCAATGGCATGAGTTCGCGCTGCATGCCCCACCAGCCCTGCCATTGTTCGGTAAGGCCACGGTTGCGGATCATCGGGAACCAGGACGCCGTTTCGTCGCTGGGCAGCATGTCGAATCCGGGCAGGAACCGAAGCGACTGCGCGGCCTCGATCAACGGGGTGGCACGCACGGTGCCCGGCGTGGACAGGCTGACATCGCTGCGCTGTGCGCTGAGCCCGGCATCCCAGCTGCGCCGGCCCTGGTCGCGGCCGATGCCGAAGGTGACGTCGGCGTCGGTGGCGCGCACGTGTGGACGCACGTTGCCGGCTTCGCGCAGCACGGTGTTGAAGGTGATTCCGTACAGGGCGAGGGAAACCGCGGTGGGGCCGAGGTCGAAGCGCTGGCGGTTGTGGCTGGCGCGGGCTTCGGCATAGGTGTAGCGCCCTTCGCCACGTTCATGCCGATAGCGCAGGTAGGCCGACGCGGTATCCGAAGCGGGCTGCAGCGAGCGTGGGCGCGCACTGTCGAACCAGCAGGCGCCATTGCGCCGCTTCAATGGTCCTTCGCAGCGCCGTGCAGGCCAGTAGCGGCCAGCGCCGAACGCACCGATCAGATATTGCGAGGTCTCTGCATGCCAGTCGCGGCGGTCGCCGGCCAGGTGGTCGACACGGTGCAGGTCGACGCCGACAAACCAGCGATCGCCGTTGCCGCGCAGGCCGCCGGTGGCCGCCTGCAGGCGATACTGCGCGGCGTCGCCCCGGCTGCTCAGGCCGGTCTGCAGCATGGCTTCGGGCCCATGGGCCTGGTCACGCAGGATGATGTTGACCACGCCGGACATGGCGTCAGCGCCGTAGATCGCCGAGGCACCGCCACGGACCAGCTCGATGCGTTCGACGAAGCTGAGCGGAATGCCGCCCAGGTCGGTGAGCCCTCCCTGCTCCAGCGACACCATCGGGTAGCGCGGCAGGCGCCGGCCATTGACCAGGAACAGGGTGGCGCGCGGTCCCATGCCGTCGAGGCTGGTGGTGGCTGCGGCACCGACCGGCAGGTACTGCGAGTCACCGCTGCGCGCACTGCTCATCGCCGGCAGGCCGTTCATGCCGGGCAGGTGCCGCAGCAGGTCGAACAGGCTGCCGTAGCCGCTGCGCAGGATGTCGGCGCGATCGATCGTGGTAACCGGCAGCGTGGTCTGCACCGAGGTGCGTGGCAGGCGGCTGCCGGTGACGTGGATCGGTGCCAGTTCCACCTGCGGCGGCGGCCGGGGGGCATCGTGGCGGGGAGCCACCACGGCCTTAGGCGTGGGTGTTGTGGCAATCGGGGCCGCACCGACGCGGCGCACCACGAAGCCACCCGAAGGCGTGCGCAGGATCGTCACCGGCATGCCGGCAACCAGCTGCTTCAGGGCGGTGGCGGGATCGGTCCGGGTGTTCGCGCCGTCGCTGTGCAGTCCTGCCAGCTCACGGGCGTCGAACAGCAGCGCGATGCCGCTCTGCCGGGCCCACTGCTGCAACGCCGACGGCAATGGGCCGGCATCGATGCGGTAGGCATGCGTGGCCGCCGATTCGCTGGCCGTGGCCGCAGGCAGTGCAGTGGCCAACAGCGCCAGGCACAGCAGGGGGCGGAGCAGCCCCCACTGCAGCGCACCCGGTCCTGCCATCACTGCAGGCCTCCTCAGTAGGTGCGGCGCAGTTCCAGCGCGCCATCCGGGCGCGTCTGGCCAGCGACGGACCAGCCCAGTTCCAGCGCGGACAGCAACTCCTGTGCGTCGCCTGCGCGGAACGTGCCACTGACCGCCAGGTTGCTGATCTCCGGATCGGCAATCACCAGCGGTGTGCGGCCATAGCGGTTCATCCGTTCGACCACGATCGACAGCGGCGTGGCGTCGAATACCAGCTGTCCCTGCAGCCAGCCCTCGGCGGCCGCCGTGGACGACAGTGCCGGGCCCGGCTGGATGCGCCCGGAAGGCAGTACCTGCAGCTGCTGGCCCGGTGCCAGGGTGTGCTGGGCGGCACCGTTGCTCACTTCCACCGCGCCTTCCAGCAGTGCGACTTCCACCAGGCCATCGCGCAGGCGTTCAACCTGGAAGGTCGTGCCGATATCGCGGATCGTGCTGGTGCCGGCGCGCAGCTGCAGCGCCTTGTTCGACGGCGCGACCTGCAGCTGCAGGCGCCCACGTTCAAGGTCCAGCTCGCGATGGCGCCAGCCGAAACGGGCGTGCAGCGTGGTGCCCGCGTCGAGCGTGGCCACGCTGCCGTCGGCCAGGGTCAGCCGCTGCGTTTCATGGCTGTCATTGGCATAGCGCTGCGGCGTGGGGTTGCCGTCCACGGCCAGCATCCAGCCCACGCCGATGGCCAGGCAGATGCCGGCGGCGGCCGCGAACGCCGGCAACCAGCGGCGGCGGGGTGGTCGCGCCGCACGGGCCGCAGCGGTGCGCAGCCAAGGGTCTGCCGCCAGCCCCTGGCCCTGCTGGAACAGGTTCTCGGCCTGCACCCATGCTTTCACATGGGCCGGGTTTTCGGCCAGCCAGTCCTCGAACGTTTCGCGTTCGGCCGGCGTGCAGTCCGGCGCTTCCAGCCGCGCCACCCAGGCGCTGGCGCGTTCAAACAGCGAGGCGTCTTCCGTGTGCCGCTGACGGTTCATTCCACATCCCTGTCGTTGTGCAGCGGATCCGGTCCCAACTCCTGGCGCAGGCCCTGCAGGGCACGGGCGATATGTTTTTCCACGGTCTTGGCAGTAATTCCACAGTGCCGCGCGATCTGCGTATAGCTCATGCCGGTGATCCGGTTGAGCAGGTACACCTCGCGCGCGCGCTCGGGCAGTTTGAAAAGGGCCTGCCGCAGCAGGGACAGCATTTGCCCGGACTCGGCCTGGCGCAATGGATCGGGCGACTGGCTGGTGGGCTGGTCGCTGCCATCATGCTCGGCCAACGGCAGGTGCGGTCGCGAATGCGCAGAGCGGCCGCGATCCGCCAGGCGGTTGCGGGCGATACGATACAGCAGCAGGCGCAGCTCGTCGGCGCCGTGTGCGCGATAGCGGATCAGCCGCTCCATGCAGTCCTGCGCGATGTCCTCTGCATCCTCCGGCCCGACGCCCCGCGTGCGCAGGAACGCACACAGCGGTGCACGTTCTTCGCGTACGAACGCGATGAAGGCATCCGCTGGCACCGGCGGCTCCGGCGCGTGGTGGATCAGGGGGGACGGAGCGGACAGGGCTGGCCTCGGCAGACATTGGCGGATGCGTCATCGAGTTTTACGCGACGATGACCGGATGGGGAAGAGTGTGCGGCACCCCATCCTCATTGTGAATGCATTCATCATTGCGCGGCGGGTTGGCTGGGGGAGTTCGCGCCGCTCTGACGTTTGACCCCTTACCCGCGTGTTGCGGGTGGAGAGAGAACGTATGAAGCATTCGAAGTTGAGCCTGGCCCTGGCCGGGCTGATCGGCGTCGGCGCCCTCGCGGCAGCTGATGACGTCATGGCAATGAGTTATCACGTGCAGGGCGACCGCATCTTCCTCAGTGGCGGGGTGACCTACGCCGACGTGGTGTCGTTGCCGGCGTTGCTGGCCAAGGCGCAGGCCGAGGGCCGGCCGATCCGCGAAGTGGTGCTGCGCACCTCCAATGGCGGCGCGCTGATCGCCGGCGAGTGGCTGCAGGGCGTGATCCGCACCGCCGGCCTGAACACCATCGTGTCCGGCCACTGCATCTCGTCATGCTCGATCATGCAGTCCGGTGGCGTTGAGCGCTATCTGGCCGGCGACCTGCCGATCGTCGATTCGGTGCAGATCCACGCGGCCAGCAGCGGCGGCAAGGTGATCTATACGCCGTCGCCGCGCATGACCCAGATCTACACCGGCAACTACGGCGGCGGCATGGATGCGGGCCTGCTGCACAAGGCCATGTACGAGGTCGTGCAGCCCAATGGCCTGCTGGTGTTCCGCGACCCGGCGCGCACCACCGGCGCCTCGGTCACCTTCGACCCGGATGGCACTGGCAGCAAGCTCGAATCGTTCCCGGGCCAGGACATCCATAGCAACAACATCATCACCGCGAACGGCTATCGCGATCCTGGCGACACGTTGAACGTGAGCGCGAACGTGAGCGGCGACATCAACCCCGGCTACCTGCGCACCGGGCGGCAGCTGCAGACCTTCGTCGACGACGATTTCGCGCGCTGGAACACCGACTGGCAGTCCAGCTACATCAACCTGGCGCAGAGCATCTACAACGCTTCAAGCCGTGGCCCGCAGGGCATCGGCCCGGATTCGGTGCAGGACTACCTCAACGATCCGGGCATCCAGGCGCTGCTGTTGTCCAAGCTGCGCCTGGCCGACCTGGACGTATCCACGCTCGACAACGCCATGGGCGTGATCCGCGTGAGCAACGGTGCCACCTGGCGCACCGCCGCCACCACCGGCGCCGACTTCATGCTGGTCGACAACGGCACCATCGCACTGGAAGGCGGCGCGCTGCGTGCGTCGGAAGTGCGCGTGCTGGGCGCGGGCATGCTGGTCGGCCATGGCGACGTAGCCGGCACCGCGATGGATCTTGATGCACTGGGCAGCGGCTCCGGCCCCTCCTGGCGCGAGGACGGCTTCAACCGCCTGCGCGTGTTTGGCACGCTGATGCCGCGCGGCGGCGACCTGGTCACCCACGGCTACGTCAACATCATGCCGGGCGGCAAACTGTTGTTCGACGTCACCGAGAACGGCGGCGCCGCCACCGGCCGACTGCGCGTGGGCACGTTCTTCGATGACGAACCGACCGACGGTGCGCTGGTGATCTCCAAGGGCGCCTTCCTCGAATTGAATGTGGCGCAGGGCTACTACGGCCAGGACTTCCGCCGTGACCTGGTGCAGGGCCCGATCTACCAGGGCGGCTTCGAAGACGTGGTGCGCCTGGGCGACACCGGCTACAGCGCCAGCATCACCGCGGGCGACGTGTTCCGCCCGCGCCACAACTCGCTGCTGAGTTTCAACGTGAAGCAGACCGCCGATGGCCTGTGGCTGACGGCCAACCCCGGCTTCGATCAGCTGGGCCTGTTCACCAACGCCACCTCCGGCGACGGGCTGGGCCGCGCGCTGGCGACCGCCTCCGCCCGCCAGGACGGTAACCTGAAATCGCTGCTGGGCGCGCTGCAGTTCGCCGACCGTGATGTGATCGCGCAGCAGGCCGGTGCCCTGCGCGGTGATGCGCATGCCAGCCTGCGGCTGGCCGACAACGCGCTGGTCGGCAGCATCGGCAACGTGGTGCAGCAGCACCAGGCCGCGATGCGCAGCGGTGGTGATGCCGATGGCCTGGCCTCGCAGGCCGCGCAGTCGGTGTCGTCGCAGCCGGGCATGCGCCACGGCAGCCTGTTCAACCAGCTGGCGATGCATCTGGTCGAGCCGGCCGCCGGCGGTGCGGCCAGCGGCAGCGAGGCCGGGCGCAGCCGCGGCCTGTGGGCGCGCGGTTTCGCCAGCCATGGCCGCATCGATGCGGAGGGCGGCGTGGCCGGCCTCAGCCACAACATCGGTGGCATCGTGGTGGGGGCCGATACCCGCTTAGCTGATGACCGCGTCACCCTCGGCGTCAGCGTGGCGGCAGCCGACATGTCGACCAAGGGCCGCGACGGCTCCGACTTCAGCGGTGACGTGCGCGCGCTGGACGTGGGCGGCTACCTGGACGCGACCTACTCGCGCGGCTACCTGTCGGCGGCGGTGCGCTATACCGACCTGCGCCACGACACTCGCCGCAGCGTCAGTGGCATCGATGGCCTGCAGCAGCCGCTGCGCGCCAAGTACAACAACGATGCAATCTCCGCGCGGGTCGAGCACGCGTTCTCGTTCACCACCGGCACGGGGCTGGTGATCCAGCCGTTGCTGCCGGTGGTGGATTACGCGCGCACCTCGGCCACGCGCTTCAATGAAGGGCAGGGCGCGGGAGCACTGGTTGGCCGCAGCGGCAGCCTGGAGAGCATCCGCGTCGGCGCCGGCCTGCAGCTGTTCAAGACCTTCGAAGGCAACAACGGCGAGCGCATCACCCCGCGCGCCCGAGTGGTCTGGCAGAAGGAACTGGGCGATTCGCAGGCCCGCTACAGCACCGGCTTCGCCGCCGCCCCGGACCTGGTGTTCGGCGCCAGCAGCCAGGCCGTGGGTGAGCAGGTGCTGGCCTGGAATCTGGGTGTGACCAGCCGCGCCAGCGAACGCCTGTCGATCATGGCCGACTACGTGGGCGAGCGCCGCGACGGGCAGATCCAGAACGGCGTGATGCTGGGCCTGGGCTACCGGTTCTAAGCGGCACGGGGCACCGGCGATGCCTGCATCGCCGGTGCCATCCCCACCGGCGCGCGTGGCTGCGGTATGGTCGGCAGGGCATTCCACCCCAGGTCCTTCCATGCAGATCGCCGTCTTCAGCGCCCGCCCTTACGACCGCCGCTTCCTGTACGAAGCCAACCAGCGTGATGCGGACGGGCAGGGGTACACGTTCGTCTACTTCGATGCTGCGCTGGACGTGCATACCGCCGCGTTGGCACAGGATTGCGCTGCGGTCTGCGTGTTCGTCAATGACCGGCTTGATGCGCCGGTACTGCACGCGCTGCATGCCTTGGGTGTGCGTGCCGTGCTGTTGCGCTGCGCAGGCTTCAACAATGTCGATCTGGCTGCGGCGAAGGCACTGGGCCTGTTCGTCGCGCGGGTACCGGCCTACTCGCCTGAAGCTGTGGCCGAGCATGCGCTGGCGCTGGTGATGACGCTCAACCGGCAGACCCACCGCGCCTACAACCGGGTGCGCGAAGGCAACTTCATGCTCGATGGCCTGCTTGGCCGCACCCTGCATGGCCGCACCGTCGGCATCGTCGGCACCGGCAAGATCGGCCTGGCCACTGCGCGCATCTTCAAGGGCATGGGCTGCACCGTGCTGGGGCACGACCCGTATCCGTCGGCGGCCTTTGCCGGGGTGGGAGACATGGTGGCGTTGGACGAACTGCTGGCGCGTGCCGACATCGTCTCGTTGCATTGCCCGCTGACACCCGACACCCAGCACCTGATCAACGACGCCTCGCTGGCGCGGATGAAGCCCGGCGCGATGCTGGTCAACACCTCGCGCGGCGCACTGGTGGACACCCACGCGGTGATCCGCGCGCTGAAGTCGCGCCGGCTCGGCCATCTGGCCATCGACGTCTACGAACAGGAAAGCGCGCTGTTCTTCCAGGATCTGTCCGGCGAGATCATTGACGACGAAGCCTTCCAGCGCTTGATGACCTTCCCCAACGTGCTGGTGACCGGCCACCAGGGCTTCTTCACCGTGGAGGCGCTGCAGGAGATCTCGGCGATCACGCTGGGCAACCTGGCCGATTTCGCCGCCGGGCGGCCCTGTGCCAACCGGGTGGAGGCGGGCTGAGCCGGGTGGATTGACCGCCGGGGCGCCCAGCCCGTAAAATCGCGGGCTCCGCCGGAATAGCTCAGTTGGTAGAGCGGCGCATTCGTAATGCGTAGGTCGCAGGTTCGACTCCTGTTTCCGGCACCAGTTGTATGAAAAGCCCCGACCTTGGTCGGGGCTTTTTGTTTGTGGCTCTGGTAGTGCCGGCCGCCGTCCGGCAACCCCAGTAGCGCCAGCCCATGGCTGGCTGCGCGGGATTGTCGTGTCGCTCAGTTCGCTCCACCTCCAGGCTCCCAGAGGCTTAGCGTTTAGTTCATAGACCGACGTGAAATGACGTCTCTGGCACGAATGCCGCGGTTCGGACGCCCGACTCCAGTCCTCGTGCTATGAATACCCATTCTTGCTTCAAGATTATTTCAGGGATCGGAAGGATGCGTAGGTCTGAGGGAGCTGCAAGCGCTGTGTCGACCCGTTTCAAGGGATTTGAAGATCGAATTCGCAAGGTGGGTGCCTTAGGCGCCTGGCTATGTTCTGTGCTGCTGATCGGCCTTGGCCTGTCGCCATCTGCTATCGCCCAGACGACGGTCACCTACATCCACACTGATGCCTTGGGCTCAGTTGTGGCTGAGAGCGATGCCAACGGCCACGTGATCAAGCGCTATGACTACGAGCCCTACGGTGCCGTGGTAGGCGGTCAGGTCACGGACGGGCCGGGCTTTACCGGGCATGTGAGCGACTCGGCCACTGGGCTGAGCTACATGCAGCAGCGTTACATGGATCCGCAATTGGGGGTCTTCCTGTCGGTGGATCCGGTGACGGCGTATGAGCAGCCCGTAGGGCAGTTCAACCGGTATCGGTATGCAAACGGGAATCCGTACAGGTTCATGGACCCGGATGGGCGGCAGGCCATCCGGGTGCCTGCCCCTTATATCCTCCCCATCCCGGTTCCCAGCCCCGGTGGAAACATTCAACGCAGTGAGGACACATCCGGGGGGAATCGCGATAGCGGACCAAGCGGAAGGCCAACGTCGAGACCGACTGAACGTCCCGCTGGGAGGGATACGGTTCGTCGGGGGCGAGACGGGCAGCCAATACCCAATCGTTTCCCGGACAGACCATTACCCACGAAGCCCAATGGTGAGCCTGCACCAGAATCGGATGCAGCTGGCCCGCATACGCAACTGGGCCAGCGGGATGGTAGAAATGGAAAGTACGACCAGGCGAGAGAATTCGACGGTCAGGGGAGGCCGGTAAAGACTATTGATTTTACTGACCACGGCCGGCCGGGCAGTCATACGAACCCGCACGAACATCCTTATGAGCCGAGTGCTACCGGGGGCACTCCTTCACGCGGCCCCGCGCGGCCGCTTAATGGAGGCGGATAGTCATGACGGTAAAAGCGTGGGCCTTCCCAATCACGGGAGATAGGGTAGTTGAGGTGCTAAGAGAGAGCTTCAGTACGAATGATATTTGGTTGCTATCGCATTTAGATGTCCCGTCGGGAGCGAAGTCAAAAGCGATACTGAGTCATCTTCGAGAGCGGATGGTGAACGGCCCATTGGAGGTGTCTACGGGTGATCTATGCGACGCGCTTGCTGACGCGCCACAAATTTGGGTGCTGGACATCCGGTTATTATCCGATCCCGAAGTTCAGCTCTACATTGAAGATGGTGAGGTATTTGAGGAGAATCTGGGCAGGATGTTCAGGACCAGAAATATCGCTGGGCCGAAAGATCCGGAACTGAGGTGAAATGCAGGTTCGACTCCTGTTTCCGGCACCAGTTGTACTGAAAAGCCCCGGCCTTGGCCGGGGCTTTTTGTTTGTGGCTCTGGTAGTGCCGGCCGCTGGCCGGCAACCCCAGTAGTGCCAGCCCATGGCTGGCTGCGCGGAATTGTCGTGTCGCTCAATTCGCTCCACCTCCAGGCTCCCAGAGGCTTAGCGTTTAGTTCATAGACCGACGTGAAATGACGTCTCTGGCACGAATGCCGCGGTTCGGACGCACGACTCCAATCCTCGTGCTATGAATACCCATTCTTGCTTCAGGGTTGTTCCAGGGATAGGTAGGATGCATAGGTCTGAGGGAGCCGAGAGCGCTGTGTCGACCCGCTTCAAGGGATTTGAAGATCGAATTCGGAAGGTGGGTGCCTTAGGTGCCTGGCTATGTTCTGTGCTGCTGATCGGCCTTGGCCTGTCGCCATCTGCTATCGCCCAGACGACGGTCACCTACATCCACACGGATGCCTTGGGCTCAGTTGTGGCTGAGAGCGATGCCAACGGCCACGTGATCAAGCGCTATGACTACGAGCCCTACGGTGCCGTGGTAGGCGGTCAGGTCACGGACGGGCCGGGCTATACCGGGCATGTGAGCGACTCGGCCACTGGGCTGAGCTACATGCAGCAGCGGTACATGGATCCGCAATTGGGGGTGTTCCTGTCGGTGGATCCGGTGACGGCGTATGAGCAGCCTGTGGGGCAGTTCAACCGGTATCGGTATGCAAACGGGAATCCTTACAAGTTCACGGATCCGGATGGGCGCAACCCGACCATCCTTGCACCGGTTGTAATCGGTCCGCTTGTAGTTGCGACGGTCTACTATCTGAGTACGACGCCTGAGCAACGTCAGCAGGCAGGGCAAGCGATAGATCGAAGCGTAAAAAGGCTGTTCCAAAAGAGTGAGGCTGGCAGCTCAGACGGAGCGGGAACAGATAAGGGTGGTGCCAGGACTCCGGCCCTTCCAACTGATCTCGTGGGTGATCAGGGTAGCCCCTTGGCGGGTCCGAACAAAAGTGGCAGCCGCCATACGAGCGGAAATCTGAAGCCGGAGTTCGGTGGTACCGGCAACTATGACGATGATCTCAAAACGCTCGCCGGAGATACCAGACCCACAGTTCGCGGGGATAGCGCACCTCCCGGAGCACAGATCGGAGAGAATGGCGTTTTTGGTCGCGAGACGAACAGCTCAGGCGGCAAGAGTATCGACATCCCGGCAAATGGTGACAAGCCACATGAAACCCTACACTACGATTGATGTACTTCCGGGCGGCACTCGTTATTTGCCGATGCAGTGGGATGGAGCGAGGCCGAGTGAGGTGGCTCAGCTGCTCCAGGGGCGTCGGCTTCTGAGCTGCAGGGTTCCCTCTACGCAGAGTGCGAGCCTAGCTTGGCAAGTAATCTTGAACTTTGATTCCAATGTGTCTCTTGAACTGACATCTTCCAGTACCGTTGTTCAGGGGTGGGATGAATTTGGAACTATTAATGTTGAGATCTTGTCGAGTGCTCTGGTCGAATCGAAATGTGAGTGGGTCAATTTAGAGCTTTCGGAAGCGCTTGACGTTACGTGTGTTGAAGTCGTTCGATGGCAAGGTGCTGGATTGATCGTTGACTCTGGTATTCGCCTACACTTCTCTGATGACCGTATCCTTTCGGTCGTTGCGATGGACGTGCCGGGTGCACTGCTCTTGACTTTGCCGGGAGATGCCGCCCCCTGTTCGTGGCAATTTCCGGCAGATGAATACGTTTTCGTATCGATTGAGGGGGCGGGCTGACTCTCTCGCGGGGTATGCCTAATCTTCTCAGTCATGTCTGCCGGCTGACAGTGAGTAGGTCGCAGGTTCGTCGCCTATTTCCGGTACCAGTTGTATGAAAATCTTCTGTTGTGGTCGGGGGTCTCTGTTTGCATGCTTTTCGGCAGCATCCGCCCATGGCCGGTAGAAGGGTGACGTTCCGGTAGTGCCTGCCGATGGCCAGCAGCCCGGGCACCTCGCGCCCCGGCGTGCTTGCAAGATCCTTCCGGCGTCTGCGTCGTTTGACGTATTGGGCGAACTCTGACGCGGAGTGGCGCATTGGTCCGATCGAGGTGCTTCAGCATCTCGATCCTTATTCATCTGCAATGAAGACCCCACTTTGTCTCAAGATCCTTTCAAGGGTTGGAGGTATGCACAGGTTCGAAGGCAGGACACACATTGTGTTGGCGCGTTTGGAGCTGAAGATCTGCGCCGCCAATACAAAGTTCGGAAGAGTGCCTGGTCCTCTCTCACACTTTGGGCAGAATCAGAAAAGTCTCATTGTTGAACTGAGTTGATTTTGATAGAAGAGGACGGCGTTAGGTAGGGCGTCAGTCATCGTCGTGTGTGTCGGGATGGTCAGATGATCTCAGTGCAATGTTGAGCCAGTGCTGCAGCGGCATGATGCCCGCTTGAACAAGGCCGTTACCGTCGTTGCGCCTGCGCTGGGTATCTACGACGTCAAAGCAGGAAAGGGAGTTTGAGAGTGGATTGTCGTGCAATGTGGATGAAGAGTGCCTCCTGGTTGGTCGTTATTCTGCTTTCTTCCGGGGCCTTGCTCGCGGCGGATGGTGCTGCAGCGCAATCTGCAGGCGGACGGTATCCATGGCAGGAGTACAACGAGCGGATACGTGCTGCTGAAATGGTGGCTCCACTCAAGTCCGAGTTGTTTGGCGACCAGGTCAGTCTCTATGACGTCTCGACGGAATTCTCCATCGTTGATGTCGATCTTCCGGGCAATAGTTCCTTGCCTGTCCAGCTGCGGCGTCGTTTGCGGGTGGAGTCGAAGAAGGAGATGGAGTTCTTTGGAGGATTCGGTGAATGGGACATCGAAGTTCCCTATCTCTATGGTGTTTTCACGGCCACATGGAAGTGGAATGATTCCGGCAATGGGTCGGTGGGCCGATGCAGTGACCCTTGGTATCCCAAGATCTCGGACTACTACGACCTTGACGAGATATGGTCCGGAAACAGTCTGCACCTTCCGGGTGAGGGCGATCGCCAGATGCTCTACGTTGGGCAGAATCAGCTTGCCCTGCCACAGGATGGCGCCACCTATCGGTGGACAGCGCGCGATTTCATGAGTTTCAGCTGCAAGTCGGGCGTTGCCAACGGCGGCGGCGAAGGCTTCGTTCTGCTTACCCCACAAGGAACCCGCTACACGTTCGACGTGATGATCGAAAAGAGCGCGGGCCGCATCAACAAGCATGGCGCGTTGGTACCTCGCTCGAAGGTCTTTCTTGCCGCAAGCAAGGTGGAGGACCGATTTGGAAACTGGGTAGAGTACCGATATGCCGGCACCCGCCTGAGCGAAATAGCCGCCAACGATGGTCGTCTGATCCAGATTCACTATAGCGGCAACAACATCAGCGCCGTGACGGCCAACGGCCGTACGTGGAGCTACGGCTACATCGAGAACACAGATAACAACTATCCGTACAAGAAGGACCGACTCGCGGAAGTCGTTCAGCCTGATGGGCGGAGCTGGAAGTACAGTTACTCCGGCACATTGGCGCCTCAGTACACAGGGTTGGACTTCAGCGGCGGGGAGTTGCGTCTGTGTCCTTCTGCACCTTATCCGAAGTCAGAGTTCACACTCCGGGCCGAGCACCCATCTGGCGCTATTGGCACGTTTGAATTCGAGCTGAGTCGGCACAGGCGTACAGGAGTGCTCAAGTCCTCCTGCGTGCGCGAGCGCTCCCGCGAGGCCTGGCGACTGGTGACGCCGAACTACTTCGAGGTTTTCTCACTCAAAACCAAGACCATCGAGGGTCCGGGCCTGGAGACACAGCAGTGGCGTTACACAGCCCAGAATCCCACCGGGGGCCGGGTGGACGTAATGGAACTTCCGTGTAGCACGTGTGAGAAGGAGAAGACCGTCAACGTCTTCCAGCCAGACGGTACACGGCTTACCTATCATTTTGGAACGCTGTTCTACTACAACGATGGTCGTCTGCTTGGGGTCGATACTTGGGATGCCCAGGGCAGCAAGGTCAGAAGTGAGACCTACGATTATGTGGAAGACGCGGAAATGGTCAGCCAGCCCTTCCCTTGGACCTATGGTGATAGCTTCGGGGGAAGCGCTGATGCCACGTCCGCCTTCATTCGGCCCAGAAAGGAGACCGCCATCTGGCAGGACGGCGAGACCTACGTGAACAGCGTCACGGCATTCGATTCGCTCGCTCGTCCCACGTCGATAGCCAGGTCCAACTCGCTGAACTACGGTCGGTACGATCAGACGGAGCAGGTTGTCTATCACGACAATCGGGTGCGCTGGGTGCTGGGTCAGGTTCAACGCGTCCAGCAACTGGCGCCCGAGAACACCGAAGTCTTCCGAACCGAGTTCGATGGCGCTGATCTTCCTTCCAGGTCCTACAAGTTCGGCGGACTGGTTCAGCATGTAACGTACTCGGCCGAAGGCACACCCGTTACGGTCTCGGATGCACTTGGTCATACGACGGTGGCGGGCAATTGGAAACGTGGAACCCCGCAGACCATTACCTATCCAGATGGAAGCGGCGAGTCCTCAGTAGTGGACGACAACGGATGGATGACCTCTACCACGGGTAGAAATTCCGCCGTCACGAGCTATCAGTATGACGCGATGGGCCGTCTGACCCGGATTGTCTGGCCGTCTACCGACTCTGTGGCATGGAACGATACGACTATTGATTTTTCGCCCGTAGATACCACTGAGTACGGCATTTCGTCTGGGCATTGGCGACAGACGGTCAGTACGGGCGACTCCAGAAAGGTGACTTACTTTGACGCCTTGTGGCAGCCGTTGGTGTTGGAGTCGTTTGACGCAACAAGTTCAGAAGCCACGTTGAGTCAGGTGCTGCGACGTTTCGACACGATGGGGCGCCTACGCTATGAGTCCTATCCCACCAGAGGCTTGACCAGCATTGATCAGACTCCGCTGGGCACATCCATCAGCTATGACGCGCTGGGGCGTCAGGTTCTGAAGCAGCAGGATAGCGAGCTGGGTTTGCTAGGCGTGCGAACTGAATATCTGTCCGGAGGACAGACCCGCTCGACAAATGCACGCGGCCACGCGGTTACCACTTCCTTCATGGCATGGGATCAGCCCTCAACGGATTTCGCAGTTCAAGTCGTCCTGCCGGAAGGGGCGTTCGTGGACATTGAGCGGGACAGCTTCGGCAAGCCACAATCAATCCGGCGTCGTGATGCTGGCGCAGCGAAAGCGATTACTCGTCGCTACGTCTATGACGAGCGGCAGCGCCTTTGCAAGAGCATCGAACCTGAAACGGGCGCAACCGTCATGAGTTATGACGCTGCAGGGAATATGGCCTGGTCTGCTAGTGGGTTGGCGCTCGGCGATGCGAGCAACTGCAATATCAGTGAGGCGTCAGGTACCCCGGCGCGGGTTGAACGAAGCTATGACGCCATGAGTCGCCTGAGCACGGTTCGCTTTCCCGATGGGAATGGAGACCAGCAATGGGAGTACTGGCCGTCAGGGGCTGTCCGTCGGATCACGACAAAGAACGATGGGGTGATAGCTACCAATCTCTATCAATACAACAAGCGTGGATTGATCATCGGAGAGAGCCTCGAACAGACAGGAGCCGAGGTGCTCTCGCTCGGCTACGGTTACAGCAGAAACGGCGATCTCGCCAGTCACCAGTACCCAGGCGGTGAGAGCATCGAGTACGCGCCAAACGCGCTGGGGCAGCCGACACGAGCTGGAACTTACGCCACTCACGTCAGCTATTATCCCAACGGGGCAATGTCGAGCTTCCAGTATGGCAATGGGCTGCTTCATACGCTGCATCAGAACGTGCGAGGCCTGCCTGAGCGCAGCTTGGACGCTTCGTCTTCAGAGAGCGTGCTCGATGATAGCTATGACTACGACAGCAATGGGAACGTTCTTGCGATCAGCGATGGTCTGGCGGGTGCTCGGGGCAATCGTGACATGGCTTACGACGGCCAGGATCGCCTGATCAATGCCAGCTCTGTCACGTTTGGAGCGGCGCGCTACAGCTATGACGTACTGGACAATTTGACTTCCGTACAGATTGCTGGCCGCAATCGCGGCTATCTGTACGACGCCTCCAATCGCCTGACGAACATTGTTAACCAGGAAGACGGTGCGACAGTGGTCGGCTTGGCGTATGACACTCAGGGCAATCTCTCGCTCAAAAACGGACAGTCCTTCGACTTCGATCGCGGTAATCGGCTGCGCCAAGCGCTAGGAACGGAGCGCTATCGTTACGACGGACATGGTCGCCGGATCCAGAGCAGCGACCTTGCCCGTGGCGACATTATGTCCTTCTATGACAGTAGTGGAATCCTGCGCTTCCAGAGAAACGCGCGTGAGGCGGAGGCAAGTAGTTACATCCACCTCAACGGCAGTCTGGTTGCGCGCTTGAGCTCTCCTTCTCATCCGACCTCTCCGATCGTCGCGCTACCTGGTTACTCGACCAACGGGGGATTCACTGTGCAGTGGTCTGAAGTGAAGGGCGCCTCCCGATATGAGCTTGACGAGCGCTCGGGTGGCGAGTGGGGCAGCGTGTATGAAGGTCAGTCACGCAGCCTGGTCGTCAGCAACCGTGCACGCGGCCAATACAGTTACCGCGCCCGCGCGTGTAATGGGGCGGGTTGTAGCGAGTGGGGACCCGCGGCCTCGATCTTTGTTGAGCTGCCACCGACATCGCCTGGTGACATCTCAGTGCCAGATCTTGGAGTCGCCGGAAGCTATACGATCAGCTGGTCTGCTCCTACCCCCAAGGCGACAGGCGAAACATCCTATGTGCTGGAGGAGGCAGTGTCCGGTGGCAACTGGCTGGAAGTGTATCGCGGCCCGGAAATGAGTCGCCAGTTTGCAGGTCGCCCTGTTGGCACCTATGGCTATCGTGTCATGGCCTGCAATCCATATGGTTGCAGTGTGTACAAAACCGGGGGAAGCGTTCGAGTGGTCTACGCACCAGCGGCCCCGGTACTTGCCGATCCGGGTGAGCGCCTCAGCAGCAGCTTTGCGATCACCTGGGCCGCATCTTCGGGAGCTTCGACGTACCAACTTGACGAGAGCTTCAATGCCGGGGCATGGACGCGAATCTATGAAGGGCCGGGCTTGACAGCCACTCTGTCCGGGCGGCAGACGGGTGGTTACCGTTACCGCGTTCAGGCATGCAGTGAGGGCGGCTGTTCTGCTTCCTCCGAATTGATTTCGTTGAGTGTGACAGTGATCCCCACCTTTGCTCCTTCCGTCTGGGTGCCCGAAAGCACGAACAGCAGTTCCTACACAGTCAGCTGGGATGGCATCCCTTCCACTGACACGTATCAGGTTTACGAGCGACAGCCAGGCGGCGGACTGGGCGTTATCCATGCCACCCCCGCAATGAACTTCACGGTGAGCGGACGCTGGACTGGGCAATGGGGCTATGCCGTTCAGGCGTGCAACCGTGCGGGATGCGGGCCGCTGTCGCGCGAGGTGGTGATCAGTGTTCTGCTTCCGCCATCGGTTCCTGCATTCTCGAATGGGGTGCGCACAATCAACTATGGCGTGCGTAGGACAGCGTACAGCTGTTACGTCAATTGGGGTTTGGTCTCCAGCGCGGACCGATACGAGGTTCGTAACGAGAGGGGCGTCGTAGGTTCGTTTGGAGCTGGTGTGTCGGGTCTGAGTACCAAGCAGCAGACGGGCGGCTTCCCTCAGTCTCTGGACTGTTCGGGACAACTGCAGATTCAGGCCTGCAATTCGGCGGGGTGCTCGGGTTGGTCGCAGATATGGATCCAGCAGCTCAAGGAAGTTGATAGCAGGAGCTGATGGGCTAAAGTGATTGCGCTTACATTTCTTCTTTGAACCTCGGGGTGAATTTGTTGTTTTATTCCGGTCTTTCTGAAATTCAATGCTAGAAGGTGTGCTGTGAAGGGGTTTGTCGGGTTCACTGCGTCATTTGTGTTGCTGATGTAGGTCTCAATTGGCTTTCCTGTTAAGGCGCAGATTGTCACCTACATTCATACCGATGCACTCGGCTCGGTTGTGGCCGAGAGCGATGCCGGCGGCAACGTGATCAAGCGCTATGACTACGAGGCCTACGGGGCCGTAGTGGGCGGAGAGGTTACGGACGGGCCGGGGTACACCGGGCATGTGAGTGACTCGACCACTGGGCTGAGCTACATGCAGCAGCGGTACATGGATCCGCAGTTGGGGGTCTTCCTGTCGGTGGATCCGGTGACGGCATATGAGCAGCCTGTTGGGCAGTTCAACCGGTATCGGTATGCGAACGGGAATCCCTACAAGTTCACGGACCCGGATGGGCGGGAGAGTGGCGTAGCCTTCAAAGTAGTTAACGACGCCACGAATGGGCAGCCGATTACTCCGGCGCCCAGAAATCCCAGCGACAGACTTGGGCCGGCAATTGGTGCTGCACTGACTGCAGTTCTGGCCGCTCCAGTGCTGGCAGAGGTAGGCCTGGCGGCAATGGCAAATCCAGGAGCAGTTGCCACGGCAGCCGAAATTGGTGCGGGAGCTGCTGGGGTTACGGGTACCTCTGGCGCGGTGGCTGGAAAGATCACTGGTTACACGAAGCATGGGTTGAATCAGGCAATCTCCCGCGATGGGGGCAGAGGTGTCTCTGCAAAGGCCATACTATCGGCGGTCAAAGAACCTGCGAAGGTCGCCGAGCAGGCCGGTGGCAAGATTGCCTATACCGGGAAGGATGCGAAGGTAGTCCTGAATGGAGAAGGGAAAGTCATAACTATCATTCCAAGAAACAGCGATGGGTTGAGAGACCCGAAGGTGAAGTGAAATGACAAGGTATATCTCCTCCCGTCTGCATTCTCTGTTGATTGAAATCGCAGCGAAGCACAGCTTTCAATTGCCTGAAGTAGGCTTTATGAACCTGGTTGAAAGTGATCGCGAGCTGCTGGTCGATGCCTTGCTGCGGGAGCTGTTGGAGACCGGCTTGGGAGCTGACGATGAGCCTAATCAACGAGGCCTGGAGATCGAAGAGATCATTGATTTCGTCGCATCCATCCCGGACTCGCCTGATGCGTCGAGCGGGTGAATAGTTGCTGATGTCGAATTGCAGGCGGCGAGTCGCAGATTCGATTTCTACTTCGGGTACTCATCGCAGTGAATGCCCCGATTCTGATCGGGGCTTTTCTTTTCGTGCGTCGCTGGCGCGGGGGGGCGGGGTCGTCGGATGGAAGGGTGATCCGCACAAGTAGTGCCAGCCCATGGCTTGTACCGCCAAAGCCAATCGATCGCATAAGGCGCCAGATGGCCAACAGTTTTCTACGCACGCCTATCGAAATCAGACGAGTGGACAAGTTGTTGAGTCAAAAAAAATTGATTGAAGAGGGGAAGTAAGTCAAATGCGAGTTAAAGTTATTAATGGTTGGGAGAGCGTTCTCGCTGACCTTGGTGCAGAGGGTAAGGCGAAGCCGAAGCTGTTCGTGGCTCGCGGAAGGGAGTACACGGTTTATGGGCTTAGTTTGCACCGTAGTTCGACTGTGTATAGGGCGGGGGCGACTATTTGTCAGCTGGTCGATGATTGCGGGAATCTAGCCTTCGCACCCATAGGTATATTCGAGGTGCCCGATGGTGCGATTCCGGAGCTTTGGCGGGTCGCAATTCGTGATGGTGACGTTCTTATTTGGCCAGATATTTTTCACAAAGAGTTCTTTTTTGATGACTTTTCAGAGGGGGTTCCCGAGTGCGTCACGGCCTTCCGATGCCTGCAGTCACAGCTAGAAAATGCTGGCTGACTGAATTGTCTGGAGCAGTGGAATGAAGGGGGGCATCGATATACAAGCTAACGGAGCAAGTTGGTCGCAGACGATCCGCATTCAAACGCCGCCTCGCATCCTCTACTAGGTTGCGCTTATCGCCACTTGCGGGCAATCTGCTTGATGTCATACACCCTCACCAAACGCATCGTTCTCGCTGCTGTGCCTAGGCGGGCCGGACATGGCTAATATCGAAGTCTGAGGAATCACCTAGACTACCCGCACTGCAAGATGATGGGTCAATTGCCAGAGATAAGCCGCCTCCGAAAAGTGAATCGAACGCCGGAGAGGAGAGGGCAACTGGCACGATCTATTCCGATTCCAAGGGGAGCGCGATTCCGACACCGCTAGATGGCAAAATTGAAGGATCACCCGACGGTAGTTGTGGGGTTTGAGCCGGAAGCAGCCAGTCGATTGTTTTCCCCTACCGTATCCAATCCGGTTCCGGTACTTGAAAGGTTGCAGAGGCCATAGATGTCTGAGCTCAGAATATTTGTCGATTTCAACAATAGAGATCCTGATGGTTTCCTGAGGCTCAACCTCACGGGGACGCTGGAGGACCTGAGAAGAGAGAATCTGGCTCTCGAGGAAGGGATGCTTATGACAGGATCAGATGGCGATCTCACGGCTAAGATAATCGTTGTTGCACCCGGACTGGAAGGCATATGGCGGGGCAGAATGGTTGATGGGCCTTGGGAGGGGACTGAATGAATGCGCATTGTTGGTGGGGCTTGGAGACGCTCCCTGCCCAATTGGGGAGGGGGTTTTCTGCGGGTGGTGACCGACATCCCAATGATGCCGGCATGTGACCTGCAAGACTGAAGCGAACCACCAGTCGCGTTCTGCACGCCTAGTCGGCCGGTTGCGTCAAATCAAACCGCTCTACTCGTTGTTCGTGCGGTCGACCAGGCTGCTCTATACAACTATTCGCAAGCGAGATGCGTCACGAGCTTCAGTGCTTCCTGTGTCATTTACGACTCTGTGCGTCGCGTGCGCCTAAGCATCAGCGCACTCGCGTCTTCTCATGTCGCCCTCGCCATCTACCGCGCATGCAACAATTCGTACCGCTCCTTTCGATGCATCCGGACCTTTCGGATTTTTCTCATTGAATCGAAGGCGCAGGCGTAAACAACATGGCGCGCCACCGAAAAAGGGTGGCCGGGCGTGCAAACCCGACCATAGCTGTAAACGCTTGCCAGCCGGCACCGCCCCAAAAAGCGGTGCCGGCTGGCAATCCGTCGGCCTATATGGCGGGCGGTGCGTGGGGGTCTTCGGACCCGCCGGTTTAGCTATGCCCGGTTTGCAACCCGCACCGTCCGCCACCCCGCTTCCGCGCGGTGGCAGTGTTAAGTACAGCCACGGAAGCCGACGTCATGACCACTCGCAAGATTCCGCCATTCCCCGTCGATGAGCCCACCAACGACGACGACAACCCCGCCTTTGACCTCAGCACCTTCCAGGGCTGCCTCAAGCGCATCCGCGATGGCGAAGGGTCCGATGGCATGCTGTGGCCCGAAGAGAACCTGTCAGACGGCCGCCGTCAGTCCCTGGCCAGGATCGACCGCGCGGCGGTGGGCATGCTGACGGCGGTGGAGATGCTGCATGCGGCCAGTCGCTGCGAATCCATGGCCACGCCCGACCGGCATCTGGATGAGGGCGTCGTCGAGGGGCTGTTCTTCGCATGCCGCGAACTGGCTGAACTGGTGTGCAGGGAAGTCCGGCCGTCCTGAGCTTTCGCGCGTGGCTGAACACGTTCAGTAGGCTTTGCCGGTCCGGTGGCTTTGGCGTGGCCGGGCCCGATGCTACGCTGCGTGCCCGTGTGGCTGGACAGCCCGCGCGCACGCGGTGCGACAACGTGTCGCAGCCAGATCGGCGCCTTTCCTGCGCTCGATCATTGTCAATGCCTTTCTTAAATGGTGGGTGACGGCCTAAAATTGTAGGGCTGACTCGACCCCACCTCCCTGCCTGTCCCCGGACCGGTGGGACCGGCTTTGGCCGGAACAGGCAGGACGGGGAACGGCATTCCCTCGCAATTGGATCGACCGATGATTCCGTTGAAAACCCTTGGGCGCTGGTTGCGCCCGGGCCTGCTGCTGTCGTTGCTGGTGATGCTCACCGGCTGCGATGCCGTGGCCATCCTCAGTCCGAAGGGCCAGATCGGCCAGGATGAGAAGACCCTGCTGATCACGGCCACCGTGCTCATGCTGCTGGTCGTCATCCCGGTCATCATCATGACCCTGACCTTCGCGTGGAAGTATCGCGCCTCCAACACCAAGGCCCGTTACGAGCCGAAGTGGTCCCACTCGACGGCGATCGAGGTGGTGGTGTGGTCCATTCCGTGCATGATCGTGCTGGTGCTGGCGGTCCTGACCTGGCGTTCGTCGCACGCGCTTGACCCGTACAAGCCGCTGGAATCGGACGTCAAGCCGGTCACCATCGAGGCGATCTCGCTGGACTGGAAGTGGCTGTTCATCTATCCGGAAGAGAAGGTGGCGGTCGTCAACGAAATCAAGTTCCCGGTCAACACGCCGCTGAACTTCAAGATCACGTCCGACACGGTGATGAATGCCTTCTTCATCCCGCACCTGGGCAGCATGATCTACTCGATGGCCGCGATGGAGACCAAGCTCCATCTGATCGCCAACGAGACCGGTGAATTCCCGGGCATGTCCTCGCACTACAGCGGCGCGGGCTTCGCCAAGATGCACTTCACCGCCTACTCGGTCACCGATGCCGAATACCGCCAGTGGCTGGGCCAGGTCCGTGCCGGCGAGCAGACCCTGGACAAGGCCTCGTTCAAGGCACTGGGTGAAGCACGCAACGCCGAGTGGTACCCGGTCACCTACTTCGGCAAGACCGAAGAGGGCCTGTTCAACTGGGTCATCGCCAAGCACATGGGCGACAACAAGCACTACGGCATGAAGCACGAACACGCCGGTGCCGCCGCTGCTGATGCCGCCAGCCATGAAGCGCACGAGGGCCACGCCCCCAGTGACGCGCATGATTCCAAGGAATCGGGTGAAAACCTGGATGCCAACGAACACGAACACGCAGGCCATGCCGGCCACGCGGGTTCGGGAGAATGAACATGTTGGGAAAACTCTCTATTGAGTCGATCCCCCACGATCCGATCGTGCTGACCACCCTGGTCGGCGCGGTGCTGGGTGGCCTGGGCGTGATGGCCCTGATCACCAAGTTCAAGCTGTGGGGCTATCTGTGGAAGGAGTGGTTCACCTCGGTGGACCACAAGAAGATCGGCGTGATGTACCTCATCGTCGCCTTCGTCATGCTGCTGCGCGGTTTCTCCGACGCCATCATGATGCGTACCCAGCAGGCGCTCGCCGTCGGCGGGTCCGAGGGTTACCTGCCGCCGCACCACTACGACCAGATCTTCACCGCCCACGGCGTGATCATGATCTTCTTCGTGGCGATGCCGCTGATCACCGGCCTGATGAACCTGGCCGTGCCGCTGCAGATCGGTGCGCGCGACGTCGCGTTCCCGTTCGTCAACTCGCTCAGCTTCTGGCTGTTCGTGTCCGGCGCGGTGCTGATCATGCTGTCGCTGTGGATCGGTGAGTTCGCTGCCACCGGCTGGCTGGCGTTCCCGCCGTTGTCGGGCATCGAGTACAGTCCAAGCGTCGGCATGGACTACTACATCTGGGGTCTACAGGTCGCAGGCCTGGGTACCACGCTGAGCGGTATCAACTTCTTCATTACCATCCTGAAGATGCGTACCCCCAGCATGAAGCTGATGCAGATGCCAGTGTTCACCTGGACCGCCCTGGTGACCAACGTGCTGATCGTCGCCGCCTTCCCGGTGCTGACCATCACCCTGGTGCTGCTGACCCTGGACCGTTACCTGGGTACGCACTTCTTCACCAATGACGGTGGCGGCAACGCCATGCTGTACATCAACCTGATCTGGATCTGGGGCCACCCGGAGGTGTACATCCTGGTCCTGCCGGCGTTCGGTGTGTTCTCCGAAGTCATCGCGACCTTCTCGCGCAAGGCGCTGTTCGGCTATAAGGGCATGGTCTACGCCACCGCCTGCATCGGCGTGCTGTCGTTCATCGTGTGGCTGCACCACTTCTTCACCATGGGCTCGGGTGCCAACGTCAATGCCTTCTTCGGCATCACGACGATGATCATCTCGATCCCGACCGGCGTGAAGATCTTCAACTGGCTGTTCACCATGTTCCGCGGTCGCGTGCAGTTCACCACGCCCGTGCTGTGGACCATCGGCTTCATGGTCACCTTCACCATCGGCGGCATGACCGGCGTGATGCTGGCGATCCCGGCGATCGACTTCGTGCTGCACAACAGCCTGTTCCTGATCGCCCACTTCCACAACGTCATCATCGGCGGCGTGGTGTTCGGCATGTTCGCCGGCATCACCTACTGGTGGCCGAAGATGTTCGGCTTCCGCCTCAATGAGTTCTGGGGCAAGTGCGCGTTCTGGTGCTGGTTCATCGGCTTCTACGTGACCTTCATGCCGATGTACGTGCTGGGCTTCATGGGCATGACCCGTCGTCTGCAGAGCACGGTCAACCCGGCGTATGAGCCGCTGCTGCTGGTGGCTGCCTGCGGTGCCTTCATTGTCGGCGCCGGCATCCTGTGCCAGATCATCCAGGTGGCCGTGTCGATCCGCGACCGCAAGAAGACCGTCGACCTGACCGGCGACCCGTGGGATGCCCGTACGCTGGAGTGGGAAACCTCTTCGCCGCCGGCCTTCTACAACTTCGGCACCCTGCCGGAAGTCACCGAACTGGACGATTTCTGGGAGCGCAAGCAGCGTGGTGAAGCCTGGCCGAAGCCGGCCAAGTACACCGACATCCACATGCCGCGCAACACTGGCACGGGCGTTGTCATCGGTGCCTTCAGCCTGGTGTTCGGCTTCGCGATGATCTGGCACATCTGGTGGCTGGCCATCGTCGGCTTCGTCGGCATGATCGCCACGTTCATCTACCGCACCTTCGACCAGGACGTGGACTACTGGGTCCCGGCCGCCGAGGTGGAACGCATCGAGAACGAACACCGCAAGCACCTGGAAGCCCAGGGCCTGGTGAAGTCGGAGCTGAAGGCATGAGCACCAATACCTCGACCCTGAGCCACGGGCACGCCGCGCATGCGGCGGCCCATGGCCATGACGACCACGAGCACCACGACACCGGCGGCAACACCGTCTTCGGTTTCTGGGTGTACCTGATGAGCGACTGCCTCATCTTCGCCTCGCTGTTTGCCACCTACGTGGTGCTGTCCGGCGGTACCGATGGCGGCCCCGGCGCGAAGGACCTGTTCGAGCTGCCGTTCGTGGCGTGGGAAACCGCGCTGCTGCTGACCTCGTCGCTGACCTTCGGCCTGGGCATGATTGCCATGCACCGCAAGCAGATGGGCCAGATGTACCTGTGGCTGGCCATCACCTGGCTGCTGGGCTTCGGCTTCATGTGCATGGAAGTGTGGGAATTCCAGCACCTGATCCATCAGGGCTACGGTCCGGACCGCAGTGCCTTCCTGTCGGCGTTCTTCGCCCTGGTCGGCACCCACGGCCTGCACGTCAGCGCCGGCCTGCTGTGGCTGCTGGTGATGTTCGTGCAGCTGAAGAAGTACGGCCTGACCCCGACCAACAAGACCCGCATGGCGTGCCTGAGCCTGTTCTGGCACTTCCTGGACCTGATCTGGATCGGCGTGTTCTCCGTCGTCTACCTCAATGGAGCGCTGTAATGGCACATGACAACCATGCACACGACCACGGCACCGGCGGCGAAAGCCATGGCACCGTGAAGTCGTACCTGATCGGCTTCGTGCTGGCGGTGGTGCTGACCGTCATCCCGTTCTGGATGGTGATGTCGGGTGATTTCTCGCGCACCGTCAACGGTGTGGTGATCGCGATCACCGCGGTGCTGCAGATGCTGGTCCACCTGGTGTTCTTCCTGCACCTGGACCGCTCTTCGGAAAGCCGCTGGAACGTCAACGCTGCGGCCTTCACCGTGGTGGTGATCGGCATCATCGTGGTCGGTACCCTGTGGGTCATGCACAACATGAACGTGCACATGATGCACTGACGTCCTCGCGACGTTGCCACGCAGAAAGGCCGCCCCCGGGCGGCCTTTTTGTTTGATGCGGTAGTGCCGGGCGCTGGCCGGCTCCCCGCAATTGCCGGCCAGCGCCCGGCTCTACCCCGCCACCTTGCGCAGGAACTCCTCGGCCTCCATCGGCCGGCCCAGGTGGTACCCCTGCAGCTGGTCGCAGCCCAGTTCGCTCAGGTACTCGCGCTGCGCCTGGGTCTCCACGCCTTCGGCCACCACCTGCAGCTGCAGGGTGCGGCCCAGCGCGATGATTGACGAGACGATGGCGGCATCCTCGTCATTGCATTCCAGGTCGTGCACGAAGGCGCGGTCGATCTTCAATTCGGTGGCCGGCATGCGCTTGAGGTACAGCAGGCTGGAATAGCCGGTGCCGAAATCGTCGATGGCAATGTGCACGCCCATCGCGGTGAGGTCGTTGAGGATCGCCAGGCTGGCATCGACGTCCTTCATCGCCGTGGTCTCGGTGATCTCCAGGGTCAGCCGTGCCGGTTCGATCCGGTGCCGCTGCAGCACCTCGCGCACGCTGTCCAGCAGAGCGGGCGAGGCGAACTGCAGTGGCGACAGGTTCACCGCCATCGACCATTCGCTGTGCCCGGCGTCGTGCCACGCACGCAGCTGCGCACACGCACGGTCCAGCACCCAGTCGCCAATCGGCAGGATCAGGCCGCTGCGCTCGGCGATGGGGATGAACACATCCGGGGCCAGCAGGCCCAGCTCCGGGTGCTGCCAGCGCAGCAGCGCCTCGGCGCCGGTGGCCGGTGCGCCGGCGGCCGGGAACTTGGGTTGGTAATGCAGGATCAGTTCGTCGCGGGCGATGGCCTTGCGCAGGTCCTGCAGCAGGCGCAGCTGGCGGTTGGCACTCAGCTGCATCGACGGGGTGAAGAAGGTGTAGCCGTTCCGGCCGGTTTCCTTGGTGTGGTACATCGCCGCATCGGCGTGCGCCATCAGTTCGCGCTCGTTGCCGGCATCGTCCGGGTACAGTGCGATGCCGAGGCTGGCACTGACCTGCAGTTCGGCCGCATCCAGCGTGAACGGCTCGCCGGCCGCGGCGATGATGCGTTCGGCCACCACCACCGCATCGTCGGGAATGTCGATGGCCAGCACGATCACGAACTCGTCGCCGCCGAGGCGGGCGAAGGTATCCTGCGGCCGCAGCAGGCCGCCGATGCGCTGCGCCACCGCCACCAGCAGGCGGTCACCGAGCTGGTGGCCGTAGGCATCGTTGACCGCCTTGAAGCCGTCCAGGTCGCAGAACATCACCGCCACCGTGTGGCCGCGGCGGCGCGCCTTCTCGATGGCCTGCTCGATGCGGTCCTGCAGCAGCATGCGGTTGGGCAGCTGGGTGAGCGGATCGTGCAGCGCGGCCTGGATCAGCTTGTTGTTGGCGCGCGCCAGCGAATCGGCCAGCAGCCCGGTGCGCACGCGCATCTGCCGGTCGAACAGCGAGGCAACCAGCGCGATGCCCAGCGTGGCCACGGTGGTGACGATCACCAGCACCGCCAGCCAGCGGGTGTCGATGGCGCCGCTGCCGACCGCGCCGCAGATGCTGCCTTCGGGGAAGCGCGCTGCGGCCATGCCGGTGTAATGCATGCCGACGATGGCCAGGCCCATCACCAGCGAAGCGAGCGCGCGCAGGAGGAGGGTGTTGCGCTGCTCGGCACGCAGGCGGAAGGCGATCCACAGCGCGGCGCCGGCGGCACCGATGGCCACCGCGATCGATGCGGCGAACCAGCCCGGGTGGTAATCGATGCCGGGCTGCATGCGCATCGCCGCCATGCCCAGGTAGTGCATGGTGGCGATGCCCAGCCCCATCAGCACCGCGCCGGCCAGCAGCCGTCGCCACGGCAGGCTGGGCCGCGACACCAGCCACAGCGCATAGGCCGAGGCACCCATGGAGACCGCCAGCGAGTACAGGGTGATGCCGAGGTCGTAGCCGACTGGAATCGGCAGGTCGAAGGCCAGCATGCCGATGAAGTGCATCGACCAGATGCCCAGGCCCATCGCCGCCGCGCCCCCGGCCAGCCACCAGCGGGCCACGCGGCCTTCGGCGGTGGCCAGGCGGCCGGCCATGTCCAGCGCGGTGTACGAAGCAAGAATGGCCACCAGCAGCGAGATGGCAACCAGGCTCTGACTGTAACTGCCAGTCATGTTGAATCCAGTGGGAGAAAGGAGGGGCGCCCGCAAGGCGCACGCCCGCGACCCCTATCGGCGCGGGTGGGCGGGACTTGAGCGGTCGCAGCACCTGCGACCCGGCTCGGCTATCCTGCCACGCCTGTTCCCGTTGCTGGAAATCATCCGATGGCCAAAGCCCGCACCGCCTACGTCTGCAATGAATGCGGCGCCGAATACAGCAAGTGGCAGGGCCAGTGCACCGAGTGCAATGCCTGGAACGCGCTGTCGGAGATCGTGCTGGAGAGCGCGGCGGCGGCCAAGGCGCCGGCCTCGCGCCGGGCCGGCTGGGCCGGCAAGATCGACCCGCCGAAGATCACCGCCCTGAAGGATGTCGAGCAGACCGAGCACCGTCGGGTTTCCACCGGCATCGGCGAGTTCGACCGCGTGCTGGGCGGCGGCCTGGTCGAAGGTGCGGTGGTGCTGGTGGGTGGCGATCCGGGCATCGGCAAGTCGACCCTGCTGCTGCAGGCGGTGGCCAAGATGGCGGCGGAGCTGCCGGTGCTGTATGTCACCGGCGAGGAATCGCTGGCCCAGGTGGCCGGCCGTGCACACCGGTTGGAACTGCCGCTGGACGGCGTCAATGCGCTGGCCGAGACCGGGGTCGAATCGATCCTGCAGCATGCGTCCAGGGCCGGCCCGCGGCTGATCGTGGCCGATTCGGTGCAGACCCTGTGGACCGAAAGCCTGACCGCCGCGCCCGGCTCGGTCAGCCAGGTGCGCGAGAGCGCGGCACGGCTGGTGCGCTTCGCCAAGGAGACCGGCACCGCCGTGTTCCTGGTCGGCCACGTGACCAAGGAGGGCGGCATCGCCGGCCCGCGCGTGCTGGAGCACATGGTCGATGCGGTGCTGTACTTCGAGGGTGAGAGCGGCAGCCGCTTTCGCCTGTTGCGCGCGTTCAAGAACCGCTTCGGCGCGGTCAACGAGCTGGGCGTGTTCGCGATGGGCGACAAGGGCCTGAAGGAGGTCTCCAATCCGTCGGCGATCTTCCTGTCCGGGGGCAGCACCCACCAGCCGGGCAGCTGCGTGATGGTCACCCGCGAGGGCACCCGGCCGCTGCTGGTGGAGGTGCAGGCGCTGGTCGATGCCTCGCCGCTGTCGAATCCGCGCCGTGTCGCCGTTGGCCTGGAGCAGAACCGCCTGGCCATGCTGCTGGCGGTGCTGCACCGTCATGGCGGCGTGCTGGTCGGCGACCAGGACGTGTTCGTCAATGTCGTCGGTGGCATCCGCGTGCAGGAAACCGCCGCCGACCTGCCGGTGCTGCTGGCGGTGCTGTCCTCGCTGCAGGACCGGCCGCTGGCGGAGAAGACGATTGCCTTTGGCGAGGTCGGCCTGTCCGGCGAGATCCGTCCGGTGCCCAATGGCGAAGACCGCCTGCGCGAGGCCGCCACCCATGGGTTCAAGCGCGCCATCGTGCCCAAGGCCAACGCGCCCAAGGGCGGCTCGGTGAAGGGCATGGAAGTGATCGCGGTGGAGCGGTTGTCCGAGGCCATCGACGCGGCGTGATGCAGGTTCTGAAGAGTCGAGCTTGCTCGACTGCCGGTAGAACAGCAGTCGAGCAAGCTCGACTCTACGTGGATGCGGCGGCCGACACGGCACTGGTCAGGCTTGCTGTGCTAGTTTTTCCCGCTCGACGAAGGCGCCCTCTGGCGCCTTTCCGTGCCCAGGAGTAAACGATTACATGCAGGACACCGCGCTCACCGCCCCCAACGCCGAAATCCGTCGCGCCGGGGTCGATCTCAATGGACTGATGACGGTGCTGGGCAAGCACCTGTATTCCACCCCGATGGTGGCGCTGCGCGAACTGGTGCAGAACGCGCACGACTCGATCATCCGTCGCCGCATCGAGCAGCCCGGCGTCGACGTACCCTCGCGCATCGCGGTGCAGGTCGATGCCGGTGCCGGCGTGCTGCGCATCACCGATACCGGCGCCGGCCTGACCCGCCAGGAAATCCATGACTACCTCGCCACCGTCGGCGTCGGTTACACCCGTGGCCTGCGCCAGGGTGGCGAGGACGACGACGGCCTGATCGGCATGTTCGGCCTGGGCTTCCTGTCGGCGTTCGTGCTGGCGCGCCGGGTCAGCGTGCGCACCACCTCCTATCAGACGCCGGCGCTTGGCCATCTGTACGTGTCCAGCAACGCCGAGCAGTACACGGTCAGCGAAGTGCCGGCACGTGCGGTCGGTACCGAGGTGGAACTGGAGCTGCATCCGGATTTCCTGCCACTGGCCAACGAGGCGCGCCTGCACGAGGTGCTGGGACGCTACTGCGCTTTGTTGTCCGAGCCGATCTTCATCGGCGCCGCAGCCGAGGCGCTCAACCCTGAGCCGCCGCCGTGGCGCGGCCAGCAGGATGTCGCGCTGCATCCGGTGCAGGCGCGCCGGCAGGCGCTGCAGTTTGCTGCGCGCTTCGAGCACGATTTCGAACCGATCGTCACCGTGCCGCTGCGTGCCGATGGCCACAGTGATGCCACCGGCCTGCTGTGGGTGCAGGACGGTGCCACCTATGGCACCAGCGACAACCGCAACCTGTCGGTGTTCGTGCGCGGCATGCTGCTGGACGATGATGCACGCGACCTGTTGCCGCCGTGGGCCGGGTTCATCGGCGGGGTGATCGAATCCTCGCGGCTGACACCTACCGCCAGCCGCGAAGACCTGCAACGCGATGACCAGTACCGCGCCGTGCAACACGCGCTGCTGGAAGCGCTGATTGACGGCCTGGCCGACATCGCGCGGCAGCAGCCGGAAGCGTGGCGGCGCGTACTGACCCGTCACAACGAGGCGCTGCTGGGCGCGGCGCTCTGTGATGACCGCCTGTTCGACCTGCTGCTGGAACACGTGCGCGTGCCGACCTCGCAGGGCGACCTGCCGGCCAGTGCATTGCCGGCACGCGGTGCCGTGCACGTGATCCTCGACAACGGCGGCGGCTTCGAGGAAATGCTGTTCCGCGCGATGGGCGTGCCGGTCGCGCATGGCCATCGCTATGCGGTGGTGCCGTTCCTGCGGCGCTGGGCCCAGGCCAAGGGCCTGCGCCTGGTCGAACTCGGCACCGAGCAGGGCAACCGTGCGTTGTTCCGCAGCGACGACAGCCTCGATGAAGCACAGTTGGCATGGTTGCGTGAGCAGCTGGGCGACGGTGAGCAGCTGCTGCCGGCGCGCTTCAGCCCGGAGGCGCTGCCGGTGGTGGTGGTGCCCGACCGCGAGGCCGAGCTGAAGCAACGGCTGGAAGACGACGAGAACGACAAGCGTGTGTCGATGGCGGCGCTGCGCCTGGCGCGGCAGTTCACCGCGCGCATCGAATCGCGCGCGCCGTCGCGGCTGTATCTCAATCTCGACAATCCGGCGGTGCAGGCGCTGCTGCGCGCCCAGCGCGAGGGCCATCCGCAGGCCGAAGCCGCGGCGCGCCTGCTGCGCTCGCTGAAGATCATCGTTGCCGCGCAGGGCCGCCCGCTGGCCCGCGCGACCGCCACGCCGGGCCCGGATCTCAACGGCGCTTTCTCCGATATTGCCGGTGCCCTGCAGCAGATGCTGCGCTGAGCACCGCCCCCTCTCATCCAGCCTTCGCTAGACAGGAGCACTTATCCCATGGACATCTGGAACTGGGTCGAAAAACTGCAGGGCGACCTGCGCCAGGCCGGCCAGGCGCAGAACGCGCACCTGCTGAACCGCCTCGCCGACGAGGTGAGTGAACTGCGTGTCGACCGCGTCGACGCGCTGCTGCCCGAGGCGCGCGCGCTGGGCAAGGCGCTGGACAACCCGTGGGTCGACGTCTACGTCGGCCATTGGGCGCTGCGCAACCGCGTCGGCAATCGCGTGGAAGGCGAGAGCGCGCTGGGCGAAGCGGTGGCGCTGTTCGAGCGGGCGCACCGCGAGGACACGCTGGAGTGCCCGCAGTCGATCTGCGTGACCCAGGACCTGGCCGCCTGCTACGGCAACATCGATGGCCCGGGCTGGGTGCCCGAGCGCATCGAGGTGTGCGATGAAACGCTGGCGCGCATCAATCCCGGCTGGGCCTGCTTCCAGTGCCTGAGCTGCGAGAAGGCCGACGCGCTGCTCGATGATGGTCGCGGCCAGGATGCGCTCGACTACCTGCAGGTGCAGTCCGATGCGATCGAGGCCTGTGGCAAGGAAGTGTTCGACAGCTTCCCGGAGATGCAGATCAAGATCCTGCTGGGCATGGGGCGCGCCGACGAGGCGCTGCTGCTGATCGAGAAGCGCGAGGCCGAAGTGGCCGCGTCCGGTGAGTACGAGCCGGCCAACTGCACGGTGCCGCGCCGCCTGTCCAAGGCCTGGGCGCTGGCCCAGCTGGGACGCGATGAAGAAGCGCTGCAGCAGCTGGTGCCCTGGAGTGAACTGACCCCCACCTACTGGCGGCTGTGGGCAAACACTGCCGCGGCGCTGTGCCAGCGCAATCCGGCACGCAACACCTGGGATCTGGGCACGCGCTACTCCACCATCATCGAGCACTTCGCCCAGGTGGGTTCGCACCGCCTGCTGATCGAAGTGGCGGCGCTGAGCCTGGAGCTGGCCCTGCAGCGCGGTGCGCGCTGGGTCGCGCAGCGCCAGCTGGCACTGGCCCGCACCCATCTGGCGCAATTGCGCCAGGACCGCGGTGC
Organism: Stenotrophomonas sp. YJH_SMC_57; assembly: GCF_059369755.1. Lineage (NCBI taxonomy): Bacteria > Pseudomonadati > Pseudomonadota > Gammaproteobacteria > Lysobacterales > Lysobacteraceae > Stenotrophomonas > Stenotrophomonas sp. YJH_SMC_57. The sequence goes on from NZ_JCAFSZ010000005.1 coordinate 89,308, forward strand.
GGCGGCGCTGGTGGCTGGCCTGGCCGCGCGCATCGAGGCGTTGCCGGAGGTGGCGCCGCTGCCGGTTCCCGCGGGCGACCTGCTGGCGTGGCTGAGCGAGCAGGGCGAGCAGAACCAGTCGCGTGACCCCGAACGCGAGGCGCAATGGCTGCTGCAGGCGCAGGCGCAATTGCCCGATGACGAAGCACTGGCCGAGACGGCGGCTTCTGCGCTTGCTGCCTGCGGTGCGCAGGCCGAGGCGCGCGCGCTGCTGTGGCAGTTCGTGCAGGCGCACGCGCAGGAAGACGGCCCGGCGGCCTACACCCTGATGCGCTGGCTGACCGAGCAGGGCGATGACGACGGCCTGCGTCGCCTGGCCGACGTCTATCGCGGTAGCGTTCCGGTGTTCGCGCATTGGTGCGAGGTGCAACGCGCACGCCGCGTGTCCGACTGGCCGGCGCTGGAGCAGGCCGCGCTGGCTCTGCTGGAGGCATCGCCGGGCTCGCACGGTGCGCGCGGTACGCTGGCGCGGATGTACATGGAAACCGGCCGCTTCAGCGAAGCACAGGCCTGCTATGCGCAGCTGGTGGAGCTGCTGGAAGAACCGAACGCCGCGCACTGGGATCACATGAGCGCCGCCAGCGCGGCGCGCGACTGGGACGCGGTGCGTCGCTCGGCGGCGGCGATCGGCATGGAGCTGACCAGCCAGGACGGCGTGGTCGAGGAGCCGTGGGGGTGGGTGATCATCCGCAGCGAAGAGCATGGCGAGCCGATGGAGTACTACGCGCGTCGCAGCGGCCCGGTCACCGCACGCATCGTCGAGAACGCACCGGCCAATCGCGCCCAGCAGGTGGGCGACTGGGTGGTGTTCGATGCCGCGCTGGTGCATCCGGCACCGGAAGAGGAGGAAGCGCGCGAGCACTTCATCCCGACCTACGCACAGGTGCATGTGCTGGAGCGCGGCGGCTTTGCCCGCAGCTGGCTGATCGATGGCGCGCACCCGGGTGAAGCGGCCTGGAACGCCTTTGTTGAAGCCGCCGAAGCACAGGGTTGGCAGGTCTGGTCGCACAGCCGCCCGGACTACACCGTGACCGATCCGGACGCGGACGAGGGCACCCTGCCGGGCATCCTGTTTACCGTGGCACAGCCACAGGACCATGCGCCGCTGGCGCTGCACCGCTTCCTGCAGCAGCAGACCGCGACGTGGCCGCATCCGCACTGCTGGCTTCGCCTGGCCGAAGCCTGTGACCAGGACCGCCAGCCGCACCTGGACGTGATCGAGCGCTACGGGTTGTAAGCCCGGTATCGGAGAGTGCCGGCCGCTGGCCTGCAGCGCCATGCGATCCTGTGTTGCCGGCCAACGGCCGGCACTACCCCAAGGAGAGACCTATGCGAAAGACAGGGATGTGGGTGTTCGCCGGGCTGCTGCTGGCCCCCGCCGTGCAGGCCGCACCGGCCTGCCAGGCGCCGGTGGCCGTGGCGCGCGCGTTCTACGAGGCGACGACGGGCAAGGGGGATCTGCTGGAGCCGCCGCCTGCGCTGGTCAGCCCGGCATTCGGCAAGGCGCTGCGCGGCGAACGTGCCTGCCAGGTGCGCGAGGAGGGCATCTGCACGATCGATTCGGACCCCTGGCTGGATGGCCAGGACGGTGACATCGACAGCGCGGTGGACTACCGCTGGCAGCAGGGCTCGGCCAGCGCCGGCATGGTCGAGATGCGCTACACCGTGTGGAAGCAGGCGCGCCTGACCCGCGTACCAATGGTCCGGCAGGGCAACGGCTGCTGGCAGGTCGATGACATCGTTACCAGTCGCGGCCGGTCGGTGCGGAAGATCCTGGCCCAGCCGGTGCCCTGAACCGCCTACGGCATCCACGCAGGGTGCTGTCCAGTTGCCGGCCAGCGGCCGGCACTACCATGTGATGTTGGGGTGGGTGCCGACCTGGGTCGGCACGCCGCTATCGCGAATGCCCGAACACCAGCTCGATCACGAACTGGCTGCCGAAGAACGCCAGCAGCAGCAACAGCATCGCCGCCAGCGTCCAGTGCACCGCCTTCATGCCGCGCCAGCCATAGCGGCGGCGGCCGATCAGCAGCACGCCGAACACGATCCACGACAGCACGCTGAGCACGGTCTTGTGCACCAGCTTCTGCGCCAGCAGGTCGTCGACGAACAGCACGCCGGTGACCAGAGTGAGGGTCAGCAGCGCGAAACCGACGGTGATGACCCGGAACAGCAGCGATTCCAGGTCGGCCAGCGGTGGCAGTGCGCGCAGCCACGGGCGGAATTCGCGGCGGCGCAGCGCACGCTCCTGCAGCCACAGCATGATCGCCAGCAGTGCGGCGATGCTCAGCGTGGCGTAGGCCAGCAGCGCCAGCCAGGCGTGGCTGGCCAGGCGCCAGCCCAGCACCTTGCTCGGTTCGTGGCCGTAGCCGTGGTAGGCCAGCAGCAGCACGGCGGCCAGCGGGAACACCACCACGCCCAGCGCCGACATCCGCCCGCGTGCGCCGACCAGCGAGGTCAGCCAGGCCATGCCCAGGCCGACCAGCGACAGCGCGGCGAAGAAGTGCATGTCCGGCCCGCCATTGGTGCGCATCGCCACCATCACGTGGTAGCCGCCGTGCAGCAGCATCGCCGGCAGGGCCGGCCACAGCCAGGTGGGGGAACCGGTGGTTTCATCGCGGCCGAGCGCGCGCACCAGCAGGGCACTGGCAGCCAGGTAGAGCAGGACGGCGATGAGAACGATTGTCATCGTTGCAGTTTCGCATACCCCCGCGGTGGTGGCGACGGCCGCGGCGTCGCAGCCCGGCAGGTGGGGCGGACCCGTTATACTGTCTGCCTTATTGTCCCCCGTTTTCAGACAGGTCGTACCGCATGTTCGAGTCCCTGACCCAGCGCCTTTCCGGCACCATCGAGCGCCTGCGTGGCCGTGGCCGCCTGACCGAGGAGAACATCCGCGAGGCGACCCGCGAGGTCCGCATCGCACTGCTCGAAGCCGACGTCGCGCTGCCGGTGGTGCAGGCCCTGATCGAGCGCATCAAGGTGCGCGCGGTCGGCCAGGAAGTGCTGAAGTCGCTGACCCCGGGCCAGGCCCTGATCAAGGTCGTGCGCGATGAGCTGACCGCGGTGATGGGCGCTGAAGCCAGCGACCTGAACCTCAATGTTCCGGCCCCGGCCATCATCCTGATGGCCGGCCTGCAGGGCGCCGGCAAGACCACCACCGTGGGCAAGCTGGCCAAGCACCTGAAGGAAAAGCGCAAGAAGAAGGTGATGGTGGTGTCGGCCGACGTCTACCGCCCGGCCGCGATCGAGCAGCTGAAGACCCTGGCCGAGCAGGTCGGCGTGCTGTTCTTCCCGTCCAGCGCCGACCAGAAGCCGGAAGCCATCGTGCGTGCCGCCATCGACGATGCGCGCAAGTCGTTCGTCGACGTGCTGCTGGTCGATACCGCCGGCCGCCTGGCCATCGACGAAGCGATGATGGCCGAGATCAAGGCCCTGCACGCTGCCGTGAACCCGGCCGAAACCCTGTTCGTGGTCGATGCCATGACCGGCCAGGACGCGGCCAACACCGCCAAGGCCTTCGGCGATGCGCTGCCGCTGACCGGCGTGGTGCTGACCAAGACCGACGGTGACGCCCGTGGCGGTGCCGCGCTGAGCGTGCGCTACATCACCGGCAAGCCGATCAAGTTCGTCGGTGTCAGCGAAAAGCCGGAAGGCCTGGACGTGTTCCACCCGGACCGCATCGCCAGCCGCATCCTGGACATGGGCGACGTGCTGTCGCTGGTCGAGCAGGTCGAGCAGCAGGTCGACAAGGACAAGGCCGCCAAGCTGGCCGAGAAGGTCGCCAAGGGCAAGAAGTTCGACCTGAATGACATGCGCGACCAGCTGGAGCAGATGCAGAACATGGGCGGCATCGGCGGCCTGATGGACAAGCTGCCGGGCCTGGGCAACATCCCCGACCATCTGAAGCAGCAGGTCAGCCAGGGCAAGGAAGTGCCGCGCATGATCGCCATCATCAGCTCGATGACCAAGAAGGAACGGCGCAACCCGAACCTGCTCAACGGCTCGCGCCGCGCGCGCATCGCCAAGGGCTCGGGCGTGACCCCGGCCGACGTCAACAAGCTGATGAAGCAGTACATGCAGATGGAAAAGATGATGAGCAAGATGGCGGGCGGCGGCATGAAGGGCATGCTGCGCAGCATGAAGGGCATGATGGGCGCCATGGGCGGCCGCGGCATGCCGTTCCGTTGATGCCTGAAAGGGGGAGGGCGCAGGGGGCCGGGACCGGCACTTGCGTGGCCAGCCCCCTGTTGCTTGACTACGAGTTGATCTGACAAGGGAATGCACATGAAGAAGATGATCGTGGCAGCGGCGCTGGTGCTGGCGCTGGCCGCCTGCAAGGACGACACCTCGGTATCGCAGAAGGCCGGCAGTGCCATCAGCGGTACCGCAGCCGATTTCGTCGCTGGCTTGGGCGAAGGCGTGGACAAGCGCATGAACGTGACGCTGCAGGCCGATCCGGGCCTGGCGGCGCGGGGCCTGACCGTGACCCTGGGCAAGAGCCGCGGCATGGGTTCCAAGGAAGCGGCCGTGTATGTGGTGGCCGACAAGGCCTTCAAGGGCAAGCTGGTTGCGCGTGCGCTGGATGCCGAGGGCACCGAAATCGGCCGTGCATCGGCCGAGGCGGAATTCGCCGCCGACGACGCACGCTATGTCACCTTCCAGTTCAACGAGGAAATGGACAGCCAGCTGGTGCGCACCTACGCAGTGGTGGCGCGCTGATCCTCGCGCGGCCAGCCCCTCGGGTTCTGGCCGCAGCGACTGGCGTATGCTGGGCGGCGACTTCTCCCGCAGGTATGTCGCGTGAACGCATCGCCGATTCTTGAACGCGCCGACGCCTTCTGTCGGCGTTTTTCATTGCAGTTTCCGATCCTGCTGGCACCGATGGCCGGCGCCTGCCCGGTGCCGTTGTCGGCTGCGCTGGCCAACGCCGGCAGCATGGGCGCGATGGGCGCGGTGCTGTCGTCATCGGCCGATATCGGCCGATGGATGGACGACTTCCGCGCCGCTTCCACCGGTCCGGCGCAGGTGAACCTGTGGGTGCCGGACCCGGCGCCGACCCGGGATGTTGCCGCCGAGGCTGCCAGCCGCGCCTTCCTTGCGCAGTGGGGCCCGGACGTGCCGGCCAGCGCCGCCGATGCCACGCCTGCCGACTTCGAAGAACAGTTCGCCGCGCTGCTGGCGGCGCGCCCGGCAGTGGCCTCGACCATCATGGGCGTGCTGCAGCCACGCCACGTGCAGCAGCTGAAGGATGCCGGCATCGCCTGGATCGCCTGTGCGACCACCTTGTCCGAAGCACGCGCCGCACAGGACGCCGGCGCCGATGCGGTGGTGGCGCAGGGCGTGGAAGCGGGTGGCCACCGCGGCTCCTTTGATCCGGCGATGGCCGAGCGCCAGCTGGTCGGGCTGTTCGCGCTGCTGCCGCGCCTGGCCGATCACCTGCGGATTCCGGTCATCGCTGCCGGTGGCATCGCCGATGGCCGTGGCATTGCCGCCGCGCTCACCCTCGGCGCCAGTGCCGTGCAGATCGGTACCGCCTTCCTGCGCACGCCCGAAGCGGCGATTGCCTCGGCGTGGGCCGATGGGCTGGCCGCCAGCGAGCCGGAGGATACCTGGCCGACCCGTGCCTTCAGTGGCCGCCTCGGCCGTGGCCTGGCCACCCCTTATGTGCGCGCCGCCGCCGCGGACGGCGCACCTGCGCCGCGCCCGTACCCGGTGCAGCGCGGGCTGACCGCACCGATGCGCAGGCAGGCCGTGCAGGAAAACCGGCTGGCGGCGATGCAGGCCTGGGCCGGGCAGTCGGCATGGATGGCCCCGGCACAGCCGGCCGCCGAGGTGCTGCGTGGCATCTGGCAACAGGCGCAGGCGCTGCTGCGATGACGGTGACCTGCAACGGCCAGCCGGCGCAGGTCGAAGATCTGCTGCCGGCACTGGTCAACTATGGCCACTTCACCTCGCTGCAGGTGCGCGGCGGTGCGGTGCAGGGGCTCGATCTGCATCTGGCGCGGCTGTCGCAGGCCACGCGCGAACTGTTTGGCACCGAACTGGATACGGCGCAGGTACGGGCGTGGATGGCGCAGGCCCTGCAGCAGGCGGCGCGGGCCGATGCCTCGCTGCGGGTGACGGTGTACTCGCGCCACTTCGATTTCCGCAGCCCGCTGGCGGCGGTGCCGGTGGACGTGCTGGTGGCCGTCTCCACGCCGGTGGCGCTGAGCGCACCCAAGCGGGTGCGCAGCGTGGCCTGGCAGCGCGAGCTGCCGCAGATCAAGCATGTAGGCACTTTTGGCCTGTTCGCCGAGCGGCGTGCGGCGATGGCCGAGGGCTTCGACGATGCCTTGCTGGTCGGCAGCGACGACTGCATCAGCGAAGGCACGACCTGGAACCTGGCCGTCCACGACGGTCACCAGTTGCTCTGGCCGCGCGCCCCCGCCCTGCGTGGTACCGCCGAGAGCCTGCTGAAGCAGCACTGGCCCGGCCCGCAGGTCAGCCGGCCTCTCCCGCGGGCGGCCCTGGCTGGCGTGAAGGCGGCCTTCGCCTGCAATGCCAGCGGCCTGTGGGCGCTGGAGGCCATCGATGGGCATGTCCTGCCGGGTTCGCAGGCGCTGGCTGAACAGGGTAGGGCGGTGCTGGCAGGGGTGCCTTGGGACGATCTGGGCTGAAAGCCCCGCCGGGCAGGGCCCGGCGCTACCGTGAAGGTCGGGCACCCCCGGGGTTGGCTCGGCCCGGCTCTGCCGCTATAATCGCCCGCTTACCTCGCCATCCTGGCGACTGGGCAATAGGAAAAACACCATGGTCAAGATTCGACTGACCCGCGGCGGCGCCAAGAAGCGTCCGTTCTACCACATCATCGTCACCGACGTGCGCAGCGCGCGCGACGGCCGCAACATCGAGCGCGTTGGCTTCTACAACCCGGTCGCCCAGGGCGCCGAGAAGCGCATCGAGCTGGACCTGGCCCGCGTTGACCATTGGGTCAAGAACGGCGCCCAGCCGACCGACAAGGTCCGCAACCTGATCAAGGAAGCGACCAAGTCCCAGGCCGCTGCGGCCTGATCCTGACGGGCCACGCTTCGGCGTGGCCCTCTTGGTTGAAGCAGATGAAAGATATCGAGCGCCGCATCCTGCTGGGCAGGGTTGTCGGCGCTTTTGGTGTGCGCGGCGAGATCAAGCTCGAGTCCTGGACCGAGCCACGTTCCGCCATTTTCCGTTACCAGCCGTGGATCGTGCGCAGCCCGTCCGGCGTGGAAACCACGATTGAAGGTGTGCGTGGCCGCGACAGCGGCAAGCACATGGTCGCCCGTTTCCCCGGCGTCGAGGACCGCGATACCGTCGAAGCGATGCACGGCACCGAGATCTACGTGGCGCGCAGTGCGCTGCCGCCGCCGAAGCCCGATGAGTACTACTGGGTGGACCTGGAAGGCCTGGACGTGAAGACCACCGAGGGCGTCGCCCTGGGCCAGGTCTCGCACCTGTTCAGCACCGGCGCCAACGACGTGGTGGTGGTCCGTGGTGACCGCGAGCGGATGATTCCGTTCGTGCAGCCGGACTTCGTCAAATCGGTCGACTTCGAGGCCAACCTGGTCGTGGTCGACTGGGATCCCGAGTTCTGAGTGTGAGCATGCGTTTCGACGTCATCACCCTGTTCCCCGAGTTCCTCGCCCAGTCCGCTGGGTTGGGCGTGGTCGGGCGTGCGCAGGAGAAGGGCCTGTTCAGCCTGCATGGCTGGAATCCCCGTGATTACGCCGAAGGCAACTACCGCCGGGTGGACGACCGTCCGTTCGGCGGTGGCCCGGGCATGGTGATGCTGATCGAGCCGCTGCAGGCCTGCCTGCAGGCGATCCGCGACGCCGACCCGACCCCGGCGCGGGTGATCTACCTCAGCCCGCAGGGCGCACCGCTGACCCAGGCCAAGGTGCGGGAACTGGCGGCATTGCCGCGCATGGTCCTGCTCTGCGGCCGCTATGAAGGCATCGACGAGCGTTTCCTGGAAGCCAATGTCGACGAGGAGATTTCCCTCGGCGATTACGTGCTGTCCGGGGGCGAGCTGGGCGCGGCGGTCATCATCGACGCCGTGGCCCGCCTGCAGGACGGCGCCCTGAACGACGCCGAATCGGCGGCGCAGGACAGCTTCGAGGGCGACCTCGGCCTGCTCGACTGCCCGCACTACAGCCAGCCGGCCCAGCATCCGCTGGGTGACGTGCCGGCGGTGCTGCGCTCGGGCAACCACGCGGCCATCGCTGCATGGCGTCGCCAGCAGTCGCTGGTCCGTACCGCCCAACGGCGCCCGGACCTGCTGGATGAACAGGCACTGGGCAAGGCCGACCGCAAACTGCTGGACCAGGCCCGGCAGGCCCTGAAACAGAAGGCCGGCCCCTAGCGCAGGGCTGGCTTTATCGGCTATGATGGCCAATTCCCGCCAGCCCCGGCCGGCGCGCGCAGTACCCACAACAAACGTGCAGCACAGTCCAGTGACTGCATCAGCCTACGTTGTCGAAACGACACACCCACCCGAACAAGAATCGGTGTAACCCATGAGCAAGCTGAACAAGTCCATCGTCGCGGAATTCGAATCCGCCCAGATCACCCGCGAACTGCCGAAGTTCAGCCAGGGCGACACCGTTGTCGTCAACGTGAAGGTGAAGGAAGGCAGCCGCGAGCGCGTGCAGGCCTACGAAGGCGTTGTGATCGCCACCAAGAATGCCGGCCTGAACTCCTCGTTCACCGTCCGCAAGATCTCGCACGGCTACGGCGTCGAGCGCGTCTTCCAGACCCACAGCGCCATCATCGACTCGGTCGAAGTGAAGCGTCGTGGTAAGGTCCGCGCCGGTAAGCTGTACTACCTGCGTGGCCTGGAAGGCAAGGCTGCCCGCATCAAGGAAGACCTGGCTGCTGCTGCTGCCGCCAAGGCTGCCCGTCTGGCCGAAAAGGCCTGATAGACAACTTCGGTTGTTGCCGCGACGGCCACCTTCGGGTGGCCGTTTGCGTTTCCGGCAGTGCATCGGTCACGATCAGGTGATGAGCGACATCAATCCGCGCTATCCCGCCGCAATCCAGTCGGCGCTGCGCTTTCTCGACGGCAAGGGGCTGGCGCGTGCGCAATCGGCCCCGCTGTTGCATCGGCTGCTGTGGCGCGTGGGCGTCGCACTGCCGCCGCCGATCCTGGCTGGCTTCGGCACCAATGCATTGGTGCAGGGCCTGTTGTTCGGGCTGTTCTGGACCGGCCTGATGTGGCTGATGCTGTGGCAGGGCAGCGAGCGCCCGCTGGCGTTGCTGCTGGCGGCCGGGTTGCTGGCCGGTGCCTTGTTCGGCGTGGTGATGGCGGCGCTGATGCATTCGCTGCGGCGTCAGCGCAAGCTGCCGGGCTGGCGCCAATTCCTGGCCGGCCAGACGGACTGAACCGATGGCGCAGCGCGCCGTGACCGGCGGGCAGGCGCCGCGCTAGGCTGCGCTTTCCACTCAGATGGACGTGCCGTGCGATGCCTGCCAAGCGAACCGCACCTTCCGCCGTTCCCAGGCTGCTGTCCGGCGGCAACCCGCAGATCGCCAGGGGCGAGGGCGATGCCACGGTGCAGGCCTACATCGCGGCGATGCCGGACTGGAAACGACCGATCGGCGAGCGCCTGGATGCGCTGATCGAGCAGGCCGTGCCCGGCGTGCACAAAGCGGTGAAATGGAACTCGCCGATGTATGCGGTGGCCCCGGGCGCAGGCTGGTTCCTCAGCTTCCATTGCTTCACGCGCTACATCAAGGTCGCGTTCTTCCGCGGCGCTGCATTGAAGCCGGTGCCGCCCGAGCCATCCAGAAGCGCCGATACGCGCTACCTGCACCTCCCGCAGGACGAGGTGCTGGATGAAGCACGCTTCCTCGACTGGGTGCGGCAGGCGGCCGCATTGCCCGGCGAGCGCATGTAAGCCCGACGTTTCGATCTTCTTCCCGACGAGAGCACCTGATGGCCACGCATGCACCCAACCCTGCCGATGCCGGAACCCCGGCGGCCGAACTGATCGATGCGCGCATCGCCGAACTGGGCGACTGGCGTGGCGAAACGCTGGCACGCGTGCGCGCGCTGATCCATGAAGCGCTGCCGGAGGTGCAGGAGACCTGGAAGTGGCGCGGCACGCCGGTGTGGGAATACAACGGCATCCTGTGTACCGGCGAGACCTACAGGAAAGCGGTGAAACTGACCTTCGCCAACGGTGCGGCACTGGCGGACCCGAAGGGTCTGTTCAATGCCAGCCTGGACGGCAACACGCGGCGCGCGATCGACATCCATGAAGGCGTGATGCCCAATGCCGCCGCGTTCAAGGCGTTGCTGCGCGAGGCCGCAACGTTCAACGCGGCGAAAAAGAAGAAGCGGTAGAGCCGGGCGCTGGCCGGCTGTTGCACGCCGGCCAGCGGCCGGCACTACCGTGGCGGGGCTGACTCCAGCGCCGCATCCGGGTCGGCCACTGGTGACGGCGGGCAGGCCGGAATTTCCGAGGGCGTGGCCAGTTGCTCGGCGTGCGAAGGTTTGCCGATCATCTTCGCCTTGCGCCAGCCGCCCCAGCGGTAATACGCCAGCGACAGCAGCATCGACACGAACGAGCTGACCGGGAAACTCCACCAGATCGCATCGGCGCCCCAGTACGGCTGCAGCAGTTCGGCGAACGGCACGCGCACGCCCCACAGCGAGCCGGCCAGGATCAGCAGCGGTGGAATCACCGCGCCGGTCGAGCGCACCACGCCGGAGATCACGAAGCTGACGCCGAAGAACAGGAACGAGCCGATCACCACATGGTTGAGATGGCGGGCGATGCCCAATGCCTCGCTGGCCGGCGGCAGGAACAGCGCCAGCAGCTGGCGATCGAACACCACCAGCGGCAGGATCAACGCGCCGGTCAGCAGGAAATTGAACAGCACGCCCTGGCGTGCGGTACCGCGCACGCGGTCCCAGCGCTGTGCGCCCACGTTCTGCGCGGCCATCGACGAACACGCCGCACCGATCGCCATCGCCGGCATCTGCAGGTAGTTCCACAGCTGCAGCGAGGCGCCATAGCCCGCGCCGGTCGCGGTGCCGTACTGGTTGACCATGGTCATCAGCATGATCACCGACAGCGAGATCAGCACCATCTGCAGGCCCATCGGCACGCCCTTGAGCACCAGCGCCTTGAGGATGGTCAGGTCGAGCTTGAACAGGCGCATGTCGGCACGCCCCAGCCACAGCGTGTGGCGCTTGTGGCGCATGTACAGCAGCAGGCCGGCCAGCGACAGGGTCTGCGCGACCAATGTGGCCCAGGCCGAGCCGGCGATGCCCAGCGCGGGGAATGGCCCCATGCCGAAGATCAGCACCGGGTTCAGCACGATGTCCAGCGCCACCGACACCATCAGGAAGCGGAATGGCGTACGCGAATCGCCGGCACCGCGCAGCGCGGCGGTGAGGAAGGCAAACGCGTACAGCGTCGGCATCGCCAGGAAGATGATCTGCAGGTAGGCCTCGGCCAGCGGCAGCGAGGCGGCCGGCGTGCCCATCGCCGCCAGCAGCGGATGCGCCATGAACCAGCCGGCGATGGCGATGATCACCGACAGGCCGATGAAGAAGGTGGCGCTGGTACCGACCACGCGCCGCGCCTGGGCGATGTCGCGTGCGCCGATGGCCTGGCCGATCAGGATGGTCGAGGCCATGCCGAAACCGAACACCGAGCCGATCAGGAAGAACATGATGTTGTTGGCGTTCGCGGTGGCGGTCAGCGCCGCCTCGCCGAGGAAACGCCCCACCCACACCGCATTCACCGAACCATTCAGCGACTGCGCGATGTTGCCGGCCAGGATCGGCAGGGAAAACAGCAGGAGATTGCGGCCGATCGGGCCGGAGGTCAGGTCAAGCGGCGCTTTGGCCATGGAGTGGTGATCGATTCCCGGGAGGCGCACACTAGCACCAAGCCGGTTTGCGGGATGTGGCAATGCATCAACGACTACGGGTGGGACGGAGCATGGCGCTGGCCTTGATCGGCGTCGTACTGGCCGCATGTTCGATGGACGACCGGCTGGGCGATACCCAGATCCGACCGACCGACCGGCCCGAATGCCTGGTCGGCAGTCAGCGCCAGGATCTTGCGTCCGGCGTTCGACCGCTGATCGGCGGCACCGGCTGCCGGGCTGATCCGGACAACCCGCGTCCCCTGAACAAGCCACCGGAGTAGTACGCACCGATGCATGAGCTTTCCCCGCTGTCGCCCAGTGTCCGCCTGGACATCTGGTTGTGGGCGGCCCGATTCTTCAAGACCCGCAGTCTGGCCAAGCAGGCCATCGAGACCGGCAAGGTCAGCGTGGCTGGCCAGCGCCCGAAATCCTCGCGCGCGGTGCGTGTGGGTGAGCAGCTGCAGATCGATCGCGGTGAAGAGCATTTCGAGATCCAGGTACTGGGCCTGAGCGACCAGCGCGGACCGGCCCCGGCGGCGCAGCAGCTGTACGCCGAGAGCGAAGCCTCGAAGGCGCGTCGTGCCGAGCAGCGTGCATTGCGCATCGCTGCCCGCGATGGCTTCCAGCCGCCGGAGCACAAGCCGGACAAGCGCGCGCGGCGGTTGATACGTGCGCTGGGCGATCTGGACGCGCTTTGAGGGTAGTCGCCCACCTTGGTGGGCGTTGTGCCCGGTTGCCAACCAAGGTGGGCATCTACCGGTTCGTGGCCGGGCGTCACGCGCTGTGCCGCGCGCACTCAGGCTGCGTTCGGTGTGTGCCCTGCACGTTGGATCGTCCTTCTCATGGAAGACCCTCATGTTCCTGCGCCGCAGCCTGCTGTGCCTGGCCCTCGCCACCGCCGCCCCGGCGTTCGCCGCCGGCATCACCTTCTGGGATACGCCGCAGCGCGGCGGCAACAGCTTCAACGAGAATCCGCCGGACCGTGCCTACTTCCAGGCGCTGCGTGCCACTGGCGCGACCTGGGTACGGCTGAGCCCGGACAAGTGGAAAAGCGCCGGCGGCCGCGACTTCCTGATCGGCGATGCCGACCATTACCAGGGGCTGGTGCAGGCCGACGTGGCCACCCTGCGGCGTGCGCTGGATGACGCCAATGCCTCGGGCCTGAAGGTGGTGCTGGTGCCGTTGTCGCTGCCCCTGTTGCGCTGGAAGCAGAAGAACGGTGACAAGGTCGACCAGCGCCTGTGGCAGTCGATGGACAACCATCTGCCTGCGCAGCGCTTCTGGCGTGATCTGGCCACTGCACTGAAAGGGCATCCCGCACTGGCCGCCTACAACCTGATCAACGAACCGGCACCGGAATATGGCACCGCGCTGGCCGAACACGCCCCGCGTGAGGCGATGCGGAAGTGGTATGCCGGGGTGCAGGACGGCCCGCGCGATCTGCGCGTGCTCTACCGAGGGCTGATTGCCAGCGTGCGTGCGGTGGATGCGGACATGCCGCTGATGCTCGATGCCGGTTGGTACGCGGCGGCGGACGCGTTTGATTACTGGCCGGCACCGCTGGACGACGCGAAGCTGCTGTACAGCGTGCACATGTACGAGCCGTACGCCGCTACCAGCGCGCCCAACCAGAAGCGTCCCACGCCGTACCGCTACCCGGCAGAGGTGCCATTCGGCGCGGGCAGCGAACGCTGGGACAAGTACCGCGTACGCAGCTACCTGCAGCAGCCGATGGATTGGGCGAAGACGCACGGGGTGGGGGCCAACCGCATGGTGGTCGGTGAATTCGGCTGCATGCGCCGCTGGCCCGACTGCAGCCGCTACCTGCAGGACGTGCTGCAGGTGCTGGAACAGGACAAGGTGCACTGGGCCTTCTACGCCTTCCGCGAAGATGGCTGGGATGGCATGGACTACGAACTGGGCGACAAGGCGCTGTCGTGGTCGTACTGGCAGGCACAGGAACAGGGAAAGTCAGCGGTGCCGCCGCGCTCGATGCAGGCGCCGTTGTTCGCGCCGATCCTGCAGCGGCTGAAGGCCGGGAACCGGTAGGACGCCGGGCAGGGCCCGGCGTTTTCCCTGGCGATGCTGATCATGCCGGGTCACCCCCGGCGACAGCATCGGTCAGCGCTTGCCGCCGAGCAGGTTGCCGCCCAGCTTCAGCAGGTCGCCCATGCCGAACTGGCCGTCGCCGTCCTGGTCCAGCACGCTGCCGAGCAGGCCACCGGCAATGCCGCCCTGCTGCTGCACCTGCTGCTTTTCCTGGCCGAGCGCCTGGCTGAGCGAGCCGGCATCGGCCTGGCCACCCCCGAGGCGCTGGGCGAGGAAGGCCATCACGATCGGCGCGAGGATCTGCAGCAGCTGGCTGGTGCGGCCGCTGTCGAGCTGGGTGGCCTGAGCCAGGCCGGTTTCCACCTTCTGCTGGCTGCCGCCGAAGATGTGGCCGAGGATGCCGGCGCCATCGCTGGCGGCACCACCACCACCGCCGCCCAGCACCGAACCGAGCACGCTGCCCAGGTCCAGGCCGCTGTGGTTGTTCTGCAGTGCGCCGAGCAGCGCCTGCGCCCCCTGCGGCTGCGCGGCGTTGTTGCCCAGCGCGCCCATCAGCACCGGCAGCGCGGCGCTGATCGCGCCGGAGGCCTGGGTATCGCTGATGCCGAGCTGCTGCGACACCTGCTGCAGCGGAGCGCCCTGCAATTTGGCGAGAAGTTCATCGGTCAGGCTCATCAGGGGAATCCTCGATTGGGATGGGGCGTGCAGAAGGTACGACGCGGACCGTTAAAACGGCGACGCCGCCTCACGGGGAGGCGGCGTGCCGTACGCGGGGGAGGGCGATCAGAGCTCGATGTCTTCCGCGCCCGGGGTGGCGGCGGGGAAGTCGGTTTCCGGCTGCGCCGGCTTGAACGGGTCCGACGGCTGGCTGGCCAGCGCCTTCAGGGCTGCTGCGACGCCGGCACCGTAGGCCGGGTCGGCCTTGCTGCAGTTGTCGATGTGGCGCTGCTTGATGAAGTCCGGCGCATCGCCCAGGGCACGGGCGGTGTTGGCGAACAGGCGGTCCTTCTGCGCCTGGTTGTAGCTGCGGAACAGCGCACCGGGCTGGCTGAAGTAGTCGGCGTCGTCCTCACGGAAATTCCAGAAGTCGGCGTCACCGCGGATCTTCATTGGCGGCTCGCGGTACTCCGGCTGCTCCTGCCACTGGCCGTAGCTGTTCGGCTCGTAGTGCGGCAGGCCGCCGTAGTTGCCGTCCACGCGCATCGCGCCATCGCGGTGGTTGCTGTGCACCGGGCAGCGCGCGGCGTTCACCGGAATCTGGTGGTGATTGACGCCCAGGCGGTAACGCTGCGCGTCGGAATAGGCGAACAGGCGCGCCTGCAGCATCTTGTCCGGCGACGGGCCGATGCCCGGCACCAGGTTGCTCGGTGCGAACGCCGACTGCTCCACGTCCTGGTACCAGTTGACCGGATTGCGGTTCAGTTCGAACTGGCCGACCTCGATCAGCGGGTAGTCGCTCTTCGGCCACACCTTGGTCAGGTCGAACGGATGCACGCGGTAGGTCTCGGCATCCAGTTCCGGCATGACCTGGATGAACAGCTTCCACTTCGGGAAGTCGCCCTTCTCGATCGCGGCAAACAGGTCGCGGCCGTGGCTTTCGCGGTCATGGCCGACCAGGATCTGCGCCTGCGCGTCGGTCAGCGATTCAATGCCCTGCTGGCTGACGAAGTGGAACTTCACCCAGAAGCGCTCGCTGTCGGCGTTGGTGAAGCTGTAGGTATGCGAGCCGAAGCCGTGCATGTGGCGGAAGCTGCGCGGGATGCCACGGTCGCTCATCACCACGGTCACCTGCAGCAGGGCTTCGGGCAGCAGCGTCCAGAAATCCCAGTTGTTGCGCGCGCTGCGCAGGTTGGTGTGCGGATCGCGCTTCACGGCCTTGTTGAGGTCGGCGAACTTGCGCGGGTCGCGCAGGAAGAACACCGGCGTGTTGTTGCCGACCAGATCCCAGTTGCCTTCTTCGGTGTAGAACTTCAGCGCGAAGCCGCGGATGTCGCGCTCGGCGTCGGCGGCGCCACGCTCGCCGGCCACCGTGGTGAAGCGGGCGAACATTTCGGTCTGCTTGCCAACCTTCTCGAACAGCTTGGCGCGGGTGTACTTGCTGATGTCGTGGGTGACGGTGAAGGTACCGAATGCGCCCGAGCCCTTGGCGTGCATGCGGCGCTCGGGAATGATCTCGCGGTTGAGATTGGCCAGCTTCTCCAGCAGCCACACGTCTTCCATCAGCAGCGGGCCGCGCGGGCCGGCGGTCTTGCTGTTCTGGTTGTCCACCACCGGCGCGCCGAAGGCCGTGGTCATCGGGGTAACCGGGTCGTCACCGTGCTTCTGCTTCGGCGTGGTGCTCAGCTCGCGCTGCTGCTGGGCGCCTTCCTCAGGCGTCGGGGCGCTGTGGTAAGGGCACTTGGCGTTGTTGTTGTCGGACTGGCTCATCGGCTGGCTCCTGGTGGCGGTGAAGACGTGGGAAACATCTTCACTCGACTGTAGCTAGGGCCAGATGAAATGAATAATCGAATGATTCGTTCAGGTTGATAGATTCCGTCAATTGAAAGGCAGAATCGGATTTGTGGGGTCTTTCAATTGGCCTCCCGCGGCCAGGCGGGAGGCCATGTGCGTGCGCTGCGGTTACAGCAGCGCCTTCAGCCGGTACAGCGCTTCCAGCGCCTGCTTCGGGGTCAGCTCGTCGGGATCGATCGCCGCCAGTGCTTCCTGCGCCTTGCTGGATGGCGCTGCGAACAGGCCGAACTGCTGCGGTGCATCCAGCGCCTGCGGTGCCAGCTCGGCGGCATGGCTTTCACCGCCACGCTGCTCCAGCTCGGCCAGGCGACGGCGCGCCTGCGCCACGGTGGCGCGCGGCAGGCCGGCCAGTGCTGCCACCTGCAGGCCGAAGCTGCGGTTGGCCGGGCCGTCCTTCACCGCATGCATGAACACCAGCGCTTCGCCATGCTCGACCGCATCCAGGTGCACGTTGGCGATGCCGCTGCGGCCGCCTTCGTGCTGTTCGTCGGCCAGCGCGGTCAACTCGAAGTAGTGGGTGGCGAACAGCGTGTAGCAGCGGTTCTGGTAGGCCAGGTGGCGGGCCACCGCGTCGGCCAGGGCCAGGCCATCGTAGGTGGACGTGCCACGGCCGATCTCGTCCATCAGCACCAGCGAGTGCGCGGTGGCGTGGTGCAGGATGTAGCTGGTCTCGGCCATTTCGACCATGAAGGTGGACTGCCCGCGGGCGAGGTCGTCACCGGCGCCGATGCGGGTCAGGATGCGGTCGATCGGGCCGATCAGCGCACGGCTGGCCGGCACGAAGCTGCCGATGTGGGCCAGCAGCACGATCAGGGCGTTCTGCCGCATGTAGGTCGATTTACCGCCCATGTTCGGGCCGGTGATCACCAGCATGCGGCGGTCCGGGTGGAGGTCCAGGTCGTTCGGCTCGAACGGTTGTTCGCGCACCGCTTCGACCACCGGGTGGCGGCCGCGCTCGATCTTCAGGCACGGCTCGGCCTGCAGTTCCGGGCGTGCCCAGTCCAGTGCCTGCGCGCGTTCGGCGAAGCTGGCCAGCACGTCGAGCTCGCTCAGCGCTGCCGCGCATTGCTTCAGCGGTTCCAGCTGCCCGCCGAGGGTGTCCAGCAGCTGCTCGTACAGGTACTTCTCGCGCGACAGCGAACGGTCGCGCGCGGACAGCACCTTGTCCTCGAACGCCTTCAGTTCCTCGGTGATGTAGCGCTCGGCGTTGGTCAGCGTCTGCCGGCGGGTGTAGTGCACCGGCGCGCGGTCGGACTGGCCCTTGCTGATTTCGATGTAGTAGCCGTGCACCCGGTTGTAGCCCACCTTCAGGGTGGCGATGCCGCTGCTCTCGCGCTCGCGCTGCTCCAGGTCGACCAGGAACTGGTCGGCATGGGTGGACAGGCGGCGCAGCTCGTCCAGCTCCTGGTCGAAGCCGTCGGCCAGCACGCCGCCATCGCTCAGCTTCAGCGGCGGCATCTCGGCGATGGCGCTGGCCAGCAGCTGCGCGCATTCGTCATGTTCGCCCAGCGCGGCGTGCAGCGCCTGCAGGCGTGGAGAATCCAGCGGCGCCAGCACCTCGCGCACCGCCGGCAGCAGGCCCAGACCGTCACGCAGGGTAGAGAAATCGCGCGGGCGCGCCGAGCGCAGTGCGACGCGGGTGAGGATGCGTTCCAGATCGCCCAGGCGGCGGAACTGCTCGCGGATGTCGGCGTCGCTGCCGCGATCGATCAGCGTTTCCACCGCATGGTGGCGCTGTATCAGCACCTCGCGCAGGCGCAGCGGGCGGTGCAGCCAGCGCCGCAGCAAACGGCCACCCATCGGCGTCACGGTGCTGTCGAGCACGCCCAGCAGGGTGTTGCGGGTGTCGCCATCGACGCGCGTATCCAGTTCCAGATGGCGGCGGGTGGCGGCATTCATCGCGATCGCCTCGCCGGCGGTCTCCATCGCGATCGAGGTCAGGTGCGGCAGGCGCTGCTTCTGGGTTTCCTCGACATAGCCGAGCAGGGCGCCAGCGGCGGCGGTGGCGCGCGGCTTGTCGTCGATGCCGAAGCCGCTCAGGTCATGCAGCTTGAAGAAGGCCAGCAGCTGGCGGCGGCCACTGTCGGCGTCGAACAGCCACGGCGCGCGGCGGCGCACGCCGGTGCGCTGGCGCAGGAACTCCGGCCAGTTCTCTTCGTCGGGCACCAGCAGCTCGGCCGGCTCCAGCCGCGCCAGTTCGGCTTCCAGTGCGTCATCGGTCTCGACTTCGTTGACCAGGAAACGGCCACCGGCCAGGTCGGCCCAGGCCAGGCCGTAGCCCTGTTTCGTGCGCGACAGGGCCATCAGCAGGGTGTCGCGGCGTTCGTCCAGCAGCGCCTCGTCGGTGACCGTGCCGGGGGTGACGATGCGCACCACCTTGCGCTCGACCAGGCCCTTGGCCAGCGCCGGATCGCCGATCTGTTCGCAGATGGCCACCGATTCGCCCAGCGCGACCAGGCGGGCCAGGTAGCCCTCGTAGGCATGCACCGGCACACCGGCCATCGGGATCGGCGCGCCGCCGGAGCTGCCGCGCTGGGTCAGGGTGATGTCGAGCAGGCGCGCGGCCTTGCGCGCATCGTCGTAGAACAGCTCGTAGAAGTCGCCCATGCGGAAGAACAGCAGCAGGTCCGGATAATCGGACTTGGCTGCGAAGAACTGCTTCATGAGGGGCGTGTGCTCTGCACTGGCCTTCGATGCAGACGGTTTCGCTTTTGAATCAGTGGTTTGCAAGAGAACTTCCTACGGGTTGTAGCGGTCGATCGCGGCAGCCGACGGCAAGTAACGGGGTTCTTCGTTGCGCCGCGGTTGCGCTGATCAATCAAAGAGGATCAAATCGATGTTGCGACGGACAGACAGCGGATCGACCATGGATACGGTTGTTGCGGCGCAGGCAGAGGCCCCGCGCCGCCGAGGCACCAAGTTTAAGCTGACCTACCGGCAAATCTGCGAACTGAGCGTGGCCAAAGGCCCCGTCGAAGGCAAGCAGGGAAGGGTGGTTATCGCCCCTCGACTGCCCGAAGACGCCGGGAAGCCTTACCGCTTCCTGGACGGCAATCAGGGCGCGCCAACGGGCTTTGGCTTCTACGTGGGCACGACCCGCACCACTTACGAAGTCGTGGTCCGAGGCCCGGCCGGGGTCCGTCGGTTCTCCCTGGGCAGCGTCACCGACATCGGTCCAGAGCAAGCCTACGAGCTGGCGCAGCGGAAGTTGGCCGTGGTTCGAGAAACGGGCGAACATCCATCGAAGGAAGAGGCCCGAGCCGAGCAGTTGGTTGAGCTGAAGGGGCTCACGCTGACGAACTGCTTCACGGCCTACGTTGAAGACCTGCAGAAGCGCGTGCGCAACAAGAAGGCCAAGCCCGCAAGCATCCGGGCCATCCAAGACAGCCTGGCGCGGTTTGCCCGCCCTGAAGTCGAGCTGGCCGACAAGCCGATCCTTCAGCTGTTGGACAAGGACATCCACCGTGCGTTCGACAGCTTGCGGCGATCGTCCATGGTGCGCTCCAACCGGATCCCCACCCCGATGCGCCAAGCGCTTGCTGATCAGCCGGATTGGGCCGCGCTTTCCACGCAACAGCTCGAAGCGTTGGGCGTGACCGGGAAGTACATCCAGCGAGTCAAAGCGGCCGGTTTGGCGTCGACCGAGCACGCGTTCACAGACGCGAAGAGGGCGGTCGACCTGGTGCTGAAGCGGGAACGCAAAGCGGCGGCTCAGCAGCAGCGGGAGCCGGTGCTGCGTTACAACCCGTTCCAAGTCATCCACGACGACGACATGCTGCGGGACTCGCAAGCACTTCGCCGGCACTACGAGCGCGCCGAGGTGCGCAACCCGCTGGCCGCATCAGGGGGTTAGCAAGCTTTCACTCCCAGCTTCCTGCCACACCTCTATGTATCAGCGAAGCGCTGGGTCGGCCCTGGAAGAGCTCGCGAGAGCGGGAGCTCTTCCACAATCTTGCGATTCAGTCCCTGTCCGACGGGCTGGCAGCGGCTTTGAAAGCCGCAGCACGGCAAAGCGCAGAGGTGCCCTGCTAGGGCAGGCCGGTCATGCTGACACCGGTAAGGTGCGTCGTGCTCAAGCTGCTTCTGCTTGGGGCTGTTTTCGGGCACAGCCCCGTTGCCCCCGAACCAGAGTTCAAACAGTTTCAGCTGCTAAACCAGCCCGATAGAGCACCCGCTTTTCGCTCCCACTCCCCAGAACGATCTGCCACTTCGAGAAACCGGTGGAAAGATCTCCCGTCGATGGCAGATTGCTTTCCAGCACAACCGAATCAGAACCGCCGAACGATTGGGCCTTAGCCCTCACTGCCAGTGTTGTTCCCTCTCTGACGAGGTTGCCAGGAACAGCGCGTGAATACTCTGCGCTGAACACGCTCGTCTCGTCGACTTCGATGCGAACGCCAGCAAACACAAGCCCAGTCCAGCGGTTCGCCCCTTCGGCCTCGAACCACGCAAACTGGTGGCTGCCCGTCAGGATGAAGGCTGCAATCTTGCCTGCTGGCGACGTGCCGATGAGCATGGCTGTCTCTGAATCATGTCTCGGTAGGATGAGCGAAAGATGAGTGCATGAACTCGCACTCCCTACGGAAAAATCGTTGGTCGAAATCATGTCAGCGCCTGCTTGGATGGTTGCTGCGACTTTGAAGGGGACCAATGAGCTGTTCCCAGAGCAACTCCGCAGCTCCTTCTGGCGTTAGCTTTCGTCCTCGGTTTGAACCATACGCGGACATGCCCATGCTGGTGAGGAACAGGGCTTGATCATCGCAGTCAACCGATAGGGACTCGTTGTAGGAGTTGCTATCCAACGTCTCCCCTTGGCTGTAATTGATGCCCTTGAGCATTCCGCCTAGGTAGACCGTTGCACGAGCGACGTCGTTCCCATCGTGATAGATCGTGCAGAAGAAGCGGTTTGCGTCGACTCTTCGAAACGATCCTTCGTAGCCGGGGTTACGTGCTCCAAGCTCGTTGAGCGAGTTCTCGAAGTGCTTCGCGATGTAATCGAAAGTGTCAGCCTTGAACTGATCTTTGTCCCGCTGAGTGAAGGCCTTGGCGAGACGCAAATTGCTAGACCTCCGGCCCGGTACGGGGCGGGTGCTGCTGTCCGAGCCCGTCGGACGGGGCGTTGCAGGAAATTCCTCGGAGGAGGTTCTACTAGAGGGGCCTGGTACGGTTTGCTTGGCACCGTGATGTTGGGCTGCAGCGCGCACGGCTTGGGCCACTTCTAAGAACGCTTCGTCAGCATCGGCCCACTTCTTCACCGGTTTGCCATCCTTGGGGGTGGCCATCAGCTTTCCGAAGGGAGCGTGGTGCCAGTCGCACGCTCGTAGAATGACAGGGATGACAGTGGCTTCCCCGGACTCATGCCGCTCCAGTGCTCGCATCATCTCCCTTTCGTAGCAATAGTCCGACGCAATGAAGTCAGGACTTACAAGCAGGAGAATGATGTCATCGTTGTTAACGTGCCCGTTGATCGTCTTATCTATCTCCTGACCCGCAATGATGCGCCGGTCGTGCCAGGTTTCAATGATGCCTTGGCGCTTGAGCATGGCGAGCTGCTTCTCGAGCTGGTCGCGGAGCTCCTCGTCTGCATGGCAGTAGGAAAAGAAAACGCTGGGCAAGGTCAAACTCCTCAAGGCGCTGGTCAAACATCCGTGGGATGGAGTCTATCTAAAAGCACGTGGGGGCGTTCAATCCCTTCACAATCCGAACTCTGACTTATTGCTGTCTCGGCTGGTGAGACTCAAGGGTGATCCAATGGTTACTCCAACCCAGTGGAGGTGCGGCAATGAAGGACGGCATTTACCATGTTCGTTTCTCGTCGAACATGCAGGGAGTGGGCGAGGGGATAGCAGTGTTCAAGGCGGGAGCGGTCAATGGTGGCGATTCCGGGTACACGTATTCAGGAACGTTGGCGACCGCTGATGGAGGGTTCAGTGCGAGGTTGACCATCAAGCGATGGGACCCCAGCTCTGAATCCATTTTTGGTGGCCTTGACCAGTTCGAGCTGGAGTTTCGGGGCAGTGATACAACGTTTGGCTTTAGCGCCAAGGGAAGCATTGTCGGTCACCCCGAAGCCACCCTGGCCGTGGACGGGCGCTACCTGACCCCGGCGGCCTGAGCCGCACCAATTCGAAGGCCCGACGTCCCCCTGAGATTGAGTAGCGTGACGGTTTGGAGTCCAATCCTCAACGACAAGGAGATTGGACGTTAAGAAGCGTTTTTCCGAAGAGCAGATCATCGGCTTCCTGCGCGAGGCCCAGTCGGGCATGCCGATCAAAGAGTTGTGCCGCCGGCATGGCTTCAGTGAGGCTTCGTATTACCTGTGGCGTAGCAAGTTCGGCGGCATGAGCGTTCCCGACGCCAAGCGGCTCAAGGACCTGGAAGCCGAGAACACACGCCTTAAGAAGTTGCTGGCCGAGCAGGTGTTCGAGAACGACGTCATCAAGGATGCGCTGCGAAAAAGTGGTGACCGCACCGGCGCGCAGGTTGCTGGTGCGGAGTATGATCGAGAAAGGGCTGAGCGAGCGGCGTGCGTTGGTGATTGCACGCATGAGCGCCAGCGCGCTGCGCTACGAGCCTAGGCCGGACCACAACGTTGAGCTGCGCGAGCAGATCGCTGCACTGGCACACCGGCATCGACGTTACGGCGTGGGCATGATCCACCTGAAGTTGCGACAGAAGGGGCTTGTCGTGAACTACAAGCGCGTGGAGCGGCTGTACCAGCAAGCGGGCCTGCAGGTGCGTCGCAGGAAGCGCAAGAAGGTGCCTGTCGGTGAGCGGCACCCCTTGCTGCGCCCGTCCGCCGCCAATCAGGTGTGGTCGATGGATTTCGTGTTCGACCGCACCGCGGAAGGCCGAGTAATCAAGTGCCTGACCATCGTTGACGACGCCACCCACGAGGCCGTGGCCATCGAGGTGGAACGGGCCATTTCAGGGCAAGGCGTTGCCAGGGTGCTGGACAGATTGGCCGTTCAGCGCGGTTTGCCGCACGTGATCAGGACAGACAATGGCAAGGAATTTTGTGGCAAAGCGATGATGGCGTGGGCTCACGAGAAGGGAATTGCCCTGCGCCTGATTGAGCCGGGCAAGCCGAACCAGAACGCTTACGTTGAGTCCTTCAACGGGCGGCTACGCGATGAATGTCTGAACGAGCATTGGTTCCCGACGTTGCTCCATGCCCGGACCAGCATCGAAAGCTGGCGACGTGACTACAACGAAGAAAGGCCTAAACGAGCACTTGGCGGGCTGACGCCCGCCCAGTACGCCGCGCAGTTGGCCGGCACGAGAGATAACATCAGCACCGGACTCTAAACCTCAACTCTACTCAGGCCGGGGGGACGTCGGTGGCTGCGTGCTGGCTAGAGTCGTACCCCAAGCGCGTCCAGGGTGGGAGTCGTCATCGTTCCGGTGGCCCGGATGCCGTGGGCCAATTGGAACATCCGCAGAGCCGATTGGGTCTCAGGAGTGAGGACCCCGTCGATGGCGCCCGGATCGTAGCCCTTGGAGTAGAGCGCTGCCTGGACGCGCATGATGAGTAGCTTCAGTGCATCGGCGTCCCGTCCCTCCGTCACCGGCTTGTCGTAGGTGCCGGGCTCCAAGGTCAGGTTGTTCGCAGATCGGGAGTTTGCTCGGGTGGCCGGCTCCAAATTCTGGGTCGGGTAGCTATTCAAATGGCTGCTGCCACTGCTGCCCGTGCCAGTGGGCCGTGGAGCTGCGGGCGCCGCCGGTGTCGCTGGCGTGGTGTAACGGGTGGGCGGTGGCGTATAGGTCGCCGGTGGCGGGGTATAGGAGCGATACGAGCTTCCCGATCCGGACGAATGGGAGCGATGGGAACTGTGTGATCGATGGGAGCTGTGGCTGCGGTGCCCCGCATACAGGTTGTGCCGGCCTGCATTCAACGAGGTGCTCAGGACGGTCGCGTATTTCCCGTCCATCTCGGAGAGCCTGGAAAGGTCGGACTGGCCCTTTGGCGGCTCCGTGCCCAAGGTTCCCAAGGTGGCGGCGCCGACGATCATCAGTGCGTTGGACATGATCAGGTTTCCAGGACGGGAGAGATGGACCGGCTGGTCCAAGCCGGTGTGACCCACGAGAAAAAGCCGCCGCACCGCTGCCGAACCGAGCAGCCGTCACAGGCGGGCAGGTAGTCGTTCTTCCAAGGCGAAATGCTCTGCACGGCGTAGGGCCAAAGCGATCGGTCCAAGGCGCACAAGGGCAGGTTGTAGAGCGAGACCGGGATTCCGCCCTCGGCCAGCAGCCCCACCGCTTCGGACAGGATGTCACCGTAGTCCGCCGGATCGGCCCAAAGCTCACGCTGATGCGCTTTGGCAAATCCGATGGGCTCGATGCCCATCAGGGCAACGTGTTCGACGAAGGGCAGGTTTCGCCAGATGTAGCGGGCCAGCTGTGCCAGCCGCTCGACCGTGGGCTTAACCAACACGACTCGGATCTCCACCCGCTGCTGAGCGGCTTCCAATGCGTAAAGCCCGCGAAGGGTCTGAGCGAACGCGCCCTCGCTTTGCACGACGTAGTCGTGCAAGGCATAGCGGTCTCCGTAGAGCGGGATGCCCCAGCTCAAGTTGGGATGGAGGCCCGCAAATCTCGCGTGCAGGCCGGGCTCACGCAGTCGGCCGTTGGACAGGATGTGCAGGTGGGTGTTGGGCAGCACGTGCGCGCATTTGGCCACCACGTCGACCAACCCGTCGCCCAGCAGGGTTGGTTCCCCACCGCTGATCGCCAGCGAAGGTTCCTCCGGATCAATGAGGTCAATCAGATCCAAGAGGTGCCTCACCCGCCAGTCGTCTTGAACGTCTCGGGGCGGCTGAGAGCACATCAGGCAGTAGCTGTTGCAGCGCTCGGTGGCGAACAAGACATTGCCGGTGTCTCCGCGTCGATAGCGGATCGCCACCTTCTTCTGCAGGGGATTGAGCTCCACCACATCCCCAGGCTTGCAAACACCCGGCGGACCTTCCAGGCGAACGAGAGGAGCCTCACCGGCAGAGCGCAACCCGCCTGAAGGCAAGACTGCACCCCAAGGCAGGTTTAGCAGGTCACTGCTGAAGTTGTCCGTTGGGACGTCCCTCAGATCCAGCGCCAGGCGCTCCAAGGGAAGCGCTGATCGGGCAAAATCTGCCAGAGACACAACCTTCAGCAGACTGGCCTTCGCCGACGGCGCCAGCTCGGCTCTGGTTTCAAGCGGCAGCATGGACGGCGTCCTCCACCGATGGCTTCGGATTGGCCCAGGAGCGCATCAACCCTTGGATGTTCCGATCAACCTTCTCGTAGCGCTCCAGCAGCAAATCAAAGAGCCCCATGTTCCGCCGGCAGAAGTCGCTGCTGGGCCGATGGCCGATGGGATCCCCTTGGCGGGCGTAGTGCTCGATCGGATCGGCGCCGCACATCGGCACAAACGCGCAGTCGGAGCACGTGGGTAGGGCCTCGGCGACTCCGGCGTCCAGCAAGCGGCCCATGTCGGGCGAGGACAGCCATTGGCTGACCGGTTGGCTGACGTGGCCCAAGGCAAAGGCATCGTCCCCCATGGCGGCCAGCATGCGTGCCTCATCCGACGGATAGACCCGCCCGTCGTGGTCGTAGATGACGGCGCCCAATCCGGCTCCGGTGGGCGATCGGAGATCGACGTAGCCGTGCCCGAAGGACGTGAAGAGCTGGGAGAGAAGAAGAGACGCGTAGGACTCTTCCATGGCGTAGCCGGCCAGGTTCACCGACAGCAAGTGATCGAAGGCGCGCCGGTAGAAGGCGAGGAAGTCTTCCGTGGGGTAGCCGGTGCGGCGCGCCGTCTTGGTGGCGAA
Organism: Stenotrophomonas sp. YJH_SMC_57; assembly: GCF_059369755.1. NCBI lineage: Bacteria > Pseudomonadati > Pseudomonadota > Gammaproteobacteria > Lysobacterales > Lysobacteraceae > Stenotrophomonas > Stenotrophomonas sp. YJH_SMC_57. Next base: position 115,602 of record NZ_JCAFSZ010000005.1, read on the forward strand.
CCCGTAGGGGCTTAATGGACGCAAGGAGATGCTGTGGAAACCCAGCATCCGGTACTCGTCGATGATGGCCTCAGGGACCTCGAGGCTCTGGCGGGTCAGGGTCGTCAGCGCCGAGACGCCATCGTCTCCCAGCCAACGGCGTCCGCGTTCAATTCCCTCTACAGTCCGCCGGTAGCTGTCGCGACCGGGTCGGGGGCGATTGGCGTTGTGAAGCCATTCGGGACCGTCCAGCGAGGTGGAGAGCTTGAAGCGGTGCTCGGCCAGAAACGCCAGCTGGTCGTTGGTGAGGTCATGCAGGGTAGATGCCAGCACGAATCGCAGGGTGCGTCGGGCCCTCCGATTATGCTCGACGATCCGCCGGGTGATGGCTTTCACTTGCTCAAAATTGAGCAGGGGTTCACCCCCTTGGAATTCGATCGTCAGTTCTTGGCTCGGCCATTCGAACAACCGTTCCACCGCCTGTTCGGCGTGCGCACTTTCCATGTCGAACGCAGTGGCGCTCGTCTCCTGTCGCGACACCTGGCAGTAGTTGCAGGTGTGGGGGCAGCGCAGCGACACCACGAAGATGTGGAGAGCGGGTCCACCCATCAGGTAGGACTTTCGGCTGCGGATTTGACTAAGCAGGGGCGCCAGGCTGCTTCGGTCGGCCCCCGCAACGACAAGGTGCCGGGCTTCCAAGTCCCCAAATAGGGCGGACTCGGTCGGAAGCTGGTGGTTCACCAGGCGCTCGACGTCCTCCATCTTCATCAAGAGCCAGTCGCCAGCCATCGACGAGACGAAAGCCCGATCGTGATCCCACGGAAGTCGCCGGAACCGAAGAGGCAACAGTTGGTAGTCCGATGGGGCGGCGAAAGCCTCAGCGGACCTAAACCTCGACACGGGAAACCACCGGCTCTGCTTGGTTCAGCGCTGCGCGAAGCAGCTCCTGCTGCAGCCCGCTCGTTTCCGCTCGGACGGCCGCCCGCAGGCGTTCATCTAGCAAGTCTCGGGAAAACCGTGCCCAGAGATTCTCTGGCAACTCGGAGCCATCCAAAGTCCAAAAGATGACAGTAAGGTTGGCGCCTTGGCTGCGCACCTCGACACCAAGCTCGCCACCATAGCGATGCGCGGCCCGAGCGGCCATATCGTCCGAATACAGTTCACGGTCAACAGCAAATTCCGAGCGTTCCATTGCTCATCCCCCCAGGATGAGTGAACTGTGCTCCTGAGTAGGCTTAGTTGCAAGCCATCAGAAGCCGAGGCTCTCCCTGCGATTCAATCCCTTCCTTGAATGGCGCCCCGGAGGTCGCGCCGCACGCAAGAGCGCCAGCTGCCAGTCACGGTTTGAGATGCCGTCGGGAAGCGCCTTGCCGAACATGAGGCTACTTTGGTATCTGTCGTTCCACGCCGACGATTTTCCACTGACCATCCTTATCTCGGCGCGACCACATCCACGCTCACCTCAGCAGTCAAGGCGCAGAGCGCCTGCTGCGTGGCATTGGTGAATACATATCCGTCTTCTCCTGCGTGGGTGTCCGACGCTCCGGCTAGTGCCATTTCCCATGCCAGTGGAAACACCTGGGGGGGGCGGATGGCTGGCGTTGACGGCCCGCAGCCCGTATTCCAGTGCCTTGATGTAGCCGCGGTGGGCTTCTAAGTCGACCTCGCATGCCTCAAGGCGCGCCGTAAGTGGCCAAGCTTCGGCAGGGGCGAAGGTGCTGCTCATTCCTCAGCACCAGATCTTGCTTGCAACCCGGGGTTCAGCGCAGTTCTTTCTGCGAATCTACCAACTCTCGTTGGAAGCTAGTTTTCGAGCAGACTTCACCTTGGAACAGCTGACGGCGGGCTTGGGGCGAGTCATTGACCAGCTTTGGCCGAACTACGCCAACGCCGTGGCTGAAGCGGGATTGCCGGCAGAATACTGCACCACGGAGCTGGTGCTGGGTGGATGGTCTCCCAAGAACGGACGCATGATGGCTACCGCCTACGCCAAACACGACGCGACGGTGCCCGCGGTGGTCCAGCCGACCACGGGGCAGCTCTCGTCGCCTGGTGAGCCCTTGCAGGGCTGGCCGCCCTCAATGGCAACGCCGGCCCTGTTTGAGGCCGGCCGGGGTCAGGCGCAGTGGCTCAACGAGAGAAGTGGGCGGAAGGTGGCAGGGGGGCGGTTGCTGTTGGGATTCCTGCAGCAAGGCCAAGCGGTGGTCAAAGACCTGGGCGCTCTTTAAAACTGGATCATCGTTTCTTGGCTGGAAAAGCCAAGGGTTCGTAGGTCGGCCGGACCAAGCCGCTGGAGGACGCGGCGGGACCTGACAGGCGGGGGCTTCGTGTCCGGCCCCAGTAGCCATGCGACTCACCGTTGATCGACAAATGGTTTCCTTGGGATCCTCGTCCTGCAGCAAGAAGCTGTTGTCGATCTCTTTAACGGTATCGTCGACCTCATCGAGTGAAGACAAAATGGGACGGGGAGGCGGGGAGGCCGCCCTTCAGGTACCCGATCTTGGAGGCGTTGCGACTGCGGATCAGCGCATCGCGCTTGAAGGTGAAGATGACGCCAGAGACTGCCGCTACAGCGAGGCCATACAGGAGCGAGCGTTGGATCGCCTGGGCAGCTGGTCCCAACCGGACCGCCACGCCCGGTTTCTTCAGGCGCGATCGGAGGGCGGCTGGATCAACCGTGGGGCGGGCAGCGAGAAAGTCCTCCTGCTGCTCGTGGGTGAACCAGCGGCGCTGCTCGGAGCAGGCCCGCTCTTGTTCTGCCTTGTGGTCCAGCCACGCGTCTATCGTGCGCTGCACGCCTTGGAGGAACGCCACGTCCTCCCGCAGGCGCTTCTCCCTCAACATCACGTTCAGCGCTTGAACCAAGGCGGCGCCCTGGGCGTTGGGCAACCCGTCGGCCTTCACTTCCCGGCGCCGCCCCGGATGGAACGTGATGTCGGTCCAGAAGGTGCCGGCATTGATGCAGTAAGTGGCCTAGTCTTGGACGTTGACCCGGTGGGTGCGCCCGTCCAGCGCCAGGGCGAGCTCCAGGCCCTCCAAGCGCAAGCGGCAGTCCGACGATCCCGTTACGTGCCGGCCGACCCACGACGCGGCCCATTCCCTTGTAATCCTTGTGCTCTCCATGCCCAGCGATCATCCAACAGTAATGTGACAAGCCAATCACATCATGATACGTCGTGTCTGCGGCTGTGTTTGCTCGCATTTGTCAGCGCGGAACGCCAAGCAGGTTTGGCTGTTTCGCAGGCGCATCACGGCGCATCGCAATGCATGATTAACAACCGAGATGAAAATACTGATGTAGGATCGGCGAATGATGGCTGATCAGTAGCGCCATCAAGAACAGGGATCGTTGGGAGAGTATGGTGGGACAAAAAAAAGTTGCACTGTTTGCCGCGCTGGGCACGGTTGTTCTCTTGGGCGGCATCACGATGGTGACTGTATCGAGCGCCGAACAGGGCGGAAGCGCTAGTGTTGAAGCCCCTCGGGAGCGTGCTGAGAACGTTGGGGGTCTACGCTCCGCTTCTTCCAGCAAGGGGTGGAAGTCTGGCCCTTCGGGGGACTCCAGTTTTCCTCGGAACGGTCTTCCTCAGAGCGCGTTGGTGTCTTACGAGGCCACTTACAGGTACGTGCGGCGGTGCGAAGCGCGTCGGCAGTTCGAAGATTTTTTTGAGAACCAGAGGATTGATCCGAATTCCGTTCGGTCAAAGCCAGAAAAGCTGATGCAGCTCGATCCAGATGTTCGAGCAAGGTACCTTGAGCGCGTTGCCATGCTGGAGGAGCGCAGAGAGGAGTGTGCTGGTTGGGAGCGGGAAGCTACCCGGGAGCAGGCCTCGCAGCAGATCTACCTCTCGGCGCTTGAAAATGCCCTGGCCGGAGACAGAATGGCGGCCGCCTGCTTTGTCGTGGCCCCTTGGGCGGTGCCGGACGAAAGCTCGCCGGCCTTTCAGCGCCTTTCCGAGATCTACTCTACAAACGCCCCCGCCCTCGTGGAGAGCGGAATCGAGCTTGGGAGCTGGCCGATGGTTCGCGCCGCCGCATCCGCGCTCAACTCTGAGGCAGGCATGACTTCGCGCCTCTCTCTGGGAGCGCAGAAAGCCTATGAAATCTCAAGGCTTATGCAGCTGGGGAGCGAAGACGCAGCAATGTCGCAAACGTTTGGCTACGATGCTGCCCGCTACGGCGCTCAAATCTCCGATCCAGCCATTCTGAAGCGGCTGGATGAGGACGCCGGACGCAAGTTTCAGTCCCAGTTCCACCGAACTTACTCGGAATCTACCTCGTTCACCAAGTTGTGCGACTAGCAACATTGATGAAGTGAGCTCAAAACTGTTATTCATGGAGGAGTACGATGAGAATTCTTACTGATCAAGAGTTGGACGAGGTGTTCGGAGGTGATTCAAGTGTGGGGCTGACGCTGAATCGGGTCACCGTGCATGGTCCAACCTTCAGCACGTTCAATGTCGGCGGCTATTTCAGCTATGGCCCGGGCTACTCTGAGAGTAGCGGTGGGCAATCAGGCGGATCATCAGGCTCTGGATATGGCGTTGTTCACCATGCCGTTGACCCCTCGACGCTTCCGCGTGCAGACAAGATGGAGTGCAAGGTGGCCGCAGTGGCGGAGCCGGGTCATGCAGACACAGCGAACGTTCGCGTGGTAATCGTGAATGCGCACGCAAACAAGCAGATCGGACAGGAGACCTATGAGTTCAGAAGCGACAGCCCTGAGGTTCCTGATGGCTACCAGCGGATCAGAGGCGCCTTGTACGTAGATCCTAACTCCTACCAGCCCGACGGCTCATACACCCGTGCCAACGCAATGCTGTTCGTTGATGCATTCAAGGCGACGCCCGATGGGACGCGTTCCCATCGGTACTACAACGACGCAGGTGAACTTCAGGAACAGGGACGGCCGCTGGGTGCATTGACCGCGGAGGAGAATGCGATCTTCGTCGCGGCTCATGAGTATCAGCACGCTTACCAGGCGCGGTATCCGCAGTTGTTTGTCGGGCTTGACAAGGAGGCCGATGCGGAGACCTATGGGCTGAAAGCCCTTGACCGCTACCGATCGGGTACCAAGGGCAACTGCGACTAAGTGAGCCGACTGTCAGGCGGTAAGGTCAAGCTCCAAGGAAGGATTTTGAAATGGAGGGAATGGCTGGCGCGAGGCGTGCTTATGCCGCCTTGCGTGTCATTGAGCAAGCTTGTGGCATGGCGATGGACGTGGCGCCAGGATTTGACGGAGCCGAGAGTGTCCACGCAGCAGCAGGCTTTATTGCGCGCGCGTTCCCCTGCACATGGATAAGCGCTTGGCGCAACAGATCGCGTTCGATCGATGAAATTTGGAGCGCCGCAATCCAATGTGCCTCGCAGGGCGCATCGTTCGATGGATTCCTGTCGACCTTCTGTGGATCGGCCGTGGGCAGAGGTATGCGCCACGCGGATGCAAGAAGAGCGCCGCTCATCTTCGTGGCAGCAGTACTTTATTGGCGGCTCAACCAAAGCGGCCGACAGAACCTGGACCCCTCCAGTCAACTGTACATCCTAGGAGTGATCGCCGACGCGTCTGGCGTCGAAGCTCAGGACGCCTTCCTGAAGCACGACTGTGTCGATCAGGCTCTCGGAGAGCGCTTGGGGGATCGTTACCAGTGCCTAGATATGGAGTCGAAGGTGCGCTGTCACGCTGCTGTCGATGCCGTGGCCGAGCGCTCAAGGGTTAGCCGCATTTCTATTGTTTTCGATGAAGAAATGCGGCCCCGCTCCAGCTCGGAACTTGAGGGGCTGGTAAGGGCAGGGGTTGTACGTGGGCGAGCCTGTGGTGATCGAAACCAACAGGCCAGAGAAGGTTGGGTGTGTGTCGGAGCCTTCGCGCTTTCCTTTCTGACAGTCCTTGTCATTGCAGCTTCGCTCCCTGTGGCGAAAGATTCGGTGCTGTGGGTCATCCTTGCGTTCCCTTTGATTCTGGAGACTTGCTATTGGCTGGCTGAACAACTTCAGGCTTGGCGCATCGGGCCCTACTCAGCTGTCCGGTACGACTACTCACTTTCCGGTGTGGAGGATCCCGTGTGGGTTGCAGTTCCGGTGCTTCTGCATGGCGAGGAGCAGTTGATCCAGCTTGAGCGAACCCTGTTGTGGAACGTCAGAAGTGTAAATGACGACGGAGTCCGCTTCGTCTTGCTAACTGACTTGGCCGATTCGCTGGAGCAGCCGTCTGGAGAGGAAGACGCGGCAACGGTCGAGCGGATTGCCGCTATGGTTGAGCGGGTGAACGAGGCTGCAGGAGCGCGGTACCGGCGCCCCGTCTACTTCGCCCACCGTCGCCGCATGTTCGTTTCGAGCGAGGGGGCCTGGATGGGGGAGGGGCGAAAGCTAGGCAAGATTCACCTCCTGCATCGGGCGATCATCGATGGGGAAGAACCTTTCAGTTCTACTTCTCAGAGTTTCTATGAGGATGTTACTCGCTGCCGATATCTCTTTGTTTGCGATGAAGACACGCAGATAGGTCGGGACTGCATTCAAAGGCTTGCGGGGGTCCTCGCCCATCCTTGGAATGAAATTTCCCAGGAAACGCCTGAAATAGGCGGGGCGCACGGAATGGCGGTGCCTTCTGGTCATATAGCTGATGCATCCGTGACGCCGTGGCGGTTTCCTCAGGTCTGTGTCGGGGATGCTGCCAATCCGCATAAGCCAGCGCCTCGTTGGAGGGATCCCAAGAACGATACGACCGGGCAGTGCCTCTACACGGGAAAAGGGCTCTACGATCCCCGCACCTATCGTCTGCTGTGCGATGAGCAAGTGGCCAGTGAGGCTTTGAGTCACGACACGATTGAATCCTTTATGCTCCGTCCGACCTATGTCGACGATGCAGCAATTTTCGAGTCATTCCCGCGGTCGCCCGCTTCTTTGGCGCGCAGAGATGAAAGATGGGCCCGAGGCGACATGCTCAATCTGCTGCGCTTTCCCCGCCTGGCAAAATCAGATCGGGTGCATCGCAAGCTTCTTGCATCGATAACGGTCTGCCAGCAGACGCTCGGTTGGCTTGGTGGTTTTCTTGGGTTCCCGCTGATACTCGTGAGCTTGTGGCGACCGGACCCGACAAGTCAGCTGAGTCTGCTCGCCATACTTCTTTTTCCCGGCGCAGTCCGCTTGGTTTGGCGCGCGGTGGCTAACTCTCCCAATGTCGGCATCAGTCATACGCTTCGGTTGTTGGTAATGGGTGGCATGTTTCTGTTACTCGCAACGGCAATCCGCGTATGCAGAGCCCCGCGAACATTCTTGGTAACCGGCGCAGCTTGGGGGCGCGCGATCATGGCTTGGGTGACAAATAGAGGGGGACTTCTATGGTCACCAGCTAGCAAGGTTTCCAACGGAAGTAAGCTCGGCTTTTCGTGGGCCGAGGTCGCTACTTTCGCGGTCTCCATTGCAAGCATGTTTCTGTTGCCAGCCTCGTCGCTCACCTGGGTCGCTCTTGTAGTCCTTTGTGGATGGCTGGTGCTGCCAGCCGAACGTCTCCTGCTGATCAAGAAAGATGATTTTCACAAACGCTCCGTCTGACCACTACTTTTCCTACTCGCAACGAATTGGGGAGATATTCGATGTGGCTTCCCGATCTCGTTGGCACGCGCGGGCCTCTCTTCTCTCTTTGCGTCTATGGATTTATCCCGCAGTAGAGCTCTCGCAAGTCAGCGTGTTCTACGATAGCCACGGGCGCGCGGTTGGCTACTTTACTTGGGCCTATCTATCCGATCAGGCAAGAGAACGGCTGTTGACGGATCCGCAATGCTTGTTTGACCGGCATGACTGGTCCAGCGGAGAGCACTTTTGGATCATGGATTTTGCTGCCGTCGACGGTAGTCTGCGCGCTATCGCCGGATACATTCGGAAGTTGGTTCTTCCGAATGTCGGAGCGCTAAACTATTTGGTCCGCCGTTCTGACGGCAGCATCCGTCGGTTCCGCACTGTCCATCTGAGCGCGAAAGCGACGGAATTTGGAAAGTCATGCGATTCTTGAGAGCAGAAGCGGCGCGGGATGATCGCGCAACATTGGCTTGGATCAATCCAGACGCGGCCGAGATACTCGCGGAGGCCGGCCTGACGATGCGATCAGACTCTTCTGTTGATTCGTTCGTTATGAGTCGCTTTGCACGGCGGCTTTGTCCGTCTGGCGAGGATGAGGTTCTGGTCGATCTCTACGGCAGTTCCGGGACGACACGTTTCGGGGGGAGTGGTAGAGCAGGTGTCGTGAACGGGATGCAAGTAAAAGGCATCGGTCCTACCGAACTTGTCGCCGAAAGCGCTGACTGGCATCACTCCCATGGCGGGATGTTCTTGGAAGAGGCGCTGCGGGAGGCCATCTTCTCTGAGTTGGCTCATCGTGAGTTTCCGCTGGGGGCCGTGCGTACCGTCGCTGTGATCGAAACCGGCGATGGCATTGTCGACCGCCACGGTGTACGTCACAGGGGGGCACTGTTGGTCCGGCCCTTTGTCGCGCGGGCATGCCACTTGGAGCGCGCTTTGGGCTTCCGGCAAGGCAGCCAGCGCTATCAGAGCACGGCTCATCTAAGGGACATTGGCCGCGTCTTAGATTGGATGAAGGAACTTGAATTCGGATCGCAGGATTGCGTTGACTCCTTCGCCAGGAAGGCGGGTGTGCAAATCGCGCATGCGCACGTTGCACGGTGGTTTCATGGTGGGTGGTACTCATCGGTGATGGGTATGGATGGGCGCCTTGTGGACTTTGGGTCATCCCGCAAGCTCTCCAACTGGAAGCGCCGGTCCTATGAAACCTATGGGCCATGCTTTGGGGATGAACTCGATTTCGCTCAAACAACCATCGGTTCGCTTGGTGCTCACATTCGGCATTACGCGGGCCGATACGTCGAGGTGAAAGCGTCGGTTCAGGCGCTTATGCATAGCTACAGGGCTCAGGCTCTAGGTGAGCTGGAGCGGGCGCTGGCAGACGGATCAGTTGAATCCGAAGCCTCCCATTCTGCCGTGGAGTTCTTCTACAGGTCCTTCCAGTGTTCGCATTCGGAAGATTTCATGGACAGGTGGCGGTGCTTGGTTGAGCGCCTTAGGAGCATGCACGGGGTAGTCACCCCTGCCGGATTCAATCAGGGCCGGTCGGGTTTAGGCAATGCGCGCTATCGTCGCGAGCTGGTTCAAGAGGCGCTTTTCAAGATGCTAGACCAGTCCAGCCAACAAGGGGATGCGTCCCTTGTACAGCTGGAAGTGGATGGTTGGATAGGGTATGGGGAGAGGGGCAATGCTGTTTAGAGATAATTTTCTCGCTGCACGACGCCTGGTCGGTCTGGGTAGCGTTATCGTGCAGCCACAACGAGCCGCGTTGCTGGCCTCGTTCGTTATGCTCTCGCTGATTGTCGTAGCCGTTTGCGCTGCCGCGAGTGTGAAGTACACCCGATATGACAGATTTACCGGATACGCTTCGGAATCCGTTCAGCGTGCCGTGGTGTCGTCCCCCTTTTCGCAGGGGGCGAGGGTGGACGAGGTCTATGTCAGTTTGGGGGACGTGGTCGTGCCTGGGCAGCCGATTGCGCTTCTTTCTGGTTCGGGTAGGGCGCTTGGTGAGCGGCCCGAGTCGTTCAATGCGTTTGTTTATCTGCTCCAAGACCCCGCAGACAAGCAGGGGGAGACCTTTGTCCTGTCCAGCACACTTCGTGGTGCTGTGGATCGTCTGGAGGTGCGGCCCGGCGCGGTGGCCTCGTTTGCGCAACCGATCGCGGTGATCAGGGGCAGTTCAGAGGGAATAAGGCTTCAGGCCCTGGTTCCCTCACATTCCGTCACCGAAGTGGCTGTTGGCAGCGAAGTCTATCTGAAGTTCGATGCTGTCCAAGCGAGTGACATGGAAGCGATCAAAACACGTGTGCGCAGCATTTCCAGAGCGCCCTTGGGCCCGGCCGAACTTGCCGCAACCTTTGGAGCGGCGACCTCTCCAGAGCCCATGTTTCTGGTGGACCTTGATTCGGGCGTGCTGTCTGAACATCCCGTGCGAAAGCTCATTCGGCCTGGAGTCGGCTTCCGAATGACAGTGCCAGCCGAGCGAAAATCCTTGCTGCGATGGCTGACTGGCTACAAGGACGAAAAGGCATGAGTCAAAAGTATGTTTTTGGTTGGTCGAAGAGCATTAGAACGGTTCTCCAGGCAGAGGCTTCCGAATGCGGCCCGGCCTGCCTGGCGATGCTCCTGGAGTTCTATGGACATGCAACGAGCTTGAGAGAGCTTCGCGAGACAATGCGTAGTTCGTCTCGCGGAACAGCGCTGAAATCTCTGCTCGAAGCGGCTGATCAGTTCGGACTCCAAGCTCGTGCGATCAGGATGGAATGCGATGAAGCAAAATCGCTTCGACTGCCGGCTATCATTCATCTGGATGCTGACCACTTCGTGGTTCTGGAGCGCGTATCGCGTTCAGGCTGGGTGATTCATGACCCTGCCAGGGGGAAACGAAGAGTGGGACGCCGGGAGATTGATGAGCGATTCACTGGGATTGCCATCGAGATTCTTGCATCCGACCGCGTCGTACCGAAGGCAAGGGCTAACGAGGGAACGCTTGCGCTGGTGCGGAGATTAGGGCGCCTCAAGGGGTTCAAGACAAGCTTCATCGCGGTCTTGACGTTCTCGGCCGTTCTGGAAATAACCGCCCTGTTCGGGCCTTTGTTTTTGCAAATGGTAGTTGACACCGTTTTGGTTAGTGAAGATGTCAATCTTCTGCTGATCGTATGTGGATGCTACCTGTTCCTTTCTGTTTTTCAGACAGTTTCAACTGCGTTTCGCAGCTGGGCGATCTCGGTCCTTGGCTCTTCGTTGAGCGTTGGCTGGATCACCAACACTTTCCGTCGGTTGATAAAACAGTCGGATCGTTACTTCGAGGGGCGCAGCACGGGTGACCTCAGTTCTCGCTTCGGTGGTTTGAGCTATCTTCAGTCCGCTGTGTCCACCGAGGCCATTGCTGCATCATTGGATGGCGCGTTGGCAATATTTACTCTCCTGGTGTTGTTCATTTATAGCAAACAGATGGCACTGGTGGTGTGTGCCGGTTGCGCTATCTACCTCGGGATCAAGCTGCTGTCTTTCAGGGTGTTAGCAGACGCGAACGTGGATGCGATTACTCAAGAGGCGCGAAAGGAGACAATGTTCATTGAGTCCATCGCTGCCCAAGGAACACTGCGGCTGAACAACCGCCAGTCCATGCAGGCCGCACGGTTTGTGGATCGGGTGTCGAACTATCAGCGCAGCGCTCTAAGATTGGCTTCGGTGCAGCTCGTCTTCTCATCGGCCAGCACACTTACAACCTCCGGTATACGGATAGCCACGATCTTCCTCGGCGCCAAGCTCATCATGAACGGAGGACTCACCGCAGGCATGCTGATCGCATTTCTCGCTTACTGCGATCAGTTTACGGGTCGATCTGCACGGCTGATCGATTACGCCGTCAACTGGCGAATTCTCAAGGTTCACGCTGATCGCGTTAGGGAAATTGTGGACTCTCCGCAGGAGACGAACGTTCTGCGCACCCGTCTTCCCGTCCCTGCTGATACGACAATCTGTTTGGAGCATGTAGGATTCGCTTACAGTCCGACCGACGATCCCATACTTAAGTACGTGGATTTTGCAGTGCGCCCTGGTGACTGTGTGGCCCTAACCGGGCAGTCGGGTTCGGGTAAGAGTACGGTCGTCAAATTGCTTGCTGGAACGGTGAGCCCGACTCAGGGCAGCCTTCTATTAGGGGGGCTGAAGTACGAGCAACTGGGAAAGGCCCGAGTTCGGGAGATCGTGTCGTTTGTTGTTCAGGATGACGAGCTTCTGCAAGGCAGTGTTGAGGAGAATGTATCCTTCTTTGACCCCTCTCTGGACACAGAGTTGGTTCGTGATTGTTGCGAGATCGCATGTGTGCATGAAGACATCATAAAGATGCCTATGCAGTATCAGACCCAGCTTGGAACTGGCAGGGTGTCCATCTCCGGCGGGCAGCGTCAGCGAATCATGATAGCAAGGGCGCTCTACCGCAGGCCCAAGGTGCTGGTGTTGGATGAGTCGACAAGCCATCTGGATATTCAAACGGAGGCGCGACTGCTTACCAACTTGCGCGCTCTTGGCCTGACCATCATCCTTGTCGCGCATCGCTTGGAAACGATCAATTTCGCCGATCGCATCCTCTATCTGAAGGATGGCGTGCTAACGGGACGCAGCGCTCCGGTAAAAGTTGATGAAGAGATCTCCTTGCCTGAGCCTATAGAGGGCTAGCGCAGCGAGTCGGAGTTAGACATTGAGAGCGACGGGTAGGTGTCTCTCCCTCTTTCTGCCCAAAGTTGCTACTGCCTCCTTAAGATGCGCCTTCGCCGCGCTTCAGGATGAGCTTCGGCGATGCGCACGACCGTGGATGCTATGCTGCCAGACGTTAGGGCCCGGCAAGGCTTACTTCCCTACCGTCAACTTTACTTTGCGAGCGCCCGGGCATCTGGGAATGAAGGCGATCTGCGCCAACAGGCGGAAGCGTAAGAGACCCGCGATTTGCGGCATATCTTGACGAGAGTTCGGGGTCAAAGGGATTCAATGCTGCCCTTCAGATACACTTCGGTCTCTCCATCGACGACGCCAAGCTTATGGTCACCGAGCTGGCCTGCTACGCGTACCTGCTTGGAGGCATTTCTCGTCGGCGACGACCCAATCGTTGCCCTGGTTCGCCCTGGCAACCAGGGCTGGAGCGCTGGCATGACCACCCTGGGCGCGGTGTTGGCCGCCGTGCTGGATGCAGCGGTCTTGGCTGCTGTCCTGGGCTTGGCTGGCATCTCCTGGGTCAACGCCCGGCACGCCAGCGGGGAGCTTCGTGAGCGTTACCGTTGGCGGGCCCAAATCCTGGCCGGTTTGGCATCGACCTGGGTGCTCACCTTGGCGGGGCTGTCCACGGGAGCCGACCACCTTACGTGCAAATCGCCGTTCGCGTGCCACGGGAGCTGAATGACCGGTTTGAACAAACGGCAACGCGGAAGGGGCGGCACGTCATCGAGTTGGTGCGGCGGTTACTGCGAGGAGGTCTGGGCCAGCCACGGGCGACCTCTGCTGCAGCCGGTAGGAAAAGTGGGCAACATTCTCGGGCGACGTCGGGCCAAGCCCATTCGGTGGAACTGGTCATACAGCGCTGACAGCGTCTGAAGCACCTCCAAGCGCTGCCGCAGCGGGGAGTTGGCCCACCGCTGAGTCACCCTGTCGAGGAACTCTGCTCTCAGCACGCCTGCTAGTGGGGTGTGTCCTGTCTTGACGGTGATAGGTGGGACCGATCACTGCCTTAGCTAGAGCGCATTGGCCATCCATGGCAACCGGCCTCAGCCCTTCCCATGCGCCCGCGTGCGTGCCGACAAGGGTCCTGGCCGTTGATTCGCCTTCGATCTTCGACCTGCACTTTGGACTACTTGATCAAGAACTCGCTGGGCTCTCTCCCCTTCTGGACCAGCGCAGCAAGCCACCTTGGTTGGCGGCCACGTCCGGACCACGTTTCGCTGAGGTTGGCCAGATTGCGGTACTTAGGGGCGACCTTGCTGCCGGCGGACTTCCTGGGCCCGCGGCCGGTGCGCTTCTTGGAGGTCTCGGAAGAGGCCGTTGAGACCGTTCCGTAAAGCTCCTGAATCGTGTAACCGTGGTCTTTGACGTATTGGTTGATCTTGGCTCGCATGGCGGCAGCCTTGGGCCGGGTCAGCACCTTGGTTTGCTGCTTCTCTGCCTGAGCGATCAGGGCTTTAAGTTCTTTGGCCGAGAGGCCGCTGACATCGATGGTCATCTGTGTGGTCCAAGCGTCGAGGGCTTTAGCGTAATTCCAAATGGAATTCGATGCGAACGCTCCCCTGACGAGCCCAAGCCCCTCTTCATGAGTTGGTTGGACCTGGGCAACAGGTGCTGGTATCACGGATGGAACTTGCTCGGATCCCGCAACTGTTCCGCAAACTGCCCACGCTCGTAGCGCGGCGGTTCCACGTTGGGCTGATACAACTCCAGGGCGCTGATCTGCTTGCTCCGGGTCACCTGCGGTTTCTTGTGGAGGTAGTACTTGCGCAACACTTGGACCCGATCCCGTGGATCGGTGCTGTGGCCGGTGACCAGTGCAATCTCCTTCTCTGGAACGTCGTTGACATCCAATTCGGTCGCCAGGGTGTAGCGGAAGGCATGGAAGCCGATCCCTTTGGCGAACCCAAGGCTCTTCAAGTAGCGGCCGAAATCCACCACGAATTGCTGGCTGTAGCGGGCGTTGGTCTCTCCGGTCTTCCGGTTCACGCCGGCAGAGAGGAGGGGGAACAGCCGCGGGTGGCCAGTGGCCTTCATGTCTTCGACGAACTCGAGGAAACCGGCGTCCAATAGGGGTTTGGCGATGGGAACGATGCGCATGCACCCGGATCCCTTCATGCTTTGCCGGCTACGCCGTTGGCGCTTCGGATCCGCGGCGAGGTCTTCATCGATGGTCTTTTGGAAGGCGATGCACCAGATGCCGCGCTCCTGGAGGATGTCGGTCAGCTTCAGCTGGCACACTTCGTTGACGCGAGCGCCCGTGTAGAGGCCAATCATCGGTGCCCACCAGTGCTGCGGCTCTCTCGCCCAAGGGATGAAGGCTGCCGGGTCGAAGATGGCCTGCAGGTCGCCGTCCTCGAACAGGCGGATGGCCTCGTCGGGATCGATGGCGTGATCTTCTTTTGGTTTGCGGAAGGCCTTCATGGGCGAGGACGCGATGGCTTGCCCGTTGACCAGGTGGTTGAAGAAGGCGACCAAGAAGCGCCGATGGCGCTCTTCGGTGGCCGGAGCCAAGGGCGGCACGTCTTGCTCTTTGCCCAAGATGATCGCGTCTTCGAAGCTTAGGCGTTTCAGCAAGGGATCCGACAACAGGTTTTTCGGAGCCCAGCGCAGCAGCTGCCACAACGCTTGGATGTGTTTGTCATCTACGCGGCAGGCCGAAATGTTGCCGCAGGTCAGCAGGAGAAGCTTCAGGGTGCGCTCGGTGGCGAGGACGGTCTTGGGATCCAGCTGCCGGCGGCGCATGTCCGCGAGGTGATCATCGATCTCTTTGGCCAAGGGGCGAGCCGGTGTACCCATGGGCAGTTGCTGGGGATAGAGGGTTCCGTTCTTCAGCGCGCTCTTGCGGCCGATTTCGTCCAGCGCTGTCAGGATGCATTCCTGAAGATTGATTGCAGCTTCGCGACCTTGAACCGTAGCTCGTTCAATCCGGAAGCGACCAATGTGGATGCCCTCCAGATGAAGGGTGCCAAAGGGTGCGGCAATGTAATCGGTGAGGGCTGCGGAGGGTAGAGCGGTCATTGGTTCACTTCCATCTGGGGGATGGAAGTACGGATAAAACAGGCCGGAAATTCGTCAACCGGGTTGATACAAAAATTTTCGCCCCACTCAACACCCCTAGGTGTTGGTCTGGCTGCGAGGGTGCCCTCACCAACTCGCTAAATCAGTTATCTCCGTGAAGTCCTTTAAAACAAGGGGTTTCGAGCGATTTTCAAGCAATCAATAGCAGTCAATTGCGATCGCTTTGCACTTCCCGGTCGAATTGCCACAGCGCGACGTGTGGATCCGTGCAGCATGGGGCGAGGTTCCCGCCTCCTACTTTCAGGGCGATGAGGATCTCAACAACAGCAGCTTTCTTGGCCTGAAGGTCAACAAGTGGAAGATCGGAAGCGATGAGTGGGCGGGAATGATCGAGCCCTTCATCAATATAGAGATTCTTCGAGCCCACGCACTCGCGGAATACCTGGGCGAAACCATACATCGCCCACCCGTGGATGCCGCCCAGGAGATTATTCTTGTTCTGGAGTTGGACGACGGTGGCAATGAACTGGACGAAGGGTTGTTCAAACGTCTGGTGTCGATCCTGGCAGAGGGCAACAGGTTGTATTGCTGGAAGGATGGCTTCCGGTTGGCAGGCAGGGAGTTTGCGCAGGCTGTCCCGACATTGAAGGACGTTCAGCTGCGACTTCAGCAGAAAGGCTGGGACGTTTCGAAAGTCGTGATGGTTGTGGGTGAGTGAGCGTTATATGGGTATTTCACCTGGATATGGCGCTGACCGGCTCGGCCCGATTTCACGCCTGCCTGCACAGTTTCAATCTTTTGGATCGATATAATAGTATTGGCCCATAAAGTTTCCCTTGCCTGCGCCGCAACCGATCGTACGGCCATGATCAAGGGAATTGAGATGCTCGCCTTACGCAACCTCCGAGTGGGATCCCGGCTGGGTGCCGGGTTCGGTTTGCTGCTGCTGTTCATCGTGGCCATCGTTGGCCTGGTGCTGTACGGAAACCAGCTCAAGTCCGCCCAGTTCGAGAAAGTGGTGGACGTCAACATGGTGAAGATGCGGCTGCTGAACGACATGCTGGATACCAACAATGCCGTGCTGATGCATCGGCGCCTGATGGTGATCAAGCGCGGCGAGGATTTCGACAAGGATTATCAGAAGGCGCAGGAACTGTCGCAGACCTACGACGGCATCTGGGCCAAGTACATCAAGATTCCGCGTGACGCCACCGGCGATGCCCTGGTTGCGAAAATCGACGCGGCACGCAAGGCGACCGACGCCTCCACCCAGCATCTGCACGAGCGCATGAAGGCTGGGGATTTTGACGGCGCTGCCAAAGAGCTGCTGGCCGAGCACGGCCTGGCCACGGCCTGGAACGAATCCATCTCGGCCCTGCTGCGGCATCAGGAGACGCTGACCGCGCGCAGCCGCGAGGAATACCGGTCAACCGAATCCTGGACCGGTACGTTGTCGATCGTGTTCGGCGTGCTGAGCCTGGCACTGGGTTCGCTGGCGGCGTGGGCGATCACCCGCA
The DNA here is from genome assembly GCF_059369755.1 of Stenotrophomonas sp. YJH_SMC_57. Classification (NCBI taxonomy): domain Bacteria; kingdom Pseudomonadati; phylum Pseudomonadota; class Gammaproteobacteria; order Lysobacterales; family Lysobacteraceae; genus Stenotrophomonas; species Stenotrophomonas sp. YJH_SMC_57. The sequence goes on from NZ_JCAFSZ010000005.1 coordinate 132,410, forward strand.
GCCTGACGCGCCCGCTGGAGGGGGCGGTGAAGCTGGCTGACGGCATCGCCAGTGGCCGCCTGGACAACGTCATCGATGCGTCAGGCAACGATGAGGTGACCCAGCTGCTCCGGTCGATGCAACGCATGCAGATGCAGGTACAGGCGGTGATGGCGGCGCAGGGCGAGCTGGCCCGCCAGCATGATGCCGGCAGCCTCAGCTATCGCATGGATGAGAGCGCGTTCCCCGGTGATTTCGGTCGCATGGTGCACGAAACCAATGCGCTGGTTGGCTCGCACGTGCAGGTGCAGAATCGGTTGATCGAGGTGATGAAGCACTATGCCCGCGGTGACCTGTCGGTGGACATGGACCCGTTGCCGGGCGAGAAGGCGGCGATCACCCAGGCCATGGATGAAACCAAGAGCAGCCTGTCGGCGATCAACAGCGAGATCCGCCGGCTGGCGACCGCAGCTGCGGCGGGCGACTTCAGCCTGCGTGGCGATGAGGATCGCTTCGCCTACGATTTCCGCGACATGGTGGCCGGGCTCAATCGCCTGATGCAGACCACCGACGAGAACCTGGTGCAGGTGTCGACCCTGCTGCAGGCCATCTCGCGCGGAGACCTGACCGTGCGCATGCACGGCGATTTCCACGGGGTGTTCGCGCGCATGCGCGATGACTGCAATGCCACCGTCGATCAGCTCAAGCAGATCGTGGGCCGCATCCAGGCCAGCGCATCCAGCATCAACCTGGCCGCGGGCGAGATTGCCTCGGGCAACACCGACCTGTCACGGCGCACCGAGCAGCAGGCGGCGAACCTGGAAGAGACGGCCGCGTCGATGGAGGAACTGACCTCCACCGTGAAGCAGAATGCCGAACACGCACGGCAGGCCAACCAGCTTGCCATCGGTGCGCATGGTGTCGCTTCGCAGGGCGGGGAGGTGGTCGGCCAGGTGGTGACCACGATGTCCGCCATCGAAGCCTCCTCGAAGAAGATTGCCGAGATCATTTCGGTGATCGACGGCATCGCGTTCCAGACCAACATCCTGGCACTGAATGCTGCGGTGGAAGCGGCGCGTGCCGGTGAGCAGGGCCGGGGCTTTGCGGTGGTGGCCAGCGAGGTGCGCACGCTGGCACAGCGCTCGGCCGGTGCCGCCAAGGAGATCAAGGGCCTGATCGAGGACTCGGTCGGCAAGGTGGCCGATGGGTCGGCACTGGTGCGCCAGGCGGGCACCACGATGGGCGAGATCGTGGCTTCGGTGCAGCGGGTGACCGACATCATGGCCGATATCTCCGCCGCCTCGCAGGAGCAGAGTTCGGGCATCGAGCAGGTCAACCAGGCCGTGGTGCAGATGGACGAGACCACCCAGCAGAATGCGGCATTGGTGGAAGAAGCCAGCGCAGCGGCACGCTCGATGGAAGAGCAGGCCAACCTGTTGGCCGAGGCGGTATCGGTGTTCCGCACCGGTGCCGCCACCGCTGCGGCGGCGGTACGCCCCGCGTTGGCGGCCGTCGCTGCGACGGTGGCTCCGGTGCGTCGGCCGGCGGTGCTTTCGCCCCGTATCGAACCGACGCTGGCGGCGAACGCGGGTGGCTGGGAAGAGTTCTAGAGAAGTGGCAAGCCGGCAGGGAGACGGCGCCCATCGCGATGGCTGGTCGCGATGGGCGCGGATTTTCTTCCTGAACGAAGAATGGCCGATGTCATCGCGCATACGCCCATTTCACTTCGGGTTGCCAACCGTGAGAGGACACTGGTGCCATACCGGACCTCAGGAGATGGCCATGAAGACCTCGACTCGACTGCTTGTGCTGGGCACGCTGCTGGCGGCCAGCTCGGTTGCAGGCGCGCAGACTTACGGGCCGCGTGATGAAGGGCGCAAGTTCAACGATGGCAGCCGCGTGGTCTGCAAGAACGTGGAAGTGCAGCGCAATTCGCGTGACCCCAACCGTATTGCCGGTACGGCCACCGGCGCGGTGATTGGTGGCCTGCTCGGCAACCAGGTGGGTGGCGGCAACGGCAAGAAGCTGGCCACCGTTGCCGGTGCCGTCGCCGGTGGCGCCGCGGGCCGACAGATCCAGGGCAACCAGCAGCAGAAGAATGGCGACCGTGTTGTCGAGCGCCGCTGCGAGCGCGTCTACCGCTGATCGATGTAGTCCCCTTCCGCACTCGTTGTACTTCGAACGCCGGCCCCAAGCCGGCGTTCGTCGTTACAGAAAAAGGGGACGGAGGGGATTGAATCGCAATCCGCCAATCCGGCCGCTTACGACTTAATCCCCACCGTCCCCTTTTTTGCGAGGAGGCGCCTGGCGGCGAGGCTGCCGTAGAGCAGCAGCAGGACGCTGAGGGTGATCAGTTCGTGGCTGACTTCGGCCAGGCGGGCGTCCATCTGGTTCAGGCGCACCATCAGGTTGATGCCCGAGGTGGTTGGCAGCAGCTGCGCCAGCCACACCAGCGGGCGTGGCGTCATCACCGCCGGCCACGACAGGTTGGCCAGGAAGAACAGCGGGATCGAGGTGGCGATGATGTACTGGAACGCGCGTTCACGGGTGCGGAAGAAGCTGCCGATGAACAGGCCGAACGCCACCGTCGCGGCAATGAACAGGGTGCCGCCCAGCAGCTGGCCCAGCGGATTGCCCCCGCGTGGGTAGTCCTGCACCCAGGCGGTGAAACCGGCGTAGTAGAACAGGCCGAACAGGCCGATCAGGCCGAAACCCAGCGCCATGCCGGCCAGGGTCGGCAGGTCGAAGCGCAGGCGCCGGCCGAGCGCGAGGCGGCGGCCACCCAGCAGTACGCCGATGCCCATCAGCAGGGTCTGGTGCACGATCAGTTCGGCCACGCCGGGCACGATGGCGCTGCCGTAGCCCTCCTGGGTGTTGTACAGCGGGCGCTGCACCAGGGTGACCGGGGGCGCCTGCGGCGCGCCCATGAAGGCGGCCTGGCCGACCGCCGCCTCGCGCCCGAACGCGCCCAGTGCATCGGCCACGCTGCCCAGCACCCAGCTGGCGCGGCCCAGGTAGGCGCCATTGCCGAGCAGCACCAGCCTGGCAGGGTGGCCGCGCAGGATGTCGCGCTCCAGGTTGGCCGGAATCAGCACGATGCCTTCGGCATGGCCGGCTTCCAGCTGCTGGCGCGCGCTGTCGATGCCGGCCGGTTGCCCGACCACGCGTGCGACCCGCAGCGCGTCCAGCTTGCGCAGCAGCTCGCGGCTGGTGGCGCTGTGGTCTTCGTCCACCACCAGCACCGGCAGGTTGCCGGCCACCTGGTGACGGTATGCCGCCGGGTAGAAGAACGAATACAGGATCACCGCGCCGACCATCACCACGATCGCATAGCGGTCGCACAGCACCGCCATCAGGGTCTGCCGCAGGCTGCGCCAGAGCGTGCTCATGCGTCGGCCCTTGCTGGCTGCGCAGCCTCGGGTGTACGCGCGAAGGCAATCAGGCGCAGGCCACCGATGCCGCCGGCCACCACCGACATCAGCAGCAGCGTGGCCAACGGCCACAGCGAGACCAGCAGCGGCGAACCGATGAACTGTTGCTGGGTCTGCAGCTTGATGTAGGCGCTGAGCGGCAGCAGCTGATGCCAGATGCGGGTGAACAGGGGGCCGTCCAGCACCGGGAAGGTGGCGCTGGAGAACGCCAGTGCGGTGCCGATGCTGAGGCCGACTGCGGACAGTGCGGTACCCATGTCGCGGGTGACGCCGACGAAGAACAACGCGTAGGCGGCCGTGGCCAGGTAGAACAGTGGCTGCGCAAGCAGCAGCAGGAGCACGCTGCCGGCCACGCCATCGCCGCGCAGCCAGGCCAGGTAACCGAGCCCGAGTGCACCGTACAGCGAGAACAGCAGGATGTACGGTGCAACCTTGCCGGCGATGGCGGCCCACGGCGTGCGACCCAGCCAGTCGGGCAGGCTGCCATCGCGGATCTCGCGGCCCAGGCTGCCGGCCACGGCAAGCGCGAGCACCAGCGACAGCACCGCCGGGAAGATCAGCGGCAGCAGGAACAGCTCGTAGCTGCGTGCCGGGTTGTAGAGGATGTCCGACTGCACCGCGATCGGTGCCGCACGCAGCTTGCCCGGGCCGACCTGCAGGCCGATGCGCTCGCGCAGCAGGCGCGCATTCCAGGCCGAGACCGCATCGCCGATATCGCGCGCGGCGGACTGGCCGGTGGTCATGTAGGTGGCGTTGTAATAGGCGAATACCGTGCCTTGGCGCCCGCGCAGGGCCTGCCGGGTAACGTCGCGCGGCACCAGCACGATGGCGAACACGTCCAGGCGGCGCAACTGCGAACGTGCGTCCTCCATGTCGGCTGGCTGGCTGGCGATGCGCACGCCCGGGCTGGCATCGAGCATGCGCAGCAGCAGGCGGCTGTCACTGCTGTGGTCGAGGTCGACCACGGCAATCGGAATGTCGCGCATCACCGAGGGGGTGAACATCCATGCCATCACCACCAGCATCAGCAGCGGCAGCACGGTGACCAGCATCAGGTCGGCACGGTTGCCGCGCAGCGATCGCAGCTCGCGCCGCCAACTGGCGGCGAAGCCGCCGCGGCCAGGGCTCAGTGCTGGGGCCATGCGAACAGCACGCTCATGCCGGGGCGGAAGCCCTCGATGCGGCGTACCGGGCGCACCCGCACCTCGAAGCTGCGGACGTCGTAGCCGGACGATTGGCGGGTGGTGCGCCAGGTCGCATAGTCACCGGCCGGATTGATGAAATAGACCTCGAACTCGCCGTCCTGGCCAAGCGCCGGCACGCTGCCACGCAGCTTGCTGCCGACCTTCAGGCCCTGCATCTGCGATTCGCGCAGGTTCATCGCCACCCACATGCGGTCGATGTCGACCAGGGTGAACACCGGGTAGCCGGCCGGCACCAGTTCACCCGGGTCGGCCATGCGCTTGTTGATCTCACCGGCGACCGGCGCGCGGCCTTCCACTTCGGCGCGTGCGGCGTTGACTTCGGCCACCGCGCCCTGCGCCTGCTGCACCTGGCCCTGCGCGGCGCGCTTGTCCTGCTCGCGCGCGCCAGACAGCGCCATGTCGTACTGCGCGCGGGCGGCACGCGCCAGTTCGCGCGAGCTGGTGGCCTGGGCATGCGCTTCATCGCGCTTCTGCCGGGTCATCACCCCTTCGTTGAACAGGTTCTGCACGCGCTGGTAGGTGGCCTCGGCCAGCGTCGCACCGGCTTCGGCCCGCTTCCAGTTGGCTTCAGCGGCGCGGATGTCTTCGCTGCGCGCACCCTCGTCGGCCTTGTCGGCCACCGCCTGCGCGGCGGCCAGGGCGCCGTGTGCTTGTTGTTCCTTGGCGGCCACCTCGGGGCTGTCGAGCAGGAACAGCACCTGCCCGGGCTGCACGCGGTCGCCCTCGCGCACCTTCAGTTCGGCCACGCGCGCGGTGATCTTGGCGGCCACGTTGATGGTGTCCGCATCGGCCATGCCCTGGATCTGGTCGGCCGGGCTGCGCCAGGCAAGCCACAGGCCGACCACCACCACCACCAGCAGTACCCCTATCAGAATCGGTCCCAGCCGGCGCTTGCCGGGGGGCGTTGTCGCATCGTCGTGCAGCACATCACTCATGGTCGATCACCTCGTCCGCACGCCGCCGGAATTCTTCGAAACGGTCCATCTGTCCACTGACCTCCAGCAGCTGTGCCAGTGCAATATCGTATTGGTAGGCGGCCTGTGCGCGCTCGACGCGGGCACCGCCGAGGCCGAGCCGCGCGTCGATCACATCCAGCGAGGTGGCCTGGCCTTCGCGGAACGCCAGCTCCTGCAGGCGCAGGTTTTCCTGTGCCTGGGCAATGCTGCTGTCGAGCAGCACGAACTGCTGGCGGGCGGTCTCCAGTTCGTTCCAGGCCTTGCGCACGCCCAGTGCAACCTGGTTCTCGGCTTCGCGCAGGCCCGCTTCGGCCTGCTCCTGCTGCGCACGCGCGGCGCTGATCTGCGCCGGCCGCGAGTTCGGCGACAGGAAGGTGTATTTCAGTCCGATGCCGAACGCCCAGTCCGGATCGGTCAGCATTTCGTCGCGACGGCGGAAGTCGTACTGGCCGAAGGCGAAGATCTGCGGTTTCAGCTTGGCCTGCTGCACGCGCACGCCCTGTTCGGCCTGGGCCACCATCGCCCGCAGGCGCGCGATCTGCGGCTGGCGGGCCTGCGCGGTGCGTTCGAAGCGGGCGACCGGTTCCAGCGGCGCGCGCTGCACGAACAGCGGTGATACCGGCTGCACCTCGCCGCCGCTGCGCAGCAGGGTGGACAGCGCGGCCTTCAGCGTGGCCAGGTCGTTGACCGTCTTCTGGTACTCGCGCTCGGCCTTGTCGCGGGCCACGGTAGCCTGCAGGCGCTGCGCACGGGTGGCGAAGCCCTCGCGTTCCAGCTTTCCGGCGTCGGACAGGTGTTGGTTGAGGCCATCGCGCACATCGCGGCGCACCTCCACCGCCTGTTCGGCCAGGCGCTGGCCGAAATAAGCCTGGGCCAGCTGCACGGTCAGCGACTGGCGCTGCGCTTCGCGCTCGGCGCTGGCCTGTTCGTGGGCGGCGCTGGCGGCGCGCTGTGCAGCAGGGATCACCCCGCCGGTGTACAGCGGCAGCACTGCGGTCACCACCGGGCGGGTGCGCCAGTCGCGTTCGGTGAATGAGAGGGGCGAGTCGATGCCGAAGGCTTCGGCCACCGGCGCCAGCGAGCCCAGTGGCAGGGTGAGGGTCTTCTGGAACTGCAGGCGGCGTACTTCGCCGGTGATCTCCGGCAGGCGCAGCAGGCGCGTGGCGTCCTGCAGGTCCTGCTTGTTGCGAACCGCTGCATCGGCCGCGGCCAACGCATCGGAGACCTGTTCCAGGCGCTGGCGTGCCTGTTCCCAGTCCAATGCCGGTGCGTCGGTGATGGTCTGCGCCAGCGCAGTGAGGGGCAGGCAGGTTGCCAGCGTCAGCGCCAGCGCGGCCTTTGCGCGGTGCATCCTTGTACGTCGGCCGATCACGCCCATGCCGTCCCAATGGTGAAGAAGTGTGCAAACGGTAGTGCGCGCGGTGTGAAGCCCGGGTCTGCGGTCATCGTGTGGTCCTCAGCGAAGGGTGCCGCTGGCCGCGCTGCGCAGCGCCTGGGTGATGTGCTGCAGCGTGCTTGAGCGCACGGCGGCATGCTGCCAGTACAGCGGCACATCCAGCCAGCGGCGGGGTTCCAGTACCACCACGCGTCCAGCGCGCACGGCGGGCGCGACCAGGGTTTCCGGCGCCATGCCCCAGCCGAGTCCGCACGCCGCGGCTTCGACGAAACCGGTGGAGGAGGGCAGGTAGTGTAGCGGTGGCTGCACGCGCGCGCGGGTCAGCCGCCGCACGAAGCGCCATTGCAGTTCATCCTTGCGGTTGAACACCAGCATCGGTGCGCGCGCCAGGGCGGCGGCCTGCATGCCATCGCTGAAGTACTGGCGGGTGAAGCCGGGCGAGGCGATGGCGTGGTAGCGCATGGCGCCGAGCGGATGCACGTTGCAGCCTTTCACCGGTTGGCCTTCGGCAGTGACCGCGCCGAGCACGCTGCCATCGCGCAGCAGCTGCGGGGTGTGGTCCTGGTCGTCCATGCGCAGGTCGAACAGGTAGCCGTGGCGCTGGTGCAGTTCGGCGATCGCCGGTACGAACCAGGTATCGAGCGAGTCGTCGTTGACCGCCAAGGGGATCGGCGTGCGCGCGGCATCGCTGCCGCGCTCGGGCAGCAGTTCGGCCAGCGCCTCGGCCTCCAGTGCCTGCATGGGCCGGACGCGGCGCAGCAATGCCTCTCCGGCGGCGGTGGGCCGGCACGGTGCCTGGCGCACGACCAGTACCTGGCCGAGCCGGTCCTCCAGCGCCTTGATCCGTTGCGAAAGTGCCGACGCGCTGATCGACAGGCGGCGTGCCGCAGCCTCGAAGCTGCCTTCTTCCAGCACCGCAGAGAAGGCTGCAAGTTGCGGATGTACCAGATCCACGCGGAAGCCTCTTCAGTTTTTCTGCACAGGATAAAGAAAAAGCAGATTGTCTTAACAGGACCGTTGGCCGCACCCTGCGCGTCCCTTCACTGCTTGGCCCGCCCCTGATGTGGATTGCCGCTACCGCCGCCGGCCTGTTCGCAGGTGCCGGCCTGATCATCGCCATCGGTGCGCAGAACGCCTTCGTACTGCGCCAGGGCCTGCAGCAGCGCCATGTTGGGAGGGTAGTGCTGGCCTGTGCCGGCGCGGACATCGCGCTGATCCTGGCCGGCGTGGGCGGGATGGGCGCGCTGGTGCTGCAGTGGCCGCTGCTGCTGCAGGTGCTGCGCTTCGGTGGCGCGGCATTCCTGCTCTGGTACGGCCTGCAGGCCGGGCTGCGCGCGTGGCGCGGTGGCAGCGCACTGGCCGCCGCCGAGGCGCAGGGCGGCAGTGGACGGCAGGTGCTGATGACCTGCCTGGCCTTCACCCTGCTCAACCCGCACGTCTATCTGGATACCGTCGTGCTGCTGGGCAGCCTGTCCACGCGTTACCCGGGTGATCTGCGCTGGGCCTTCGCCGCCGGTGCCTGCGTTGCCAGTGTGGCCTGGTTCTGCACGTTGGGCTATGGCGCGCGCATCCTGCAGCCGGTGTTCCGCAGGCCGGCTGCGTGGCGTGTGCTGGACGCAGGGGTGGCGGTCTTCATGTTCTGCCTCGCCACGCTGCTGCTGTTGCGCCCGCTCTAGGCCGCTTCCACCGCACACAACGGCGTTTCGCCAGGGCGCAGGGTGAGCACGCGCACGCCACTGGCGGTGACCGCCACGGTGTGTTCGAACTGCGCCGACAGCTTGCCGTCGCGGGTGTACACCGGCCATTCGTCCGGTTGCTGGCGGATGGCCGGCTTGCCCTGGTTGAGCATCGGTTCGATGGTGAACACCATGCCTTCTTCCAGTGTCATGCCGGTGTTCGGATGACCGTAGTGCAGGATCTGCGGTTCCTCGTGCATCTCCTGGCCGATGCCGTGGCCGCAGTATTCCTTCACCACGCTGTAGCCATGGCTGCGCGCGTGGCGGGCGATGGCGTGGCCGATGTCGCCCAGCCGTGCGCCGGGTCGCACTGCGGCGATGCCTTTCCACATCGCCTGGTAGGTGGTCTGCACCAGGCGGCGTGCGGGGTAGTCGACCTCACCGACCAGGTAGGTGGTGCTGGAGTCGGCGATGTAGCCGTTCTTCTCCAGGGTGATGTCGAGGTTGACGATCTGGCCGTTGCGCAGCACGTCGTCAGTGCTGGGCACGCCGTGGCAGATCACGTTGTCGATCGAGGTGTTGAGCACGTACGGGAAGCCGTACTGGCCCTTGCTGGCCGGCCGCGCATGGAGTTCATCGACGATCATGCGCTCGACGAAATCGTTGATTTCCATGGTGCTGCGGCCCTGCAGCGGCAGCCGGTCGAGCGCGGCGAACACCTGCGCCAGCAGGCGCCCGGATTCGGCCATCAGTGCGATTTCGTGCGGCTGCTTGATCATCGCCATGTCAGGCCCGCCCGGGCGCCAGCGCCTGTGGCTGCACGCCGGCCGCGCGCAGTTCGCTGGCGACGATGTCCTGGAAGCTCAGCGTAGGATTCATCTCGCACAGCATGCCGACCCGGATCCAGAAATTAGCCTGGGCGTTGATCGAGCGGCTGGAGACGGTGCAGGCACGGCGCAGCTGGTCGTGCAGGGTGTCATCGATGTTGACGATGCCCATCGGAGGTCCTGGGGAAGTGAATATACGAAGCGTATATGTTTCGTATATCCAGCTCAAGCCGCCAGGGTTCAGTCTGCGTGGGTGGCGAAGCGCAGGCGGTTGCCGTCGGGGTCACGCAGCAGCATCTCGCGGATGCCCCATTCGGTGTCATGCGGCGGCTGCTCGATGGGGACGCCTGCGGCACTGAAGGCGCGGTGCAGTGCATCGACATCCTCGACGATGAAGTACACCGCGCCGCCGACTTCGCAGTCGCCGCTGTGTTCGGTGAGGAAGATCGTCTGGCCGTCGCGGGTGAGCTGGGCGAACAGCGGGAAGCCGGGTTCGAAGCGGTGTTCCCAGTCGACCACGAAACCCAGCCCCTGCACGTAGAACGGCAGGCTGGTGTCGGCATGGCGCATGCGCAGTTGCGGAATGACGGTCTGGGGCACGGCAGCGGCTCCGGGGGCAGGCATCCAGTGTAGTGCCGGCCGCTGGCCGGCATTGGTCTGGTAGATGCCAATCTTGGTTGGCATTGCCGGCCAGCGGCCGGCACTACCGAAGCCACGCCGGCCAGCGGACGGCGCGACCGCAAGCGGTCAGCAGGCGGTCGGCACCGCGGCCATCGCTGCCAGCAGTTCGCGGTTCACCTGCTGGTGCCGCGCCTGCCATACGGGAAGATCGTCGGCAGGGATGTCGGGCTGGCCATCCAGCGACGACAGCCAGCGCTTGAACCGGCTGCGGTAGTTGGCCAGCGAGACTTCGCCGGTGATGTCACTGCCGACCAGGCCGCCGGCGCGCAGCGCCTCGATCACCACCAGCGCGTCCTCCAGCTGGAAACGGCCCTGATCCCAGTTGCTGCGGGCCACGTCCTCGGCAAACACATCCTTGTCGATGGACAGGTAGGTGGGTTGCGGCGACTTGGCCTGTTCGGCGGCGAACGCCGCCACCAGTGCCTCGGGGTGTTCGAAACGGCGGAAGGCGTGACCCATGCCCAGGCGGTGGCCCCAGCTCACGTCCACGTCCATGCACCAGTAGGTCAGGCGGCCGCCCAGCAGCGGACGCCAGTGATTCTCCCAGGCGTGGCCAAGGCCGATGTCACTGGAGGTGATGCCCAGTACGTGGATGTGCACGATCTGCGGCAGCTTGCTGGCAGCGTTCACCCACGATCCGCAGTGCATGCCGAACGGGAAGCGCATGTTGTCCGGGTGGTTGTCCAGCACCACCAGCTGGAACGGTGCCTGCGCGCGCATGCGCCGCAGCAGCGGCAGGCTGAGGTGATGGAAGTCGCCACTGCCGAGCATGACCGTGCCGAGCTGGGCAGGCAGCGGGGCCAGCACGTCGGCGGCGAAGCGGTCCAGCATGGCATTGCTGCAGGCGAAGCGCAGCGGATCGTGCCACTGCGGCAGGGCCAGGGTCTGTGCCTGGGGCAGCGGCAGCACGCCACCATCCAGGTCAAGGATCAGCGGGGAACGCAACGGCATCGTTCAACCGCCTCCATCAGGCTCGCCCTGCAGATGCGGCGCCAGCCTGCGCAGGGCGGCACGCAGCAGCGGTGAGCGCGCGTGGATCGCATGCCGGGTGGAAGTGAAGCTCGCGCCCAGTTCGGCCTTGATCCGCGAGTCGGTCCAGCCCGCCACGTAATGGCTCAGGCCGTGCTGCAGCGCGTACGCGAGATTGTGCATCCAGCTGACCGCGTACAGGTTGTGCTCGCGCGACTGCGGATAGGCCAGTCCGATGTATTTGTCCACCAGCTTGCCGGCGTGCACGTAGCACAGGTTCCATCCGATCAGCTGGCCCTGGTGGCGGTACAGGAACATCCGTCCCTGGCCCTGGCTGTCGGCCAGCAGGTGCTGGAAGTAGGGCAGGTCGAGCTGGTCGAAATGCACCGCGCTCTGCGCATACACGCCCAGGTACAGGGCATACAGTTCGGCCTGCAGCTGCGGGTCGGCCAGCGCCGGATCACCGGTGCGGATGCAGTCGATCTGCAGGTCATCACGCGAGCGCAGCTTGCGCCGGATGTTCTTGCGACGCGAAGACGACAGGCGGCCGAGATAGCCGTCGAGCGAATCGAAATCGATCGCCACCCAGGCCAGCGGCATGCCTTCCAGTTCGACGAAGCCACGCGCCAGCAGCGCCTGCAGGAAGGCACCGCTGTGTGCATTGGCGGCGTCGTCCAGCAGCGGCGAATCGATCGCCAGGTCCTTGACCACCAGCAGCCGCGTATCGCCGATCGCGTGACGCGTCACGTCCTCGGCCAGCGCCTCAGGCGCGACGTGCGCCGGCAGCGGGGTGTACTCGGTGCTGGTGGCACCGACGAAGCGGGTCTGCCAGGTGATCCATGGCCGCCACAGGCGCGACAGCGGCAGGCCAAGCAGCTTGTCGCGCAGTGCGTCGTCCATCGTGGTGGTCAGGTCCAGCGGCGCACGGAAGGTCGGCAGGCCGCTGGGCAGGCGGCCTGCTTCGAATCCGAGCGGTGGGTGGGCCAGGAAGCCCTCCAGCAGCGCGGCCGGTTCCAGCGCAGTGCTGGATGCACGTGACGTCATCTCCATCGGCACGGGAACCGGCAGCGCATCGACCTCAGCCCTTGGCCTTGGTCAGCGCCTGGTCGAGCAGGGTGATCGCCAGGTCGATCTCTTCGTAGCTGATGTCCAGCGACGGCGCGAAGGTGATCACGTTCTTGTACCAGCCACCCACGTCGAGCACGAGGCCCATGCGCTTGCCATCGTGCAGCAGGTCACCGGCCAGGCCGATGTCGACCATGCGGTCCAGCAGTTCCTTGTTCGGCGTGTAGCCGTCGGTCTGGCAGATTTCCGCACGCAGGGCCAGGCCCAGGCCATCGACGTCGCCGATTTCCGGGTGGCGCTTCTGCAGGCCACGCAGGCCGTCGAGGAAGTACGCGCCCTTTTCCGGCACGGTGCGCTCGTAGTCCATTTCCTTGCCCAGCTTCAGCACTTCCAGGCCCAGGCGGGTGCCCAGCGGGTTGGAGTTGAAGGTGGAGTGGGTGGAGCCCGGCGGGAACACGGTCGGGTTGATCAGCTCTTCGCGCGCCCACAGGCCCGACAGCGGGTTCAGGCCGTTGGTCAACGCCTTGCCGAACACCAGCACGTCCGGGGTCACGCCGAAGTGCTCGATCGACCACAGCTTGCCGGTGCGCCAGAAGCCCATCTGGATTTCATCGACCACCATCAGGATGCCGTACTTGTCCAGCACGCGCTTGAGGCCGGTGAAGAAGTTGCGCGGCGGAATCACGTAGCCGCCGGTGCCCTGGATCGGCTCGACGTAGAACGCGGCGTACTCGGCCTGGCCGACCTTGGGATCCCACACGCCGTTGTATTCGCTTTCGAACAGGCGCTCGAACTGCCACACGCAGTGGTCGGAATACTCGTCCGGGGTCATGCCCTTCGGGCGACGGAAGGGGTACGGGAACGGGATGAACATCGCGCGCTCGCCGAAATGACCGTAGCGGCGGCGGTAGCGGTAGCTGGAAGTGATCGACGAGGCACCCAGGGTGCGGCCGTGGTAGCCGCCTTCGAAGGCGAACATCAGGCTCTTGCCACCGCGCGCGTTGCGCACGATCTTCAGCGAGTCTTCGATGGCCTGCGCGCCGCCGACATTGAAGTGCACGCGGCCGTCGAGGCCGAACTTCTCGTGCATGTCCACGGCAATGGTCTTGGCCAGCTGCACGCGGGTCGGGTGCAGGTACTGGCTGGCGACCTGCGGCAGGGTGTCGATCTGGTCCTTCAGCGCATCGTTCAGGCGCTTGTTGCTGTAGCCGAAGTTGCAGGCCGAGTACCACATCTGCAGGTCGAGGTAGGGCACGCCCGCACCATCGAACATGTAGCTGCCTTCGCCGCGCTGGAAGATCTTCGGCGGGTCGACGTAGTGGACGGTGTCGCCGAAGGAGCTGTAGCGGGCTTCGTCGGCCAGCAGCTGCGCATCGGAGGCAGCGGCGTCGGCATTCTTGTCAAAAATGTTCATGCAGTTCGGTTCCGTGAAGGACGTTCGAAAGGGGGCAACGGGGGAGCGGGTCTGGAAGGAGGTGCTCAGGCGGTGGCCAGCAGCAGGGGCAGTGCAGTGGGCTGCGGGCTGGCGTCGATGCGACGTGGCTGCAGCAGGCTGCCATCAAGCAGGCGCGGCAACAGCGCGATGGCATCGTGGAAGGTATCGATCGCGGCATGTTCGATGCCGGCATGGGTGCAATGGGTGATCAGGCGGCGCTTGGCAAACACGAAGTCGGCATCCTCCGACACGCAGAAGTCCGAGCTGCCGTCGCCGATCATCAGCACGCGCGGTGCTTCGTTGGCACGTGCCTGCGCAGCGCAGGTGCACTTGCAGGTGCCGCTGCGGCACCCTTCGGACTGGTAGGGCGATTCAAGTTCCCAGTGGTCTTCACACCAGCGCAGGTGGTTGGCCACTACCGGCAGCCGCGACAGGCCGTGGTTGGCGAGGATGCGGTGGATCGCATAGTCCAAGCCGTCGCTGACGATGCGCAGCGGCAGGCCCAGCTGCTCGGCGCGGGCGACGAAGGCAGCGAAGCCCGGATCGATCTGCACCTGGTCCAGGTGCGCATCAAGCATGGCCGGGTCCAGCTTCAGCAGCCGCACCTGGCCCTGCATGCATTCACGCGAGCCGATCTTTCCCGACTTCCACTGTTCTTCCAGTTCCTGCCAGCCCGGCTGGCCGTACTTCTCCAGCAGCGAGTCGATGACATCTTCGAGGCTGATGGTGCCGTCGAAGTCACACAGGATGCTCCAGTGCATGGGCAGGTCCGTCGATGGGAAAGGCGTCCGGCACGGTGCCGGGGCAGGCTCAATGTAGGCAGGCCGCCTTTCTCGTTCCTTTCCTGTTGAAAGCCTTCATTTCCGGGTGGGGAAAGCGTTCAGGAAGTGACGTTGCTGAATGCGCGAAACGCCCGGCAGGAGCGGCTTTCACGCTTGGGCATCAGCCAGCGCCCGCAGGATTTCCGAGGTCTCTTCACGGGTCTGCCAGGCGCTGTTGCCGAGCGTCAGCATGCGTGCGGCGAAGTCGCGTGCGTTGGGCACGTCGGCCATCGGCACGATGCCGCGCAGGTAGGCGTAGTCGGGCAGCGCATGGATGAACATGCGGCTGGCGCCGAGGCCGCGCGGCCACAGGTTTTTCAGTGCGGCATCGCGGGCACGTTGGCTGGGCAGCAGCAGCATCAGCATCGGCCAGGTGCCACCGGTACCAGCGAGGCCATCGACCACCTCCACCGCCGGCAGCTGGGCCAGCTGCACGCGCAGCTGCAACGCGCGCAGGCGCCCGGCCTGCAGGAAGGCCGGCAATCGCCGCGCGGCATGGGCACCGATGTTCTGCCGCCACTGGCTGACCCGGTGCTGTGGAATCTGCAGCGGGAAAATGTCACCGACCGCTTCTTCCAGGTCGCCACGCTGCAGCGCGCTGCGCAGTGGATTGCCGTATACCAGCGACAGCAGCGAAGGTCGGTAGCAGGCCGCCAGGCCGAGCAGCTGCACGCTGCGCAGCAGCTCCCAGCGCAGGCTGGAACGCACCTGTTCGGCAGCATGTCCTGCCAGCGCGGCACGCAGCTCGTCGTCACGGCTGACCAGCAGGCCGCCTTCGTGCAGGCTCAGTCCCTTGCCAGCGGCCAGGCTGAAGAAACCGATATCGCCGCGCAGTCCGACACTGCTGTTGCCGATCCGGGCACCCAGTGCCTGCGCGGCATCCTCGATGACCCAGGCACCCGCGCCGCGTGCAATCTCGCAGGCCAGCTCGACGTCGGCGATGCGGCCACCCAGGTGGGTCGGCAGGATCGCCAGCGTGCGCGCATCGGCCAGCCGTTTGAGCTGGCCGGGATCGAAGTCGAAGTGGCCGTGGCGGGTATCGCACAGCTGCACGCGCAGGCCCAGGCTGTGCACCGCGATCGGCACCAGCGGGCAGGTGTAGGCCGGCAGGATCACGGTGTCGCGCTTGGGCGCGCGCTTGCGCAGGGTGCGCAGTGCAATCAGCAGCGCGTGGGTACCGGAGCAGGTCAGCTGCAGCGGCGGTGTGCCCAGCTGGTTGGCCAGGATCGCGCGCAGGTCGCCACCACCGGGAAGAAAGTCGCTGGCCTGCATCGGCAGGCCTGCGGTCGGTGGCAGTTCGCGCGCGAACAGGCTCATCGCAACGCGCTCATGCGGTGCTTTCGGCGGGGCTGTGCGGGTCGTCTGCTTCGGCACGGCCCAGGCAGACGATACCGGCCACGATCAGTACCGCACCGACCAGGTGATGCAGGGTCAGCGGCTCGTTCAACAGCCAGGCCGACAGCAGCAGCACGCTGATCACTTCCAGGTGCGAAGCGGCGAACGCAGGGCCGATCGGCGCATGGCGCAGCAGGCTCATCCAGGTGAAGAACGCACCGATGTAGCCGAGGATGGCGCCGTACACCCACGGCTGCGACAGCACGCGCAGCAGCCACGCGCTGTTGGCCTCGACCGGCAGCGCGGCATCGCCGGCATACTTGAAGCACAGCTGGGCCAGCGTGTCGAAGGCCATCAGCAGCGGGAAACCGATCACATACAGGCGCCTCATGAGCCGGCCCCCACCACCGCCACGCCCGCAGTGACCAGCAGCATGCCGGTGACCCGCAGCGGCGTGAGCTTCTCGCGGAACAGGAAGCGGCCGGCGATCATCAGCGCCACGATGTTGATCGAGCCCAGCAGCACGCCCTTGGACAGCGGTACCAGTGACAGGAAGGCGATCCAGGCGACGAACTCAAGCACATAGCAGGCGATGCCGATCCACAGCCAGGGGCGGCTGAGCATGTGTTTCCAGCGTTGCAGTCCTTCGCCGTCCTGCGGGTCGCTGGCCGCAGCCTTGAAGGCGAGCTGGCCACCGGTATCGAGCACGACGTTGGCCAGCCACAGCAGGGTGGCGAGTGCCCCCATCTCAGGCCACCGCCTTGAGCACGCCGCTGCGTTCACCGATCTCGGTGAAGAAGCGCGCGCTGCGGCGGATGACGTCGCGGCGTTCGCGGTCGATGGTGATCATGTGGTAACTGTCTTCCAGCACCACCAGCTCCTTCGGGCCACTGACCCGCGACATCACCAGTTCGGCATTGCCCATGCTGGCCACATCATCCTCACGGGCGTGCATCACCAGGCACGGGGCAGTCACCTGGTGCAGGTGGCGGCGGGTCCAGTGGCTCAGTGCACGCATTTCGGCCAGGGCATGCCAGGGGTTGCCAGGCAGGCCGGCGGCGGCGCTGTCGCCGGACAGCATGGCGGCGCTGACCTGCGCGCGCAGGCGTTCGTCACGCAGGCCGTACGGCGGCTCCTCCATGAACATGCGGTCGCGGCCGATGTTGAAGCGCTTGAACCACGGCAGCAGGAACGAGAAGCGGGCCACGGCCGGGATGTTCCAGCCGTCGTAACGGAAGGTGGCGCCATACACGCCGACGCCGGACACCCACTCCGGGCGGCGCGCGGCCAGTGCCAGCGACAGCACCGCGCCCATCGACAGGCCACCGACGAACAGCTGGTCGACCTTGCCACGCAGAGTGGCCGCCGCATCTTCCACGCCCTGGTACCACTGCTCCCAGGTGGTCGCCAGCAGGTCATCCACGGTGCCGCAATGGCCGGGCAGCTGCACGCCGTGCACGGTGAATCCCGCGTTGTTCAGGCCCTTGCCCAGCATGCGCATTTCCGCCGGGGTGCCGGTCAGGCCATGCACCAGCAGCACGCCCTGCGGGCCACCGGGGAGGAAGAAGTCGTGCGATTCGGTCACCTGGCGGCTCCGGGACGGCAGTGGGGATGGCAGGATCGCAAGCGCGATTTTCACCAGCCTTTCAACGCCCCGGGCCGGGTCAGGGGGCCTTCAGCAGCGGCAGCGTGATGGCCACCTTCAGCCCGCCGCCGGGCCGGTTGAGGAAGGCCAGGCGGCCGCCGAAGTGCTCCACCGCCTCATGGGCGATGGCCAGCCCCAGCCCGGTGCCGCTGGCAGCGGTGCCGGGGGCACGGAAGAAGCGTTCGCCAAGCCGGGGCATCACGTCCTCGGGCACGCCGGGGCCGTTGTCTTCCACGTACAGTTCGACGTCATTGTCATCCAGCGCGTGCACGCCGACCGTGACGGTGGCATCACGGCCGGCATAGCGCAGGGCGTTGTCGATCAGGTTGTCCAGCGCCTCCTGCAGCATGGCGCCGTTGCCGAGCACGCGCAGCGGCTGGCTGCTGCCGCGGTAGCCGAGGTCGATGCCATCGCGGATCGCCTCCGGCACGCGCATGCCGACCCATTGCGGGACCAGTTCGCACAGGTCCAGCGCTTCCACCGTGTCCGGCACGGTCTGCGCCCGGCTCAGCGCCAGCAGCTGGGTGCTGACCCGGGCGGTGCGCTGGTTGAGCCGGCGGATGTGCTGCAGGGCCTCGCGCACGGTGTCCGGGTCGCCATGCGCCAGCGCCTGGTCCACGTGCAGGGCCATGCCGGCCAGCGGCGAACGCAGCTGGTGGGCGGCATCGGCGATGAAGCGGTTCTGCAGGGTGATCATCTCGGCCTGGCGTGCGAACAGATCGTCGATGGTGCTGATCAGCGGCTGGATCTCTTCCGGCACGTCGGCATCGGAAATCGGCGCCAGTTCGCCGCGGCGCTGTGCCAGGCGGGTCCTCAGCGGGGTCAGGATGCGCAGGCCGTAGGTCACGCCGAACCAGACCAGGGCGGCGGTGCCCAGCGCCAGCATGGTCATCAGCGGGATGATGATCATCAGGATCTCGCGCGCGCGCTGGCGGCGGTCGGCCATGCTTTCGGCGACGGTCACCGCCAGCTGGTCCTGCGGATCATTCATCGCCTGGGTGCAGACGGTGGCCATGCGCACCTGCTGGCCGTTGAGATTGCCGTCATACAGCGCCGGATGCACGCCCGCGCAGTCCTGCGACGGCGCGTATGGGCTGAAGTCGGCGTTGCCGCTGAGGGTGCCCTTGCGGCTGCTGTCGACGTTGAAATAGCGATGGCCGTCGGGATCGTATTCGATCAGGAAGCGCGCCTGCGGTGACAGGTCGCTGGTCACCGGCATGGTGCTCAGCATCTGCGCGAATGAATGCGTATCGTCGATCAGGTTGCGGTCGTGGATACGGTTGGAATAGTCCAGCGCAACGTAATAGGCCAGGATCGTATTGAAGATGAGCAGGCCCAGCATCGGCAACGCCAGGAAGGCGAGCAGGCGCCGGCGCAGGCTGGGCGGTCCGCTGATCACGGGGCGCTGTCGTCCTGCCCGTCTTCCAGCATGTAGCCCAGCCCACGCACGGTGCGGATACCCATGCCGCCCGGCTGCAGCTTGCGGCGCAGGCGGTGCAGGGCGATGTCCAGGCCGTTGTCGGTCAGGTCCTGGCCCCAGTCGCACAGCGCCTCCACCAGCTGCGCGCGCGAGACGATGCGCTCGGCGCGTACCGCCAGTGCCGACAGCAGGCCGAACTCCCGCGCGGTCAGTTCCAGCGACTGGTCATCGATCCACACCCGGTGACCGGCCAGGTCCAGGCGCAGGCGGCCGATGCGCAGGTCCGGATTGCCATTGCTGGTGACCCGGCGCAGCTGCGCACGCACGCGCGCTTCGAATTCGTCCAGCGCGAACGGCTTGACCAGATAGTCATCGGCACCGAGGTCGAGCACGCGCACGCGCTCGGCCAGGCCATCGCGCGCGGTCACCACCAGTACCGCCAGGCCATCACCGCGCTGGCGCAGGCGCTGCAGCACGTCGCGGCCATCCAGTTGTGGCAGGCCCAGGTCCAGCACCAGCAGCGCGTACTGGGTGGAGCCCAGCGCAGCATCGGCGTGCGCGCCATTGTCGACGTGGTCGACCACATGCCCCTGCCGGCGCAACGAGGCGCACAGGCCGGAGGCAATGTCCGGGTCGTCTTCAGCAATCAATACGCGCATGCGCGGGGGCTCCTGTAACGGTCAGGCCCTCCGGATGGACGGGGTGGGCCTCTCGGCTGCCGAGGGTAGCCGCAAACCGGGTGAAGGTGGAGCAGCGCGGCACGGTCGGCCGCCGCCGCGCTGTCCCGCCATTCAGTCCTGCAGGCCGGGTTCGCCCGGCGCCAGCGGCACCCGTGAGCCGTCCAGCAGGCCACGGCTGAGTGCGCCGTTTTCGATGAACAGCAGCTCGCCGTTCTCGCCGTTCTTGATGCTGCTGTCGATCGCGATCACGCGGTCGCCATGGAAGCTGCTGACGTGCGGCATCGAGGTATGGCCAACCACGATGCGCTTCAGCTGCAGGCGGTCCAGTACCGCCTGCACGCCCGCCGTGTCGAGGCGCCCGTCGAAATAGCCGCGGTACCAGATCGGGCTGGTCTTGCCGTCATACAGCGGCGCGGTGGCGGGGTCGGCCTTCACTTCGGCCTTGGGCAGGCCCAGCGAGGCCTGGTAGGCCGCGTTGGTGCGCGCCGGGTCCAGTGCCAGTGCCACCGCCTCGGGCGAGATGCCGCCATGCAGGAACAGGGTGTCACCGATCTTCAGCAGCACCGGGCGGGTGCGCAGCCATTGGCCGATCACCGAATCTGCGGCGTACAGCTGGGGGTAGCTACGGCCGAGCAGCTGCGCGCTGCGCAGGTACTTCGGGTTGACGTAGCGCAGATCGTCGTACAGCACCATGGTCTCGTGGTTGCCGAGCACGAAGTGCACCGCGCCACCGGCAGCGGCGGCCTGCTGCTGAAGGCCATACAGCAGCCAGAACGCTTCGGTCACCTGCGGGCCGCGGTCGAACACATCACCGGCGATGACCAGGGTGTCCCTGCCCATGGCCCAGCGGTCCTGGGCATCGATCACCTTGTTGGCGCGCAGCAGGCGTACCAGCAGACCGTACTGGCCATGGATGTCGGACAGCGCCACGATGCGCGGCACCGCCGGCAGCACGGAGACCGAGGGCGCAGTGGATGCGGCCACGTGCACGGTGTGCGCGTACCCGCAGCGCGGCGCGACATCGGTACCTGCTGCGCCAATGGCCAGCGTGCGCGACTCGACCTTGTCGGTGCAGATCCACTTGGCCTGCAGCTGGTTGCCCTGGCGGAACACATAGGGGCCATCGGCCTCCACATGGGCGGCCGGTGCGGCGACCTCGCGGGCCTGCAGGGTTCCCGTGGCGCAGGCCAGCAGCAGGGCGGTCGACAGGAAGGGGCGGTAGCGCGACATCGGCGGCATCCAGCGGCGGAAAGGCCCGATGCTACCCGGCATGGCCGTGCGGTGGTGTGCGCGAATGGGCGGATCAGGCCACGCGCCCATCGTCCTTGAGCTTGCGCACGCGGGTGGCGGCAGCCTGCAGCGGCTGGCCATCGCGCCCACGCGGCTGCATGTAGGGCAGCGGCCGCCGTGTGCTCGATTCGATCAGCTGCGAATGCGCTTCGCCGGACTCGAAGCGATGGCGCTCGCCCCATTGGCGCAGCGCGACCAGCAGCGGGAACAGCTCCAGTCCGGCGGCGGTGAGCACATATTCCTGGTAGGCCGAACCATCGGAGGCCGGCTGCAGCTGCAGGATGCCGGCCTCGACCAGCCTGCGCAGGCGATCGCTGAGGATGTTGCGCGCCGCGCCGAGGCTGCGCTGGAAGTCGCCGAAGCGGCGGACGCCATCGAAGGCATCGCGGATCACCAGTAGCGACCAACGATCACCCAACAGGTCGGCGCTGCGGGCGACGGGGCAGGGACTGTCAGCGTGCATGGCGGGTATCTCCGAATGTAGTTGCAGTTTAAAACCAATGTAGCTAGCCTGCATCAAGTTTCAATTTGCAACCACATCATGAAGGCCGAATCCATTCCACGACCACTGCTGGTCCTGCTGGCCGTTGCCGCAGGCGCCAGCGTCGCCAACGTCTATTACGCCCAGCCTCTGCTGGACCAGCTGGCGCAGGCGTTCGCGCTGGATCGCGCGGTGGCGGGCGCGGTACTGGCCGCTACCCAGGCTGGCAGCGTGCTGGCGCTGCTCGGACTGCTTCCACTGGCTGACCGCGGTGACCGCCGCCGGCTGCTGCGGTTGCAGCTGATGGCACTGGTGGTGGCGTTGGTGTGGCTGGCGGCGGCACGCAGCGCAGTGTGGCTGCTGTCGGGCATGCTGCTGGCCGGGCTGCTGGGCACGGCGCTGACCCAGGGGTTGATCGCCTATACCGCCACGTTGTCGCCGCCCGAGCAGCGCGGTCGCAGCGTGGGCGTGGTGCAGGGGGGAGTGTTCATCGGCCTGCTGCTGGCGCGCGTGGTATCGGGCGTGGTGGCGGCCAGCGCTGGCTGGCGGGCGGTCTATCTGCTTTCAGCGCTGGTGATGGCAGCTCTGGCAGGGGTGCTGTGGCGGCGGCTGCCGGCGGTTCCGGTGCCGGCGATACCGCCGCGCTGGTCGGCGCTGCTGCGCTCGATGCTGGGCATGCTGCGGCGGGATCGAACGCTGCGCGAGCGTGGTCCGCTGGCGCTGCTGCTGTTTGCCGGTCTCAATGTGTTCTGGGCAGCGGCGCCGCTGCCACTGTCGGCACCGCCGTTGAGCTGGTCGACCGCCGCCATCGGTGCCCTTGGCCTGGCCGGTGTGCTCGGCGCGCTGATGGCGGCGCGTGTGGGGCACTGGATGGATCGTGGCTTCGCCCATCGGGTCAGCATTGGCGCGCTGGTGTTGATGCTGCTTGCCTGGTGGCCGCTGCTGGGCCTTCAACAGTCAGTGTCCCTGCTGCTGCTGGGCGTGGTCGTGCTCGACCTCGGTGGGCAGGCACTGCACGTGTCGAACCAGGCCTTGCTGCTGCGTGCGCCGGCTGAACAGCATGGGCGCCTGGTGGCGCTGTACATGCTGTTCTACGCGGTGGGCAGCGGCATCGGTGCGGCGGCCGGGCCCTGGGTGCAGGCCCGGCATGGCTGGGCCGCGGTGTGCCTGCTGGGGGCGGGCATCGCAATGCTGGCGCTGCTGTGGTGGGGATGTGGTGCATACCGCGGCGTGCCCCTGCGGAGTGACACGCCCGTCCGGCGCTGACGCTACCGCTGCAATGCGCGCCGTCCCGGCGCCTCCTGCAGCGCGTCGCTGGCCACCACCACGCGGTTGCGGCCGCTGCGCTTGGCCTCGTACATCGCGGCGTCGGCGCGCGCCATCAGCCGCTCGTAATCCGGGTGGCCGTCATGGCCGGCCACGCCGATGCTGGCGGTCAGCGCCAGTACCTGTCCATTGGCCAGGGCCACCGGCGACTGTGCAATCTGCCGGCGCAGGCTTTCGGCAATCACTTCGGCCTGCGATTCGCTGGCCGCGACCAGCACCACCACGAATTCTTCGCCGCCATAGCGGAACAGATAATCGCTGCCGCGGGTGAGCTGGCCGAGCAGGCCGGCCACGTGCTGCAACGCGCGGTCGCCGGCATCATGGCCGTGGCCGTCGTTGATGGCCTTGAAGTGATCCAGATCGAGCAGCAGCAGCGAGAACGGCGTGTGGTTGCGGGTGGCCAGCTCGATCTCCCGGCGCAGCACCGTGGGCAGGAAGCGGCGGTTGAGCAGATTGGTCAGGGCGTCGCTGCCGGCATCCAGTTCGCCGATGCGCTCGAACAGCAGTGTCATCAGCGTGCGGATGGCTGCCAGGTCTTCGCGGATGACAGGCAGCACCGCCAAGCGTTGTGCAGCATCGCTGTTCGCGCGCTGCAGGTTGTCATCGATACGCGCCATCAACTGCCCGACCTGCTGGGTCTCGCTGCTTTCACCGAAGCTGGGGATGCCCTTGTGGGTGAACCACAGGCCGAACTCGGAGCTGGCCAGGCTGGCACTGTCGCTGCCCTGCACATGGCCGGCCAGGGCGTACAGCAGGGCGTTCTCCCAGTCCAGCAGCAGGGCGCGCTGGCGCTCGCGTTCGGTGCTGACGTTCTGCACCAGCGAGAACAACCGGTAGGCCGCATCGGCACGGGTGGAGCGTTCGCGCGCGTGGGTGTAGGCCAGGGTCATGCCTTCCATGGCGATGTCCATGATCGCGCTGAGGCAGTCGATGGCGGCGAAGGCGGTGGCACTGTCGGGCGCAGTGTCGCGCAGGCGCACGAACAGCTCGTGCTTGAGCACGCGCGCACCACGGGTCACCAGGTCGACAGGAATGCCGACCCGCGCGTGCACATCACCGATCACCCGTTGCGAGGCCACGGTGGTGGCGATGCCGGCGGCGTCGGTGGTCAGCAACTGCACCAGCCAGCGCTGCATGGCCGGTTGCAGGCGCTGCTTGACCTGCTCGTGGGACAGGAAGCGGCGTGCCCGTGCATCCTGCAGCAGCACTTCGTAGAAGCGCTGGGCCAGCGCGGGTGGGGCGTCGGTGGCAGCGGCGCGCAACAGCGCGGTGGCGGCCGGGCCGGCCTGTTGCAGGCAATGCTGCCACGCCTCGGCCAACGGCTGGCTGGCATCGTCCAATTGGGGTGGTTCCACGTCGATCTCTGGCTGCGTACGGCAAACCACCGGTATCGGCCGCGGTGGCGTGCAGTTGATGGCGGGTGAGCCGGCCAGTTTAAGCGCGATGCAGGCTTGCTCGGTGCGCAAAGCACATCGCGCCTGCTGCTGCAATGAGTGAACGCATTTGAGAATCAATCGCATTAATGGGAGAATGCGCGCACGGAACGGGCCGCAGGCGACTGCAGCGACGCTCCGCCTCCCCCCTCGTCGTTGCCTCAAGCCCTTTGCCAGAGGCCCCGTTGCCCTGCCAGAAGGTCCAGATCATGTCCCGAGCCGTTGTACTTTCGCCGCGCCCGCTGGCGCTCGCCGTTGTCGCCCTGCTGGCGGGCAGCGCCCTGACCGCCCAGGCCGAAACCGACGCAACCGATATCGACACGGTGCACGTCACTGCCTCGCAGATCGCGCGGCAGGCGCTGGGCACCTCGACCATCACCGCCGAGGACATCGCCAAGCGCCCGCCGGCCAACGACATCGCCGAACTGCTGCGCACCATGCCGGGCGTCAACCTGACCGGCAACAGCGCCTCGGGCCAGTACGGCAACAACCGCCAGATCGACCTGCGCGGCATGGGCCCGGAAAACACCCTGATCCTGGTCGACGGCAAGCGCATCGGTGCGCGTGACGCCGTACGCATGGGTCGCAGCGGTGAGCGCAACACGCGCGGCGACACCAATTGGGTCCCCGCGGAGATGATCGAGCGCATCGAAGTGCTGCGCGGACCGGCGGCAGCCCGCTACGGTTCCGGCGCTTCCGGCGGCGTGGTCAACATCATCACCAAGCGCCCGACCGGCGACCTGACCGGCGCGGTTGACCTGTATGGCCTGGTGCCCGAGCACAGCGCCGAAGGCGGCAGCGAGCGCGTCGGCCTGCAGCTGAGCGGCCCGATGACCGACACCCTGTCATTCCGGCTGTACGGCAACCTCAACAAGACCGACGCCGATTCGCTGGACCTCAACCGCCAGTACGCGACCAACCCGAATGCCGTACCGCCGGCTGGCCGCGAAGGCGTCAAGAACCGTGACATCAACGCGCTGCTGCGCTGGGACCTCACCGCCGACCAGGTGGTCGAGTTCGAAGCCGGCACCAGCCGCCAGGGCAACATCTATGCCGGCGACCGCGCCGTCAGCACCACCGGCACCTCGACCGGTGTCGATCTGGCCGCGCTGGCCGACGGCAAGGCGGAAACCAACCGCATGTACCGCAACACCGGTGCGATCACCCATCGTGGCCGCTGGGGCGACGTGACCTCGCGGCTCACGGCCGCGGTCGAGGCGGTGAACAACTCGCGCATCAATGAAGGCCTGGCCGGTGGCCCGGAAGGCAGCTTCAACGGCACCGACTGGTCGACCTCGCGCCTGCGCAATTACCAGCTGGATGGCGAAGTGAGCTTCCCGACCACGCTGGGCGGCGCCGAGAACATCTGGACGCTGGGCTTTGAATACCTCGACAGCCGCCTGACCGATCCGTACTCGATGAGCCAGTCCAGCAGCAGCGGCGGCGGTTTCCCCGGCCTGTCGGCCGACCGTGCACGCGGCAAAGCCGATGCGCAGACCACTGCGGTGTTCGTGGAAGACAACATCTACCTGGGCGAGCGCTGGATCGTCACCCCGGGCCTGCGTTTCGACCACCACAGCCAGTTCGGCAACAACACCAGCCCCAGCCTCAACGCGCAGTTCCGCATCAACAGCGACTGGGTGGTGAAGGGCGGCATCGCGCGCGCCTTCAAGGCACCGAACCTGTACCAGTCCAACCCGGACTACCTGTACTACACCCGCGGCAATGGTTGCCCGAATGCGTTGCCGAGCCTGGGGGCCGGCTGCTACATGCGCGGCAATGCGGACCTGAAGGCGGAAACCAGCCTGAACAAGGAACTGGGTGTGGAGTGGGCGCCGCAGAGTGGCTGGCAGGCGTCGCTGACCTACTTCCACAACGACTACAAGGACAAGATCCAGGCCGGCTACGACCAGATCGGCCTGACCGCCGACGGCAGGGGCCGCATCTTCCGCTGGGAGAACGCGCCGAAGGCGATCGTGCAGGGGCTGGAAGGCAACCTGGTGATCCCGCTGCTGGGCGAGCAGGGCAACCGCCTGAAGTGGAGCAACAACTTCACCTACATGGTGGAGAACGAGAACAAGACCACGCGCCAGCCGCTGTCGGTGATCCCGAAGTACACGATCAACACCATGCTGGACTGGCAGGCCACCGACAAGCTGTCGCTGCTGCTGACCGGTACCTTCTATGGCAGGCAGAAGCCGGCCACCACCAACATCAACAATGATCCGCGCTGCACCGGCACCTGCGATCCGTCGCTCGCGCTGCAGGATCGCGGGGCGTACAACATCTGGGGCGTGAGCGCGCGCTACAGGGTGACCGAGACGGTCAGCTTCGGCTTCGGTGTGAACAACCTGGCCGACAAGCGCCTGTTCCGCGAAGCCAACAGCAGCGATGCCGGTGCGGCGACCTACAACGAGCCGGGTCGCGCGTACTGGGCCAGCCTGCGCTTCGGATTCTGACCGGACGCGGACTTCGCTCCGCTGTGATCGCCGGGGCGGGACTGGCGCCACCGGACGGGCTCCAGTAGCGCCGGGCCCGGCCCGATGAGGGACCGCGTGGCCTGCAATGTTATAAACACCGTGATAGTTTCCCTACGCACGCACGCGTAGCCTGCCTCCCATCGCAAAGGAGCTGTTGCCATGGGCCACGACCACGATCACCTGCCATCCCAGATCCGCCACGAGAAACCCCTATGGTGGGCGCTCGGCCTGACCTCCACCTTCCTCGTCGTCGAAGTGGTGGGCGCGTTCTGGACCAACAGCCTGGCGCTGCTGTCCGATGCCGCACACATGGCCACCGATGCGCTGGCGCTGATGATCGCGCTGGTGGCGGTGCGGCTGAGCCGGCGCCCGCCGGACGCGCGCCGCACCTACGGCTATGCACGCTTGGAAGCGCTGGGCGCGATGATCAACGGCGCGATGCTGTTCGTGGTCGCCGCCTACATCCTGTGGGAGGCGGTGGGGCGTTTCCGCGAGCCGCAGGAGATCGCTTCCTCCGGCATGCTGGTGATCGCCGCCGCGGGCCTCATCATCAACCTGATCTCGATGCGCCTGCTGCAGGCCGGCAGCGGCGAGAGCCTCAACGTGAAGGGCGCCTACCTGGAAGTGTGGGCGGACATGCTGGGCTCGGTGGCGGTGATCGCCGGCGCGTTGTTGATCAAGTGGACCGGCTGGAAGCCGATCGACCCGATCCTGGCCGTGCTGATCGGCCTGTGGGTACTGCCGCGCACCTACGTGCTGATGCGCGAGGCGATCAACGTGCTGCTGGAAGGCGTGCCCAAGGGCATGGACGTGGCCAAGGTGCGCGACAGCCTGTCCGGCCACGCGGCCGTGCTGGACGTGCATGACCTGCATGTGTGGGCGCTGGCTTCCAGCACGCCGGCACTGACCGCGCACATCGTGATGCGCGACGGCACCGATGCCGATGCGCTGCGCCGTGAACTGGGCGGCCGCCTGCACGATGACTTCGGCATCGAACACGTGACGCTGCAGATCGAGGCGGACCACTGCGGCGAGGCCTGTGGTGAGCCGGCGCCGGCCAAGGGCGGCGACCACGAGGGCCATGAAGGCCACGACCACGGCGAGGATGCGCAGGGCCATCGCGGCCACGTGCATCGTTGATCGAAATCGAAGGCCGCGCCGGGAATGCCCGCTGCGGTCATTCGTCCCGGCGCGAGGCCAGCCGATCCGCCAGCCGGGTCGGCTCCGGCAGGCGGTAGCCACGCAGTGTGCGCTGCACCCAGTCCAGCGCGGTATCCGCGCTGACCCGATGGCCGCCGGCCACGAACAACGGTTTGCAGCGCACCTTGCTGCGCAGTACCCAACCCAGTTGTTCCTCGCCGTCCAGCAGCGGCGTATGCGCACCGGCCTCGGCGGCTGGTTCGACGAAGCGGCCCACCAGTTTCGACTTGGCCACGCCGATGCTCGGCAGGTCGGTGACCACGCCCAGGTGCGCGGCGACGCCCAGTCGGCGTGGATGGCTGATACCGTGACCATCGACGAACACCAGATCGGGTGTGCGCGGCAGCAAGGCCAACGCGGCCAACAACGCGGGCAGTTCGCGGAAGCTGAGCAGGCCGGGGATGTAGGGCATCACCGTGGGAATGCGCGCGATCTCCTGCGCGACAGGCCGTAGCGTCGTTGCGTCCAGCAATACCGCAGCGGCGCGGGTGATGGCGCCGTCCTCCTCGAAGCCGACATCCAGCCCGGCCAGCCAGCGCACGTTGCGGGGCAGGCGGTCCTGGCGTTCCACCCGGCCGGCCAGCTGAAGCTGCTGCGCGCGGGCGGCGCTGACGCTGCCTTCCCAGCGCCCGGGGTCGATCATCGTATTCATCGGCCACAGCATTGCATGCGCGGCGCCACGGCCCGGTGAGCAGCGGCCGGGGCTACAATGGCGGCCTGCCTTTCCTCGCGTTGGAGACCCTGCAGTGACCCGTAAACTCGTACTGTTGCGCCATGGCCAGAGCCAGTGGAACCTGGACAACCGCTTCACCGGCTGGGTCGATGTCGACCTCACCGAGCAGGGGCGCCGGGAAGCGGTCGCCGCCGGCCGCCTGATGCGCGAGGAAGGCCTGCAGTTCGATGTCGCCCACACCTCGGTGCTCAAGCGCGCCATCCACACCCTGCAGGGTGCGCTGGCCGAGATGGAACAGGACTGGCTGCCGGTGAACAAGTCCTGGCGCCTCAATGAGCGCCATTACGGCGGCCTGCAGGGCCTGGACAAGGCCGAGACTGCGGCCAAGCATGGCGAGGAGCAGGTCAAGGTGTGGCGTCGCTCGTACGACATCCCGCCGCCGCCGATGGAACTGGAAGATCCGGGCCACCCGATCCATGACCGCCGCTACGCCGGCCTGGACCGCAACGCGCTGCCGGGCACCGAATCGCTGGCGACCACGCTGGACCGCGTGCTGCCGTACTGGCACGACGCCATCGCGCCGCAGCTGAAGGACGGCAAGACCGTGCTGGTCACCGCCCACGGCAACTCGCTGCGCGCGTTGTACAAGTACCTCAACAACGTCTCGCGCGAGGAAATCCTCGAGCTGAACATCCCGACCGGTATCCCGCTGCTGTTCGAGTTGAACGACGACCTGACGGTGAAGTCGTTCCGCTACCTGGGCGACCCGGAAGCGGCGCGCAAGGCCGCAGAAGCGGTGGCCAACCAGGGCAAGGCGAAATAAGAAGAAGGCCGGCGCAAGCCGGCCTTCGTTTTTGTAGAGTCGAGCCATGCTCGACGATAGAGGGGCAGGCCCTGTGACCTTTGGCCGGTCCCTGCCGCGGGCCTCCCCGGCTACCCTGTGGAATTACCCGCAGGAGAGCCTCATGAACGTCCGCAATCTGGTCCCGCTGGGCCTGACGATCGCCATCGCCGCCTCGCTGGCCGCCTGTGGCAAGAACGAAACCGCACCGGCCGCCACTGCCGATGCCAAGCCGGCCTTCGATCAGTCGCAGATCAAGACGCCGCTGATCTCGCTCAACAGCGCCGATCTGGACCCGGCCATTTCGGCCTGTACCGACCTCAATGGCTTCGTCAACAGCAAGTGGCTGAAGGCCAACCCGGTGCCGGGCGACCAGACTACCTGGGGCAGCTTCGAGATCCTGCGCGAGCGCTCGCTGGAAGTGCAGCACGCGCTGGTGCAGCAGGCCGCCGCCAGCCAGGCCAAGGCCGGCTCGGTGGAAGCCAAGATCGGTGACATCTGGAAGACCGGCAACGACGAAGCGAAGATCGAAGCCGCAGGCCTGGCGCCGCTGCAACCGCAGCTGGACAAGATCGCCGCGCTGAATGACACCGCCGCCATCACCCAGTACCTGCGCGACAGCCAGGCTGAGGGCAAGGGCGTGCTGTTCTCGCTGTTTGCCAATGCCGACTACAAGGATTCGGCCAACGTCATCGCTTACGTCGGCCAGGGCGGCCTCGGCCTGCCGGAGAAGGGCTATTACTTCGACGACGCGCAGGCCAAGATCCGCGATGCCTACGTGGCCTACATCGCGCAGGTGCTGACCCTGTCCGGCGTGGATGCTGCACAGGCCACCGAGCAGGCCAAGGCCGTGATGGCCTTCGAAACCCGCCTGGCCAAGGCCTCGATGTCGCGCATCGAAATGCGTGACCCGGCCAAGCGCTACAACCCGCTCAGCGCGGCCGACGCCGACAGGCTGACCCCGAACTTCAGCTGGACCGCGCTGTTCGACACCCTGAAGGTGCCGGCCGCGCAGAAGTTCTCGCTGGCCCAGCCGGGTTTCTTCGGTGAAATGGACAAGATGCTGGCCGACGTGCCAGCCAGCACCTGGCAGGCCTACCTGCGCTTCCACACCATCGATGACGCTTCGCCGTACCTGAGCAGCTCGTTCGAGAAGGCCAACTTCGACTTCTACGGCACCACCCTGCGTGGCCAGAAGGAAATGCAGCCGCGTTGGAAGCGCGTGCTGGAGTCGGTCAACGGCGGCATGGGTGAAGCGCTGGGCCAGCTTTACGTCGACGCGGTGTTCCCGGCCGAGTCGAAGGTGGCCATGCAGCACCTGGTGGAGAATCTCTCGGTAGCGCTGAAGGCGCGCCTGGAGCAGCTGCCGTGGATGGGCGAAGAGACCAAGAAGAAGGCACTGGAAAAGTGGGCCAGCTTCACCCCGAAGATCGGTTACCCGGACAAGTGGCGTGACTGGGCCGGCCTGCAGACCAATGGCGACAGCTACCTGGGCAACATGCAGGCGGCGCGTGCGTTCAACTACCGCTACATGCTGGACAAGATCGGCAAGCCGGTGGACAAGACCGAGTGGGGCATGACCCCGCAGACGGTCAACGCCTACTACAACGCCACCAAGAACGAGATCGTGTTCCCGGCGGCAATCCTGCAGGCGCCGTTCTTCGACGCCAAGGCCGATCCGGCGCTGAACTACGGCGGCATCGGTGCGGTCATCGGCCACGAGATGATGCACGGCTACGATGACTCGGGCAGCCAGTTCGCCGCCAACGGCAACTTCGACAACTGGTGGACCGACGCCGACCGCAAGGCCTTCACCCAGCGCACCGACCAGCTGGTCGCGCAGTTCGACGGCTATGAGTCAGTGCCGGGCGTGTTCGTGAAGGGCAAGCTGACCCTGGGCGAGAACATCGGCGACCTCGGCGGCCTGACCGTGGCCTACGACGCGCTGCAGATGGCGCTGAAGGAAGACCCGAAGGCGAACGTCGACGTCGATGGCCACAGCCAGGACCAGCGCTTCTTCATGAACTGGGCCACCGTGTGGCGTCGCAACTTCACCGACGGTGAACTGCGCGTGCGCTTGAACACCGATCCGCACGCCCCGGCCAACTTCCGTGCCAACGGTGCGCCGTCGAACATGCCGTCGTTCGCTGCCGCGTTCCAGTGCAAGGCCGGCGACGCGATGGTGCGTGCCGACGACAAGCGCGTGGTGATCTGGTAACCGATCGCACGTGATGCGTATTGCGAAAGGCCCGGCGAAAGCCGGGCCTTTTGTTTGCCGGCCCGGTGGCGAGGGGCGGCCTGGTAGCGTCGACCGCTGGTTGACTATCGCGCGCAGCGCGGGATGTTCGCGATACACGTGCGTCGGCCGGCGGGTCAGCCAGCGCGTCAGTCAGGCCAGCTCCGGCTCCAGCGCCAGCAGGCGATGGAAGCGCTGCAGCACGTAGGGATCGACCAGGCCACCCGATTGGTTCTCGATGATGCCCAGCGCAGCCTCGCGCGCCATCGCGGCACGATAGGGACGCACGCTGGTCATCGCATCGTAGGCATCGGCGAGGGTGACGATGCGCGCGCCCAGCGGAATGCTTTCGCCGCGCAAGCCATCGGGATAGCCGCTGCCATCGAAGGCTTCATGATGGGCGCGGATCAGTTGCGCGACCGGTGCGGCATCACTGCGGCCGGTGGCCAGGAAGATATGCTCGCCCCGCACCGGGTGCTCACGCATGATCGCGCGCTCTTCGTCGGTGTGCCGGCGCGGGGCCAGCAGCACATCGTCGGGAATGCCGATCTTGCCGATGTCGTGGAAGCGGGCGGCCAGGCCGATCTGTTCACAGGCCTCGGCGTCGAGGTCGCAGTGCGCGGCCAGGCGCTGCGCGAGCAGGCCGACACGGTCGCAATGGTGGCGGGTGTAAGCGTCGCGCATCTGCAGCGACATCGAGAGGGCATCGATCAGGCAGGCCTGCGCGTGCAGCAGGTCGGGGGCGGGTACGGCGTCAGGAAACATGGGCATCCACCCGCACCGGGTGGGGACCGGTGCGGGGTATTCGGGGGGCGATCAACCCGGGGCGAGGGTGGTCAGAAGGGCGCGGGCCGCGTTGAAGCGGTCTTCCGGCAACGGCAGCGGATGCTTGATGCGCAGCTTGTCGGGCCCTTCCATGGCGTAGAGGTTCGGTTGCTTCTGGATCAGCTGGATCACCGCCATCGGGTCGATGTTCGGCTTGGACTCGAACACGATGCGGCCACCGTTCTCGCCCAGGTCCAGCTTGCGGATGCCGAGCGTGTTGGCCTTCAGCTTCAGCTCGGCGATGGCGAACAGGTGCTTGGCCGCATCCGGCAGCAGCCCGAAGCGGTCGATCATCTCCACCTGCAGCTCGCGCAGTGCATCGCTGTCGCGCGCGCTGGAGATGCGCTTGTACAGGGTCAGGCGGGTGTGCACGTCCGGCAGGTAGTCTTCCGGAATCAGCGCCGGCACATGCAGCTCGACTTCGGCGCCGCGCACTTCCTCACCGGCATCCAGGTCGGGCAGCTTGCCCTGCTTGATGCTGCGCACCGCGCGTTCCAGCAGTTCGGTGTACAGGCTGAAGCCGACCTCGGCCATCTGTCCGCTCTGGTCCTCGCCCAGCAGTTCGCCGGCGCCGCGGATCTCCAGATCGTGCGTGGCCAGGGTGAAGCCGGCGCCGAGTTCGTCCATCGAGGCGATCGCTTCCAGGCGCTTTTCCGCATCCGGGGTGATCGAACGACGGTCGGGGGCCACCAGGTAGGCATAGGCGCGATGGTGCGAACGGCCGACACGGCCGCGCAGCTGGTGCAGCTGGGCCAGGCCGAAGCGGTCGGCGCGGTTGATGATGATGGTGTTGGCGTTGGGGATGTCGATGCCCGACTCGATGATCGTGGTCGACAGCAGCACGTTGAAGCGCTGCTTCTGGAAATCCAGCATCACCTTTTCCAGCTCACGCTCGGGCATCTGGCCGTGGGCGATGCCGATGCGCGCCTCCGGCACCAGCTCGGACAGCTCGCGCTGCATGCGGCCGATGCTCTCCACGTCGTTGTGCAGGAAGTACAGCTGGCCGCCGCGCGCCAGTTCGCGCTGGAAGGCTTCGCGCAGCAGCGCGTTGTCCCACTGCGTGATGAAGGTCTGCACCGCCAGCCGGTTCGGCGGCGGCGTGGCGATGATCGACAGGTCGCGCAGGCCGGCCATGGCCATGTTCAAGGTGCGCGGGATCGGCGTGGCGGTCAGGGTCAGCAGGTGCACGTTGGCGCGCAGCGCCTTCAATGCTTCCTTCTGGCGCACGCCGAAACGCTGCTCTTCGTCGACGATGACCATGCCCAGGTCCTTGAACTTCACGTCCGGCTGCAGCAGGCGGTGGGTACCGACGATGACATCGATGGTGCCGGCGGCGACCTTCTCCAGTTCGGCCTTGATTTCCTTGCTGGTCTTGAAGCGCGACAGCACTTCGACCTTCATCGGGTAGTCGGCGAAGCGGTCGCGGAAATTGCGGAAATGCTGTTCGGCCAGCAGCGTGGTCGGCACCAGCACGGCCACCTGCTTGCCAGCGCTGGCGGCGGCGAAGGCGGCGCGTACCGCCACCTCGGTCTTGCCGAAGCCGACGTCGCCGCAGACCACGCGGTCCATCGGCTGGCTGCTGGCCAGGTCGCGCAGGGTGGCGTCGATTGCGGCCAGCTGGTCCGGGGTCTCCTCGAACGGGAAACCGGCCGCGAACGGTTCGTACATCGCGCGGTCCACCTGCAGTGCCAGGCCGGCACGCGCCTGGCGGCGGGCCTGGATCTCCAGCAGTTCGGCGGCCACGTCGCGTACCTTTTCGGCGGCCTTGCGCTTGGCCTTGCTCCACTGCTCGCCGCCGAGCGAATGCAGCGGCGCGGTTTCCGCCGATGCACCGGAGTAACGGCTGATCAGGTGCAGCTGGGCCACCGGCACATACAGGCGGTCGCCCTTTGCGTATTCGATTTCGAGGAACTCGCCGGGCATGCCGCCGACGTCCATCGCGATCAGGCCACGGTAGCGGCCCACGCCATGGTCCTCGTGCACGATCGGCGCGCCTTCGGTCAGCTCACCGAGGTCGCGGATGATCGCTTCCGGCTCGCGGCCGGCACGGCGCGTGCGGCGGGTGCTGCCAGCGCGCTCCGGGAACAGCTGGCGCTCGGTCAGCACAGCGATGCACGGATCGTCCAGCGCGAAGCCATCCTCCAGCGGCGCCACCGCGATCGCGAAGCGCGCATCGCCGGCCAGGAAGCTGGGCAGGTCAGCCACCACCGGTGGCTTCAGCTCGGCGGCCTGCAGCACTTCCAGCAGGGCTTCACGGCGGCCCGGCGAATCGGCTGCGATCAGCACCCGGCCCGGGTAGTGGCCGAGGAACGACTTCAGCGCATCACCGGCCGGTGCCTCGCGTGCGGCCACCGGCAGCGGCGGCAACGGCTGGTCGCCCAGCGCGTGCGCGTCGGCGATGCGTGCGTGGTCGGCTGACCACACCTCGATGCGCGGCGCATCGTTCAGGCGCTCGCGCAGCATTTCCGGCGACAGGTACAGCGCCGACGGTGGCAGCAGCGGGCGCTCCACATCATGGCGGCGCTGTTCGTAGCGCTCGCCGGTCTGCGCCCAGAACGTCTCGGCGGCTTCGCCGGCACCGGCACAGACCACCGGCAGGCTGCCGCTGGGCAGGTAATCGAACAGGGTCGCGGTGCGCTCGAAGAACAGTGGCAGGTAGTACTCGACGCCGGCCGGGGCCAGCCCGGACTTCAGGTCCTGGTACAGCGCGCTGCGCCGGGTATCGACATCGAAGCGCTCGCGCAGCGTGGCCAGCACGCGGGCGATGCTGGCCTCGTCCATCGGCACTTCGCGGCCGGGCAGCATGTGCACGGCCGCGACCTTGTCCAGCGAACGCTGGCTTTCCGGGTCGAACGCGCGGATCGAGTCGATGTCTTCGTCCAGCAGCTCCACCCGCAGCGGCTCGTCGGCACCCATCGGGAACACGTCGAGCAGGCCACCGCGCACGGCGAAGTCGCCCGGGTCCATCACCTGCGGCACGTTGCGGTAGCCGGCGCTCTCCAGGCGGCGCTTCTCGGCCTCCAGGTCCAGGCGCTGGCCGACCTTCAGGTCGAAGCTGCCGCCGATCACGTAGCTGCGTGGCGCCAGCTGCTGCAGCAGGGTCTGCACCGGCACGATCACCAGGCCGCGCTTCAGCGCGGGCAGGCGGTGCAGGGCAGCCAGGCGCTGCGAGATGATGTCCGGATGCGGGCTGAAGCGGTCGTAGGGCAGGGTTTCCCAGTCCGGGAAGGCGACCACCGGCAGGGCCGGGTCGCCGCCAAGCAGGGTCTGCAGGTCGGCTTCGAGCTGGTTGGCACCGTGGTTGTCACGGGCGATCACCAGCAGCGGGGCGTCGTGCGCACGCGCGGCCTGGGCCAGGTACCAGGCCAGGGCGGTCGGCGATGCGGGGGCGCGCCACCAGGCGCGGAGCTGGCCGGCGCGCGGCAGCGGCGGGGCGGGGTATGAGGTACGCGACATGGACCCCGGATTTTAGCAGAAGCCCGATCAAACCCCGTCGGGTAGTGCCGGCCGCTGGCCGGCATTCCGATACTCCAACGGTGCATGAGGCTGCCGGCCAGCGGCCGGCACTACCGGTAATGCGTCGCCAGGCCAGGCCCGGCGCATCCTTCAGTTGTCCAGCTCCAGCACCATCCGCACCAGGCCCTCGGCGCCGGTCGGGTGCGGCACCGGCTTGAAGCCCAGCGAGGCGGCCAGCTGCTTCATCGGCTCGTTCTCGGCGGCCACATCGCCGTACAGGCGGTCCAGGTACTTGCCGCGGCCCCACTTCACCAGCTTGCGCATCAGCTGCCGGCCCAGGCCCTGGCCGATCAGGAAGCGGCTGATCAGGATCGCGTACTCGGCTTCACGGGTACCGGGGATGATCGAGGCCCGGGCGACCGCGCCGACCACCGCTTCGCCAGCGGGCAGGGATTCGGCTGCGACCAGGGTGATCTCGGTCTTGGGATTGGGGTGGGTCAGGCGCTGGGTGGTTTCCGGCGACAGCTCGGTCACCGCCTGCAGGAAACGATCACGGATTTCTTCCGGCCCGAACAGGCTGAACGCTGCTTGCAGC
The DNA here is from genome assembly GCF_059369755.1 of Stenotrophomonas sp. YJH_SMC_57. Taxonomy (NCBI): domain Bacteria; kingdom Pseudomonadati; phylum Pseudomonadota; class Gammaproteobacteria; order Lysobacterales; family Lysobacteraceae; genus Stenotrophomonas; species Stenotrophomonas sp. YJH_SMC_57. The sequence continues at coordinate 168,767 of NZ_JCAFSZ010000005.1, forward strand.
GGCGCGCCATCTTCCGGGCGGATGGGGCGGATCAGCAGCTCGTGGCCGCTGGGAGCCTTGAAGATCTCATGCCAGGGCGGCATGCGGTTGCGAGTGGCCATACCGGGTGATTCCTTGGTGGTCCATCGATTGTGGCATCACCGGGGCTGCATTCCGTGAACGAAAGGCTCACGGCGGTACAGCCTCGTGAAGGCCGTTATTCGGGGGCTTTGAGCCAATCCAGGCGGGTGCTGGCACCGGGTTCGCCCAGGTGCTGGCGCAGCGCCGGCAGGGCCGGCCCGACCACCCGATCGAACTGCCAGGGCGGGTTGAGCAGCAGCATGCCACTGCCGTTGAGGCGCAGCGGCGAGTCGTCCGGGCGCACCAGGAACTCGATGGTCATCGCCGACTTCACCGGCAGCGCGCTGGCCTTGCGCAGGAAGTGCAGGATGGTGCGGCGCTGCTTGATCGGGAACCAGACCGCGCAGGTGGCCTGCGGCCAGCGTGCCAGGGTCTCGGCCAGGGCGGCCAGGATGTTCTGGTACTCGGCGTCCTGGGCCTCGTAGGGCGGGTCGATCAGCACCAGGCCGCGGCCGATCTTGCTGCCGTTGAACTTCGGCGGCAGCAGCGAGCGCAGCAGCGCGTAGCCATCGCCCGGACGCACATCGACGCGGCTGTCGTGGGCGAACAGGGCCTTCAACGTGGCGGTTTCGGGTTCCTGCAGCTCACACACCGCCATGCGGTCCTGCGCGCGCATCGCCTGTGCGCTCAGCAGCGGCGAGCCCGGGTAGTTGGTCAGTGCGCCGACCGGGTTGTCGGCCTGCACGGCCTTCAGGTAGCGCTCGACCACCTCCGGCAGCTTGGGCTGGGCCATCAGCCGCATGATTCCGGACTCGGCCTCCAGGGTCTTGCGGCTCTCTTCACTGGCCAGCAGGTAGCGGCCGGCACCGCCGTGGGTGTCGAGCACGAAGAACGGGCTGTCCTTGCGCTTGAAGCTGTCGATCAGGGCCAGCTGCACGATGTGCTTGAGCACATCGGCGTGGTTGCCGGCATGGAAGGCGTGGCGATAGTTCATGGGCGGCAGTGTACGGGGCGGCGGCCGCAGCGGCTATGCTGCGCGCCATGACAGCTCCTGTTGCCCATGTCCTGGTGGTCGAGGACGAAGCCGCCATCGCCGAAACCGTGCTCTACGCGCTGCGCAGCGAAGGCTACGCCGCCAGCCACTGCCTGCTGGGCAGCGAAGCCCTGCAACGTCTGCAGGCCGGGGGTATCGATCTGCTGGTGCTGGACGTGGGCCTGCCGGATCTGGGCGGCTTCGAGGTGTGTCGGCGGCTGCGCGCACAGCCGGGCCCGGCTGCGCAGCTGCCGGTGATCTTTTTGACCGCCCGCAACGACGAGGTCGACCGCGTGCTCGGCCTGGAGCTGGGTGCCGACGACTACATGACCAAGCCGTTCTCGCCGCGCGAGCTGGTGGCGCGGGTGCGAGCTCGCCTGCGCCGTGCCGTACCGCTGGCGACAGCGGGCAGCGCCGATGCGGGCTGGCAGCAGCACGGCGCCTTCGCCATCGACCGCGACGGCCGCCGCATCCGCTTCCGGGGCCACGCGCTGGACCTGACCCGCTACGAATACGCGCTGCTGGAGGCGTTGCTGCAACGCCCGGGCGCCATCCTCAGCCGTGCGCAGCTGATGGATCGCGGCTGGGACAGCAGCGCCGACAGCGCCGACCGTACCGTGGACACGCATGTAAAGACGTTGCGCGCCAAGCTGCGTGCGGCCGGTGCCAGTGATGATCCGATCCGCACCCACCGTGGCCTCGGCTACGCGCTGGAGGTCTAGTCGATGCGCCTGGTGCTGAAGCTGTTCCTGGGCTTCTTCCTGATCACCGGCATCGCCGCGTTCTTCGTGATGCGGGTGTTCGTCAATGAAGTGAAACCGGGTGTGCGCCAGGCGATGGAGTCGACCCTGGTCGATGCGGCGAATGTGCTGGCCGAGATGGCCGCCGCCGACGTCAAGGACGGCACCATCCGCAGCGGCGGCTTCACCCGCAACCTGGCCAAGGCGCGGCAGCGCGACCTGAAGGCGATGGTCTGGCGCTTCCCGAAGCGCTCGCTGGATTACCGGGTGACCATCACCGACGCCCGGGGCATCGTCATCTACGACTCGCTGGGCCGCGATCTGGGCCGCGACAACTCGCGCTGGAACGATGTCTACCGCACCCTGCGCGGCGAGTATGGCGCCCGTTCCAGCCCGGAGGTACCGGGCGAGGAAGGCGATACCGTGATGCACGTGGCGGCGCCGGTGTATGACCCGGCCGATGGGCGCACGCTGATCGGCGTGCTCAGCCTGGCCCAGCCCAACCGCAGCATCGATCCGTTCATCGCCGCCAGCCAGCGCGCCATCATCGAGCGCGGGGCCTGGCTGATCGGGCTGTCGGCGCTGGTCGGCGTGCTGGTGACGATGTGGCTGACCACCGGCTTGGGCCAGCTCAGCCGCTATGCCCGCGCGGTTACCGCCGGCGAACCGGTACCGCCGCCGCGCCGCCGCCGCGACGAGATCGGCGATCTCGGCCAGGCGCTGGAAACCATGCGCCGCAAGCTGGAAGGCAAGGCTTACGTCGAGCAGTACGTGCAATCACTGACGCACGAGATGAAGAGCCCGCTGGCGGCGATCCGCGGTGCCGCCGAGCTGCTGCAGGAACCACTGCCCGAGGCCGACCGCGTGCATTTCGCGCGCAGCATCGTCGACCAGCAGGAGCGGCTGACCGAGACCATCGACAAGCTGCTGGCGCTGGCCGAAGTGGAGCAGCATGGCTGGCTGCAGACCCGCGACCCGATCGCGTTGCCGGTGCTGCTGGCCGAGGCGGCGGCTGCGGCGCAGGTGCGCGCGCAGGCGGCGGGCGTACAGGTGCGCATCGGCAGCGCGCCCGACCTGTCCGTGCAGGGCGATGCCTACCTGCTGCGGCAGGCGCTGCACAACCTGATCGACAATGCCATCGCATTCTCGCCGGCCGGCGCGGAGATCGCGCTGCAGGCCGAGGTGGACGGTCAGGGCGTGCACCTGCAGGTGGCTGACCGCGGTGCGGGCATTCCGGACTATGCGCGCGATCGGGTGTTCGAGCGCTTCTATTCGTTGGCGCGCCCCGCCAGTGGACGGCGCAGCTCGGGCCTGGGCCTGCCGTTCGTGCAGGAGGTCGCGCGCCTGCATGACGGCCGTGCCAGCGTCGAGGTCCGTGACGGCGGCGGCACCGTGGCCAGCCTATGGTTGCCGTTGAGCGTGCCGGGCCAGCGCCCGCGGCGCTGACTTCACACTCGCTTCAAATTCGCCACAAACCCTGCTCACTGCAGCGGTCCATCCTGCAGCCCTCTCCAACGAGGATGGACCATGAAATCCCTGAAAATGCTGCTGCGGTTCGCCATTGTCGGCGGGCTGATCCTGCTGCTGCTGGTTCCACTGATGATGATCCGTGGGGTCATCACCGAGCGCAGCGCATACCGCGACGAGGCCTTTTCGCGGGTTGCCGACAGCCGCGCCGGGGTACAGCGCCTGGTCGGGCCGGTGCGGGTGGTGCCGTGGGTGGAGCGCCAGCAGGTCGAAGTGGTCGACGCCAAGGGCAACAAGAAGACCGAGGTGCAGGTCAGCGAAGGCCACTGGCTGCAGATGCCGGCCACGCTGGAAGTGGGCGGTGAGATGCTGCCGAGCCAGCGCGAAGTCGGCCTGTTCAAGGTGCCGGTGTACAGCTGGAACGGCCAGCTGAAGGCGACCTTCGCCGTCGACGACTACCCGGTGAAGGCCGGCCGCAGCTACGGACAGCCGTATGTGGCGCTGGGTGTCTCCGATGTGCGCGGGCTGGTCGGCACGCCCAACCTGCGCGTGGACGGAAAGCAGCTGCGGCTGCTGCCGGGCGTCGAAGCGGCCAGCGAAGTCGGTCGCGGCCTGCATGCGCCCGTGGCCGGGTTCGCCAGCGACCAGGGCGGCAGCCTGGCCGCCAGTACCGTCGAACTGGAATTGCGCCTGGACGGCAGCCGCATGCTGTCGGTGGTGCCGGTGGGCGATGACACCCGCATCGCGCTGCGTTCGAGCTGGCCGCATCCGTCGTTCAGTGGTGCATTCCTTCCCAACGAGCGGCGCGTCGATGCACAGGGCTTCGATGCACGCTGGGCGGTGTCCTCGCTGGCGTCCGACGCGCAGCGCCAGCTGCGCAGCGACGGCGCGATCGATTCGCAGGCGGTGACCGTGTCGCTGGTCGATCCGGTAGACACCTATACCCAGGCCGACCGCGCCTCGAAGTATGGCGTGCTGTTCGTGCTGCTCACCTTCGTCGGCTTCATCCTGTTCGAACTGATCAAGTCGCTGCGCATCCATCCGCTGCAGTACCTGATGGTGGGCCTGGCGCTGGCGATCTTCTTCCTGCTGCTGATCAGCCTGTCCGAGCACATCGCGTTCTGGAAGGCCTACCTGGTCTCGGCCGTGGCCTGCATCGGGCTGCAGGCGGTGTACCTGGCCAACGTGCTGGGCCACTGGAAGCGTGGCCTCGGCTTTGCCGCGCTGCTGACCGTGTTGTATGGCGCGCTGTATGGGCTGCTGGTGTCGGAGAACAACGCGCTGCTGATGGGCTCGCTGCTGCTGTTCGTGATCCTGGCGCTGGCGATGTGGGTGACCCGCCGGGTCGACTGGTACGCGCTTGGCGCGGAGCTGAAGTAAGGAGTTCGCCATGGGCTGGCGCCACGGATTGCGGCAACGGGCACGGCAGGGCATTCCGGCCCTGCTGGAAGTGGATGCACTGCTGCAGGCACATGGCGTGCTGGCTGCCCTGCCGGGGGCACGGATCGCCCCCGGCCTGGTCCGCTTCCAGCTGGCCGCGGTCACCTGCGAGGGATTGCAGGATCATGGGCTGGCGTGGCTGCAGGGCGCGCGGCAGGGACGCGGCGCGCTGGCGGGCAGGGTGCCGCGCTACCGGCCATGGAAGGCCGGAGCGGAAGCGCTGTGCGAGATCGGCATCGGCGGCCTGCCGGAGGACTGGCCGGCACACGCGGCGGTGTACGGCTGCAGCAGCATCGACCGGCGGCACTGGTTGCTGCTGCTGCCGGCGCGGGCGCAGCTGTGGCTGGGCTGGAGTGGATGAGGTGGCTTGGGAGATGCGAACCAACAACTTTCCTGTGTGGCCATTCTCCTGTGGGTGCGAACCAACCACTCTCCTGTGGGTGTGAACCTTGGTTCGCATGCTCCTGCCCATGACCGATGGGACGGTATCGCCGCGCCCCTGCTGGCTAGACTCGACGGGTTGATGATCGAGCCGAAGGGCAGGGGTGCGGCGTGTTGAAGTGGAGCGGGCTGAAGTGGGGCGTGCTGGCGGTAGCGCTGGCGATGGGTGGCAATGCAGGGGCGCAGCAGCGCGAGTCGGTGGACCTGGACATGGTCAGCCGCATCCGCCAGGAGGCCTTCCACCGTTCGCAGGTGATGGCTACCTTCAGCTACCTCACCGAACGCATCGGCCCGCGCCTGACCAATTCGCCGGCAATGGGCCGCGCCAACGCCTGGACCCGCGGCAAGTTCAACGATTGGAAGCTGGACAACGTCCACGACGAAGCCTTCGATGATTTCGGCCGTGGCTGGGAGTTCACCTCGGCCAGCGTGGAAATGCTGGGCGACCGCATCCAACCGCTGCATGCGCTGCCCAAGGCCTGGACACCGGGGACGAACGGCCCGGTCGAAGGTGAACTGGTGCAGGTCGCGATCAAGAAGCCCGAGGACATCGAGAAGTACCGCGGCAAGCTGCGTGGCAGGATCCTGCTGCTGGGTGAGGCGCGCGAGTACAAGCGCGGCACCGAGCCCGATTCGCATCGGCACGACGCCACCTCGCTGGAGGGCCTGCAGGAATTCACCCTGCCCAAGGACAAGGACGCCACCGCCGAGCGCGCCAAGCGGGTCAAGGAGTACCAGGAGCGGCAGACGCTGGCGAGCAAGGTCAATGCGTTCTTCGTCGAAGAAGGCGCGCTGGCCTCGATCAGCATCAGCAGCTGGGACAACGGCATCATCCGGGTTGCCGGTGGTGGGTCGCGCAAGGCCGGCGAATCGGTGGGCATCCCGGAACTGGCGATGATCAGCGAGCACTTCAACCCGCTGGTGCGCGCGCTGGAGGCCAAGCAGACCGTGCGCCTGCGCGTGGACGTGGCCGCACGTTTCACCGATGAAGCCGACCAGCCCGGTTACAACACGCTGGCCGAGATCCGCGGCAGCAGCAAGCCCGATGAGGTGGTGATGATCGGCGCGCATATGGATTCGTGGCACAGCGGCACCGGCGCGGCCGACAACGCCGCCGGCGTGGCGGTGATGATGGAGGCGATGCGCATCCTCAAGGCCACCGGTGCCAAGCCGAAGCGGACCATCCGCGTGGCGCTGTGGAGTGGCGAGGAGCAGGGCCTGATCGGCTCGCAGGCCTATGTGGCCAGGCACTTCGGCCAGTTCCCGGAGCCCACCGACGCGGCGCAGAAGGCCTTGCCGGCCTCGCTGCGCGAGCCGACCGGTGCGCTGCGCAAGACCCGCGACTACAGCAAGTTCCAGGTCTACTTCAACATGGACAACGGCTCGGGCCGCTTCCGTGGCATCTATGCGCAGGAGAACCTGGCGGCGATGCCGATCTTCGAAGCCTGGCTGGCGCCGTTCCATGACGTGGGCGCCACTACCGTGGCCACCCGCAACACCGGCAGCACCGACCACATCAGCTTCGACCGCATCGGCCTGCCGGGCTTCCAGTTCATCCAGGACCGTCTGGACTACTTCACCAATGTCCACCACAGCCATCTGGACACCTGGGACCACGCCGAACCGGAAGACCTGAAGCAGGCCGCGGCCATCGTCGCCTCGTTCGCCTACAACGCCGCCATGCGCGAGCAGCCGTTCCCGCGCAAGGCTGAACCATAGAAGGGGACGGAGGGGATTAAGTCGTTTCTCCCCTCCGCTTTCCGCCCGTCGCCGCATCGGCTCGGCAATCGCGACTTAATCCCCTCCGTCCCCTTTTTCCGTCGGGGGCGGTGGGCTGGTAAAATCGGGGGATTCCCGTTCCTCGAGCCCTCCATGACCTGCCGCACCCGCTTCGCCCCCAGTCCCACCGGCTACCTGCACATCGGTGGTGCCCGCACTGCGTTGTACTGCTGGCTGGAGGCCCGCCACCGTGGCGGCGAGTTCGTGCTGCGCATCGAGGACACCGACCGTGAACGCAGCACCCAGGGCGCGATCGACGCCATCCTGGAGGCAATGGAGTGGCTGGGCCTGGATTACGACGAGGGCCCGATCTACCAGACCGACCGCGTGGCCCGTTACCAGGAAGTGGCCGAGCAGCTGATCGCCAACGGCAAGGCGTACTACGCCTACGAAACCCGCGAAGAGCTCGATGCCATGCGCGAAGCCGCCATGGCCAGGCAGGAAAAGCCGCGCTACAACGGTGCCGCGCGCGAGTTGGGCCTGCCGTACAAGGATGACCCGAACCGCGTCATCCGCTTCAAGAACCCGCTGGAAGGCACGGTGGTGTTCGACGACCTGATCAAGGGCCGCATCGAGATCGCCAACAGCGAGCTGGATGACATGGTCATCTTCCGCCCGGACGGCTTCCCCACCTACAACTTCGCGGTGGTGGTGGACGACTGGGACATGGGCATCACCGAGGTCATCCGCGGCGACGACCACATCAACAACACTCCGCGCCAGATCAATCTGTACGAAGGCATCGGTGCTCCGGTACCGAAGTTCGGCCACATGCCGATGATCCTGGACGAGCAGGGCGCCAAGCTGTCCAAGCGCACCGGTGCGGCCGACGTGATGCAGTACAAGGACGCCGGCTACCTGCCCGACGCGCTGCTCAGCTACCTGGCCCGCCTGGGCTGGTCGCACGGTGACCAGGAGCTGTTCAGCCGCCAGGAGCTGATCGACCTGTTCGACGTGAAGGACTGCAATTCCAAGGCCTCGCGCCTGGACATGGCCAAGCTGGGCTGGGTCAACCAGCAGTTCCTGAAGAGCGAAGCCCCCGCGGCGGTCGCCCCGCACCTGGTCCATCAGCTGCAGAAGCTGGGCCTGGACCTGGCCGCCGGCCCGGCGCCGGAGGACGTGGTGTTCGCCCTGCGTGACCGCGTGCAGACCCTGAAGGACATGGCCGAGAGCGCGGTGGTCTGGTACCAGCCGTTGACCGTCTACGACGAAGCGGCGGTGGCCAAGCACTTCAAGGCCGGTGCCGAGGTGGCGCTGGGCAAGGCCCGCGAACTGCTGGCAGCGCTGCCGGCATGGACCGCCGAAGCGGTCGGCGTGGCCCTGCACGACACCGCGGCTGCGCTGGAAATCGGCATGGGCAAGGTCGCCCAGCCGCTGCGCGTGGCGATCACCGGCACCCAGGTCAGCCCTGACATTTCCCAGACCGTGTACCTGGCCGGCCGCGAGCAGGCCTTGAAACGCATCGATGTGGCCATCACCAAGGTAGCAACGGCCTGAGGCATCCTTGCCAGGCCCGAACCGGAGAACACGCATGCCCGCCAAGACCGCCACTGCCTGTACCGCCCCGCACCACCACGTCCACGACGCATCGGATTTCGTGGCGGTGGTCGAGCGTGTCTCGCGCGAACGCGGGCTGCGCCTGACCCCGATCCGCGCCAACGTACTGAAGCTGATCGCCGAGGCCGGCAAGCCGGTCAAGGCCTACGAGCTGCTGGAATGGGTGCGCAACGGCAAGGGCGTGGGCGCCGATGCCCCGCCCACCGTGTACCGCGCGCTGGACTTCCTGATGGCCAACGGCTTCGTGCACAAGCTGGAATCGGTCAATGCCTTCGTGGCCTGCCATCACCCCAGCAGCGCGGCGCATTCGGTGCCGTTCCTGATCTGCAACAGCTGCCACAGCGCGGTGGAACTGGAAGACCGCGAAATCGTCACCCAGCTGGAAAAGCGCGCCAAGGAGCTGGGATTCCAGCCGCAGGCACAGACCCTGGAAGTGCACGGGCTCTGCGCCCGCTGCGCGGGGTAACGCAACGGTAGTGCCGGCCGCTGGCCGGCATAGGAGCGGGGTCGGATCCATTCGCCATTGGCAAAGGGATCTGACCCCGTTTCATATCGCGCAACCGGGCCTGTACCCTAGTCCATCGGCTTGGTCGCGGTATCCACCCGCACGATCACCGACATGCCCGGCCGCAGCTGTGCTGCCAGCTTCTGCTCCCCGTCGATCCTGATACGTACCGGCAGCCGCTGCACCACCTTGGTGAAGTTGCCGCTGGCGTTGTCCGGGCGCAGCACGCTGAACTCCGACCCGGTGGCGGGCGCGATCTCCTCCACGCGGCCGCTCAGCACCTGGCCGTGGAAGGCGTCCACCGAGAACGAGGCAGGCTGGCCGATCGCCATCTGCCAGGTCTGGCCTTCCTTGTAGTTGGCGACCACCCACAGCGTGTCAGGCACCAGGAACAGCAGCTGCGAACCGGCGGCCACATACTGGCCCACGCGCACGCTGGCCTCGCTGATCTGGCCATCGCGCGGTGCGTGGATCACCGTATTGGCCAGGTCGATGCGGGCCAGTTCCAGCTGGGCCTGCGCACTCTCCACCTGCGCTTCCAGGCTCTTGCGTGCCACCTGGGTCGATACCAACGTTTCCTCGGCAATGCGGATCTGCGCCTGCGCCTGCTGCACGCTGGCCTGCGCCGAGGCCTGGCTGGTACGGAACTTGTCGCGGTCATTGATCGACACCAGCTGCTGCGCGGCCAGTTCCTCGTAACGCCGGGCCTCGTTGCGCGAGCGCTGCAGTTCGGCCTGGCCCGCCGACAGCGTGGCGTGTGCCGAAGCGATCTGCGCACGGTTCTGCGCCTGCGACTGGTCCGAGTTGGCCAGCGCCGCGCGCGCGCTGTCCAGCGTGGCCTGGGCCTGCGAAACGCGCTGTGCGTAGATGCGGTCATCAATGCGCAGCAGCGGTTCGCCCTTCTTCACATGCTGGAAGTCCTTCACCAGCACCTCGGTCACGTAGCCGTTCACCTGCGGCGCCATCACCGTGATCTGCCCGCGCACATAGGCGTTGTCGGTCACCATCACGCTGCTGGTGAACGGCCACAGGTGCCAGGCACGCAGGATCAGCGCGATCCCCAGCAACGCCACCACCACCATCACCACCACGCTGCGCGCGCTGGGCTTGAGGTATTTCGGCGCGGCCGCCGGCGCCGCGGGTGTGGGCGCAGGCGCCGCATCGGTCGGTGGCGGCGGGGTGACGTTGTCGGCGTCGATGTCGTCGGGGCGGGGCGGGACGGGGGGCATGGCGATCAACTCAACGGGGCGCGGCCGGCGTGGCCGCAGCAGGGGACGTGGGGTGGCGCTTGCGCCATTGCTTGAGCACGGCGGTACGCAGCGACAGCAGCAGCAACCAGCACAGGAAGCCGATGGCCAGCCAGCCGCTCAGGGTGAACACATCATTGAAGCCGCGCACATTGGCTTCGCGGCGTGTGATCTGCGCCAGCTGCGCGCTGCCCTGCGCGCTGCGCAGGACCGGATCGGTGATCTGCGCGCTGTACAGCTGCTGCTGCACGCGCAGGCGCTGCGCGACCACCGGGTCGGCCGGATCGAGCTGGCTGGTCAACGCGCTGGAGTACAGCTGCTCGCGATGCAGCTGGAAGGTGCCGAGTACCGCCGAACCGGCCAGGCCGCCCAGGGTCTGGGTGATCGACAGCGTGACCAGGAAGGTGATCATGTGGTCCACGCCCTGTTTCAGCGCGGCGGAGATGCCGAGCATGATCAGCGGGCCCATGAACATGCCGGCGCCGACCGAGGCCAGGAACTGGCTGACGTAGAAGTCGTGCGGCCGGTCCAGGCTGGTGCGGTGCTGGTCGAAGAAGGCGGCGGTGCCCAGCAGCAGGATCGCCATCAGCAACTGGGCGATCAGCCGCTTCGGCCCGAACGTCAGTGCCGCCGCCGCGATGCCGGTGATCACGCCGGCCAGGATCACGCCGAACAGCGGTCGCAGCTGGTCCGGGCCCATGCCCAGCGTGCGCATCAGGTTGACCACGCCGTAGGACTGCTCGGTGGTCAGGAAGCGGATCAGGAACGCGCCGACGATGAAGTGCAGCACCGGCAGGCTGGCCAGCCAGCGCGTCTGCAGCAGCGGATTGCGGCGGTAGTGTTCGATGATGAAGGCGGTGGTGGACAACGCGATGGAGGCGACCAGTGCCCACCCCAGCCACGGCGTATCCAGCCACCAGCGCGTATAGCCCTGTGCCAGCACGATCACCAGCAGGGCAACGGCAGGGGCGAGCAGGGCGAAGGTGAGGAAGTCCATCGGCTCGAAGGCCTTGATCTGGATGCCGGGCGGCAGCTTCAGCACCACCACCGCCGCGAACGCGCACAGGGCGAGGCCGGCTTCGAACGAATAGAGCTGGTGCCACTGGCCGGTATCGACCAGGCCCGGCGAGACGATCCAGGCAATCGGCACCGCCAGCTGCGAAAGGCCCACACCCACCACCAGCAGGTTGCCGGTGAAGCGGCGCGGCAGCGCCTGCAGCATGTACAGCGTGCCCAGTGTCGAGCATGCGGCGCCGGCGAAGCCACTGGCGGCGCGGGTCAGCAGGGTGGTCTCGAAACTGCCGACAAACAGATGCAGCACCGCCAGCGCTGCGTACAGGCCCAGGCCGATCTCGGCGAACAGGCGGATGCCGTACTGCTGGCGGAACTTGAAGGCCAGCAGGTTGGCGGTGACATTGACCATCGCGTAGGCCGCCACCAGCCAGCTGCCCTGGGTCGGCGTCAGTGCCAGCTGGCCCTGCAGGAATGGCAGGTTGGCGGTGACCAGCGCATTGCCGAGGCCACCGGTGATCGCCACCAGCAGCGATACCAGCGCGTAGGCCACGCGTCGATAGGGCGGATGCCAGGGCATCGACGCCGAACCGGGCATGGTCGGCTTCTCGTGCTCCTCCCAATCCGGAACCGGCTTCAGATACGGCTGGACCATCAGCGCGCCTCGCTGGGTTCTCCCTGGAGGCCGCCGCGCAGCAGCTGCAGGGCTCGCCCGGCCAACTGGGCGCGCTCGTCGCGGGTCTTGCCGCGCAGGGCTGCGCCCAGCATGCCCGAGATCAGTGAAATATCCGTCTTCTCCAGGTCGGCGCGGCACAGGCCGGCGGCCTTGGCACGGGCGATCGGCGCTTCCAGCAGGTCACGCACGGTCTCGCGCGCGGTCCGCATGGCCGGCACGTCCGAATCCACCGCACGCCAGTAATCGGCGAGGGCAGGCGAATCGATGATGCGCTGGGCCATGCCCTCGAACACCTCGAACAGGGCGTCGTCGCGGTCGCCGAGCTGCTCGACCTGGCGCCGGATGCGGTCGACCGTACGCTGCAGCAGCGCCTGGATCAGCGCAGTGCGGTCGGGGAAGTTGCGGTAGAGGGTGGCGCGACCCACCTGTGCGCGTTCGACCACCAGGTCCAACGGAGCGGTGACGCCATGCTGGCCAAACACATGGTCGGCGGCGTCGAGGATGAGGGCACGGCGGGCAGCGGCATCGGCACGTTGGGCGGTCATGGGTTCATTTTCGGACATTAATGTCCGTTTGGCGAGACATTGAGTGACGGGATTGTCCGTTTGTTGTCGTACGCACATCTTTGTGACGCTTGCGTGATGGTGTTGGCGGAAATGAAAACGGGGGCCCGAAGGCCCCCGTTGGAGATGCTGTAGATCCACGCCAGGCGTGGATGGTGGAGGTTCAGAGCCCTTTCCTGCGCAATGGGCTCCGACCCCGCCGTGCGCGATCAGAAGAACGCGCGGATGCCGAAAGCGACGCCACGACCCGGCAGCGGCGAGTAGTCGCGCAGCAGCGAGGTATGCGGGCGCACTTCGCGGTTGGTCAGGTTGCTGCCATCCAGGAACACCTCGTAGCTGTTGCTGGCGTTGCGATCCCAACGGTAGGCCAGGTGCGCATCGACCAGGGTGTAGCCGTTGCTCGGTTCCTCGTTCTGCGCGACGTCCTTCTGGCGGCTGTAACGCACCGCGCCGACCGACGCGCGCCAGCCATCCTTCGACCAGCGCAGGTCGGCACCGACGCGGGCCGGAGCGATGCGCGGCAGGTAGCCGGTGTTGGCCAGTTCCACCGTGTAGTTGTGGTTGTGGTCGCCGTGCGGCACGGCGATGTCGAGGTTGCGGCTGCCGCTGCCATCCAGCTTGGCCTTCACGTAATCGCCGAACAGGCGCAGGTCCCAATCACCGGCACCGCCTTCGAACAGGTGCACCAGCGCTTCGGCCTCGGCGCCGCGGAACACCGCGTCCTGCTGGGTCCAGGCACGGACCGGCAGCCCTTCGGTAACGCCGGTGTCGGCCAGGTAGATGAAGTCCTTGAACTTGGTCTGGTAGACCGATGCGGAGAAGTCCAGGCGGTCACTGTGGGTGTGGATGCCAAGCTCGATGCGCTGGCCGCGCTCGGTCTTCAGGTTGGCATCACCGATTTCCAGCGAACGGGTGGCGATGTGTGCGCCAGCGGCGTACAGCTCTTCATTGGTCGGCGCACGCTCGGAACTGTCCACGCCAATGCGCAGGTCCACCGCGTCGTTGAGCTTCCAGATGCCCGCCGCGGACAGGTTGGTGGCGCCAAAGGTGCGGCGACGGTAGTCACCGGTCGGGTCCAGCTTGACCTGGTCGTGGCGACCGCCCAGTTCCAGCTTGAACGGGCCGAACTGCTTTTCCTGCAGCACGAACAGGCCGATGTTCCTGGTGCCCGTATCCGGAACGAAGGCTTCTTCGCCCTTGGCGCCGAAATCACTGTTGCCGAACTGCAGGCCGAAGGCGCCGTCCCAGCCACCGATCTGCTGCTGCACCGCTTCCAGGCGCGCTTCAATGCCACGGTTGGTGAAGCGGGTCGACGGCGTACCAGCCTCCAGCTCCACGTGCTCGTAGTCGGTGTAGGCCACGCGCGCGTTGATATTCTTCAGGAACGAGACCGGGTCGTAGATGCCGGCCTTGGTCTCGAAGCGGTTCTGCACCATGTCGATGCGCACGTCATGCTCATCGCCGCCTTCCTCTTCATCGCCGTGGTCGTGGCCGTGGTCATGGCCATGATCATCACCGTCGGCGTGCACGTGCGCGCCATTGGGAATGCCGTAGTTGGTGCGATAGGTGCTGGCCGATACGCCGAAGTAACCACCGTCGCCCAGCCACGTTGCACCGACGCCACCAGCGCGGGTGCGGATCGAGCTGTTGTCCAGGCGGCCACGGCGCGGTTCTTCGCCCTCGGCCGCATCGTGGTCATGATCGTGGTCGTGGTCGTGGTGATCTTCCAGGCTGTCGATCACCGCGTAACCCGGGATGCGGTAGTCGTCGCCATTGCGCACCAGGCCGTCCACATGCAGCACGACGTTGCCGCTGACACCATCGAGGCGGAACATGCCGCTGCGTTCGTTGTTCACCGAATTGCCGCGCAGTTCGGCACGGCCGCTGAGCGGACGCTCCGGCAGTTCGCGCGCGATGCGGCCATCGACCACGTTGACCGCACCACCGATGGCGCCGCTGCCGAACAGCAGCGTGGCCGGCCCCTTCAGCACTTCGATCTGGTCGGCCAGGAACGGCTCGATGCTGGTGGCATGGTCGGCGCTGACCGTGGAGGCATCCATGTTGCCCATGCCGTTGGACAGCACCGCAACGCGCGGGCCTTCCTGGCCGCGGATGATCGGGCGGCCGACGCCGGGGCCGAAGAACGTGCTCTGTACGCCGGGCAGCTTGGCCACGGTATCGCCGAGGGTGCCGGCCTTCTGCTCGTCCAGGCGTTCTCCGGCGAGAACCTCGACCGGGCGCGCCAGCGATTCGGCATCGCCCTGCAGCGGCGATGCGGTGACCTGGACCGACGACAGCTCGGTCAGGTGGCGGTCACGATGGACGCTGTCCTGGCCGGCAGCAAAGGCGACGGACGGCAGCAGGGCAGCGAGGGCCAGGGCCAGGGAATGCGGCTTGAGCCGAGGGGTGTGGGCGGGCATGGACAGGTCCTTTGTTACAATGTATCAATCGCGGGGCGCACGAATCCCGTCGATGGGACAGGGGGAGGGAAACCGTGCGGGTCGGGAACGGATGTTATATTATTCCATAACGATTCGCCGACCCTGCTGGAAGTCATGTCCCTGTCCTCACGCCTGCGCCACCTGCTCGACCGATTCGGCGCCACTGGTTCGATGCTGTGCGCGGTGCATTGCGCGGTGATCCCCGTGCTGCTGGCGGCGGCGCCTTCGCTGGGCCTGTCGTTCTGGTTGAGCGACGGCGTGGAGCAGGCGCTGGTGGTGTTCGTGACCCTGCTCGGGCTGTTCAGCCTGGTATGGGGCTATCGCCGGCATGGCGCGCTGCGCGCGCTGGGTTTCCTGATTCCAGGCCTGGTCGCGCTGTGGGCCGGCGTGCTGTACGACCCGCTGCATCACAACGCGGTGCCGCATGCGGTGGTGATGACCATCGGTGGTCTGCTGGTGGGTGTCGCGCACCTGGTCAACCTGCGCCTCAACCACGGCCACGTGCACGACGCCAGCTGCGCGCACTAGGCGCTCCGTGATAGGATTTCCGATCGTGCGCGGGGGCGCCCAGCAAGGCGGCCCCGCCGAACCCGTGTCAGTACGGGGTAACCAGATTTCACACTTGAGGAGTTGAAGACATGGGTAAGGGTGACCGCAAGACCGCCAAGGGCAAGCGCTACAACGCCAGCTACGGCAACGCCCGTTCGCACACCGCGAGCAAGGTCGCCGTAGGCGCCGCCGCCCCGGTTGCCAAGAAGACCGTGGCCAAGGCTCCGGCGAAGAAGGCTGTGGCGAAGAAGGCTGTCGCCAAGGCCTGATCCGGCCGACCGACCGCTTCAAGGAAAAACGCGGCGCCTGGCGCCGCGTTTTTTTATCCCTGTTCGCCGAGCCGGGCGTGGGCCCGGCTCTACGGCGGCGTCAGCGCAGGGTCTGTTTCAGCGTTTCCGGGTTGCCGTCGTTCGGCGCGGCCGGCACCTGCAGCAGATGTGCCAGCAGCGGGTAGACATCGACGTTGTCGAAGCCATCGATCACCAGGCCCTGGCGGAATGACGGGCCGCTGGCGACGAACACCGCACGCATGGACGGCAGGGCGTTGTCGTAGCCATGCGAACCGCGATCCTGCTTGGTGCGCTTGGCGATCCGGTCCCGATGCAGTGCATCCCAGCCTTCGTCCATGGCGCAGACGATCGGCGGCACCCGCGGGTGCGTACCGTAGTGCCAGCGCGGCGGCAGGTTTTCCTTCTTCCAGCATTGGTAGTGCGCGTGGCGGCCGAGCAGGGCGCGTTCGGCGTCGGCTTCGCGACCGGCGACCGGTGCGAAGCCCACCGACTGGCCCTGGCTGACGTTGCGCGCGATGGCCGGATCGGCCATCGATTCGGTGGCGATCACGTGGCCGTCGGCGACGCTGGCCATGCCATGGTCGGACACCACGATCACGTTGGTTGTCGACGCCAGCCCGCGCTGCTGCAGTCCATCCAGCACCTGGCCGACGATCTGGTCGGCGCGCACGATGGCGTCGGCATACTGCTTGGAGTCCGGGCCGTAGTGGTGGCCGGCCTTGTCCACGTGCTCCATGTACAGCGTGGTCAGGCGCGGCGCATCGGCGTCGGTCTGCGCCAGCCAGTCAAGCACGATGCCGGCACGCTGTTCCAGCGGTTCCTGGCCGTCGTAGATGCGCCACTGGCTCGGGCGCACCCCGCGGATTTCCGACTCGCTGCCCGGCCACGAGGTGGTGGCTGAACGCACGCCGGCGTTCTCGGCGCCGACCCAGATCGGCTCGCCGCCCCACCACGCGCTGGTAGTGACCGCCTCGCGGTTGCTCAGTTCGAAACGGCCCAGTGCCTCGTCGTCCATGCTGTTGTTGACGATGCCGTGGTGGTCCGGGCGCAGGCCGGTGACGATGGTGTAGTGGTTGGGGAAGGTGAGCGACGGATAGGACGGGGTCATCCAGCGTGCACGCACGCCGCCGTCGATCAGCCGCTGCAGGTTCGGGGTCAGGCCGCGATCAAGCGCGTCGGCGCGCAGGCCGTCGATGGAGATCAGCAGCAGCTTCGGCGGCGCAGCCGCAGCGACGGGCGTGGGAACGGAGGCGGAAGGGGCGGGCGCGGTGGTGCAGGCGGCCAGGGGCAGCAGCAGCGCCAGCGCGCAGGTCAGGCGTACGGAAGTCATCCACGCATGATAAGCCGCCGCAATGACCAAGCCGAGACACGTTGCACCCACCGCCACCCGTGGTCCCATCCGGGGTCAGATCCCTTTTCCTTTGGAAAAGGGATCTGACCCCGGAGTTCAGGCGAACAGCGGCGCCTGGCGTTGTTCCAGTCGCAGCAGTGCGGCCTTGGTTTCCAGGCCGCCGCCGAACCCGGTCAGTGCGCCGTTGCTGCCGATCACGCGATGGCAGGGCAGAATGATCGGCAACGGGTTGCGGCCGTTGGCGGCGCCCACCGCGCGCGTTGCGCTGGGCTGTCCCAGGTGCTGCGCCAGCTGCAGGTAACTCCAGGTCTGCCCGAACGGGATCAGCGCCAGCGCCTGCCACACGCGCAGCTGGAACGGCGTGCCGCGCGGTGCCAGTTCCAGATCGAAGCTGCTGCGTTCGCCGTGCAGGAACTGCAGCAGCTGCTCGCGGGCTTCCGGCAGCGCATCCGGCGCGTAGTGCCAGTCGTCGCGGCCACGCGCCGGATGGCGGTTTTCCGGGAACAGCACATGCGCAAGTCCGCGCTCGTCACCGGCGATGGTCAGCACGCCGATCGGGCTGTCGAAACGGTCGAACAACAGGGTCATGTCGGTTCTCCAACGAAAGTGCCGGACAGGTGCCACAGGTGCAGCACGGCATACGCGCGCCACGGCCGCCAGGGTTGCGAGCGTGCTTCGGTCGCACGCTCGCTCAGGCGCTGGCCCTGCGCATGGCCGAGGACCTGCTGCAGCACCAGGTCGCCGGCGGGGAAGGCATCAGGCTGGCCGAGACCCCGCAGGGCGATGTACTGCGCGGTCCACGGGCCGATGCCAGGCAATGCCACGCAGCGGGTGACGAACTCTTCCAGCGCCTGGCCAGGCCCAAAATCGAGCTGGCCGCTGGCGCAGGCGGCTGCCAGCGCGCGCACCGTGGCGGCACGGCTGCGCGGCAGGCCGATCGATTCCAGCGGTGCCTCGGCCAGTACCTCGGGTGCGGGGAACTGGCGATCGAAGTCTGACGGCATGCCCGGCAGGTGCGCGCCGAAGGCATCCACCAGCCGCCGCGCGAACGTGGTGGCCGCAGCGACGCTGACCTGCTGGCCGAGCACCGCGCGCACGCCCACTTCGAATCCATCCCAGCCGCCCGGAACACGCAGCCCGGGGCGTTCGGCGATGCCGCGCGCCAGCAGCGGTTCTTCGCCCAGTGCGGCGTGCACCTGCTGCAGGTCGGCATCCAGGTCGAACACGCGGCGCACGCGGCGCACGATATCCGGAATCAGGCGCGGATCGACGGCGCTCAGCTGCAGGTGCAGTTCCGGCCGTTTCGGATCGGCGGTGACGCGCAGCAGGGTGGGCCGCTCAGGCGTGCCCAGCACGCGCTGGTAGCTGTCTTCGCCGATCAGTTCGATGCCGGGCAGGCTGCGCTTGCGCAGGAAGGCCAGCATGCGTGGGAAGTCCAGCGGTGGCCGGTAGGCAAGGCGCAGCACCAGTCCTCCCTCATCGGCGGCGAGGGGTTGGTGCTGGCGGCGCAGCGCGGTGGGGGCCATGCCGCATCCCTGCAGGAACGCGGTATTGAAGCGGCGCAGGCTGTTGTAGCCGGCGGCCAGCGCGACGTCGGTCACCGGCAGCGTGGTTTCGGTCAACAGCTGCTTGGCCAGCAGCAGGCGATGGGTGGCATGGATCTGTCCGGGTGTCGCGCCCAGGTGTTCGACGAACAGGCGTTGCAGCTGGCGTGCACTGAGTCCGATCTTCTCTGCGAGGTCTGCCACCGGTTGTTCCTGCAGGAAGCCCCCCTGGATCAGGGCCAGGGCGCGCTGCACGGTCTGCCCGGCGAGTGCCTGCTGCGCCTGGGGGGCCAGTTCCGGACGGCAGCGCAGGCACGGCCGGTAGCCGGCCGCAGCGGCTGCAGCGGCGGTCGGGTAATAGGTGATGTTGCGCGGCTTCGGTGGTGGCGCCGGGCACACCGGGCGGCAGTAGATGCCGGTGCTGCGCACGGCGGTGAAGAACACGCCGTCGAAGCGTGCGTCGCGGGCCAGGCGGGCGCGGTCGCAGGCGGCGGTGTCGAGGGCGAGGGTGGTGTCCATGACGCCAGTCTAGGCGGGTGCGGGCGGGGATACTCGCCGGATTCGGACATGGATGCTGGAGAGGGTTCTGGCAGGGCCGCGCCCTGCACCCGCAGAATCAACGCAACGGCTGAAGCAACGGCAAAAGCTGGTTTCCTGCGGGATGGCGGGGTGGATCCGGTTGAGGGGGACGCCGTAAACCCATCCATGGGGGCTTGGTCGCGGCATCCATGCCGCTCACACCCCCTCAACCGGACCCACCCCGCCTTCGACAGGTTCCTGCGATCTGCCGGAACAGTGTTCTGCGCTGCTGTTGGTGGGTGTCGACCTTGGTCGACACGCTTTCCCAAGGGTCAGAAGGGGTTCAGTGCCGCGCGCTGAATGCGCGCGCTGGAAAGGTAGACTGTGGCCCTTGCTTCCCTGAAGACCGGTTGCCCGATGTCCGCCAAACTCCGCTGGTTGCCCCTGTTGTGCCTGGCCCTGGCGGGCTGCAGCAAGCTGGAGAATCCGGGCAATGTGACCGCCGCTGACAAGGCGGCGCGCGCGCCGGCCAGCGATGGCGAGAACATGGTGTCGATCAATGCGGCCGACGCGCCGCTGCCGCCGCCAGCGCCGCGCAGCCGGGCCGATCGGCCGTGGCCACAGGCGCAGCTGGAGAACGGTCGCGCGTGGGTCAGCTGCAGCACCGAGTACGCCGGCGAGGCCGGCGATGGCGCCGAGCTGGAAGGCCTGCAGCGCGATCAGATCAGCCAGGCGCTGGCGCCGTGTACCGAGCGTGGCCTGATGCGCGTGCGCTATTCCGGAAAGATCAATCCGGGCTTCGCCGAGATGATGTGGCGGCTGGCCGTGGTTGCCGATGAGCAGAAGATCCACAAGCGCATCCTCGATCTGGATTCCAGCGGCGGCCAGGTGGAATCGGCGATCGTGGCCGGTGACAGCATCGGCGAATCGGGCTGGACCATCTGGGTGCGCGAGGGCTCGATCTGCCACAGCGCCTGCGTGTTCGTGCTGGCTGCCGGCGACAACCGCCTGCTGTCAGGCAAGGTCGGCATCCACCGCATGATGCGCATCAGTTCCAAGGCCACCTCGCGCGCCGAACTCAACCGCGAACTGCACGAGGTCTACGACAACGTGAAGGACTACCTGCAGCGCAACGGCGTGGCGGTAGGCGTGGCCGATCTGATGATGACCGTGCCCAACCGCAGCCTGCGCCTGCTGACCCCCGACGAGCTGCGCCAGTACGGCCTGGATGGCACCAACGCGGTTCAGGACGACCTGGAGCGGATCAAGCAGATGCGGGCCTGCGGTGATGATTTCGTACAGCGCAAGGATGCGTTCCTGATCGCTTTCGACCAGCAGTGCAAGCGCGAAGGCGCTGACATGGAATCGATCAACAGCTGTGGCCAGGCACTGAAGCAGCGCTTCGGTTTCCCGGATGCGGTGTGTCCCGAAGAGAGCCCGTTGTCGGAGATCGATGTGGCTACGCTGCCGCCGGCACCGTCCGAGCCGCCGCCGGTGGCCGAGCAGTTGCCGACGGACGCCGGAAAGCCTGCCGCGCAGGCCGACGCTGCGGTGGTCGAGGGCAGCGCCCACGCGCGCTGACGAACAGCTCACTGTGCTGGCGTAGACTGCGGTTCTTTCCCGGTAACCGGCGGTGTCCATGAAGCGCGTGCTCCTGCTGCTGTCCCTGATGCCCTTCACTGCGTTGGCGCAGGTGCCTGCGCCGGCCACGCCCGCTCCTGCACCCGCGCGCCCGGCGCCGGCATCGCCAGCGGCCGCGAAGCCGGCCACGGCCGGTGCCCCGGCGTTGACCGCCGCGCAGCAGGCGCAGGTGCAGAAGCAGGACGCGGAAATGGGCGCGGCCGCAGTGAAGGCGGCGCAGCTGGTCGATGCCAATCGTGCCGGCGAATTGTGGGAAGGCGCCTCCGCCGTCGCGCGACGTGCGGTGCCCAAGGCGGCCTTCGTCAGCCAGCTGACCACCGAGCGCACGCGGTTGGGGGCGATGGCCGGCCGCGGCCAGCCGACCATCACCCGGGTCAAGTACGGCGCCGGTGCCGCCGTGCCCGAGGGCCTTTACATCAACGTCAGCTTCCCGACCCGCTTTGCCAACAGCGCGCAGCCGGTACGCGAACTGGTGTCGTTCCGTTTCGACGAGGACCAGGTGTGGCGCCTGGCCGGTTACAGCCTGCGTGCATCGGCACCCTGAGGAGCGCAATGATGGCAACTGAACTGACGATGCTGGCCTGGTCGGTGCTGCTGGGCTTTGTCTACATCTTCGCTACCTCCACCGTGGTCACCCGCGAGCGCGGCCTGAAGTGGAATGCCTCGGCGCGTGATGGCGAGGCCCGGCCGCTCAGTGCGCTGGCCGGCCGCCTGCAGCGGGCCCAGGCCAACTTCCTGGAGACCTTCCCGTTCTTCGCCGTCGCCGCGATCGCGGTGGTGCTGGCCGGGCGCGGCAACGACACCACCGCATTGGCCGCACAGGCGTACTTCTGGGCGCGGGTGGTCTATCTGCCGCTGTATGCCGCCGGGGTGCCCTATGTGCGCAGCCTGGTCTGGGCGGTATCGCTGCTGGCCATCCTGGCGCTGGTGTTCGCGTTGTTGTGAGCCGGGCCTGATCCAGATCAAGGCCGGTCAGCTGCGTGGCGCTATGCTGGCGCGGACTGGATCAACGGCAGGAGGCGCGCATGCGCAGGATGGACGTGGTGGTGGTCGGCGCGGGCCCGGCGGGCCTGTGCTTCGCACGCGCGCTGGCCGGTAGTGGCCTGCAGGTCGGGCTGGTGGACGTGCAGCCGCGCCAGGTACTGGCCGAGGCGGCCTTTGATGGTCGCGAGATCGCGCTGACCCATGCCTCGCGGCAGAGCCTGGAGCAGCTGGGGCTGTGGCAGCGCCTGGCGCAGGCCGAAGTGGCCGAGCTGCGCGATGCAAGGGTGATGAACGGCGGCTCGCCGTTCGCGCTGACCTTCGCCAGCAGCCAGGTCGACGGCCAGCCGCTGGGCTGGCTGGTGCCCAACCATCTGATCCGCCGCGCCGCATGGGATGCCGTGCAGGGCCAGGACGGACTGGAGCTGTTCGATGGCCGCAAGGTGCTCGGCGTGCAGGCCGATGCGCAGGGCCACGTGGTTACGCTGGACGATGGCAGCAAGCTGCATGCGCGGCTGCTGGTGGCCGCCGACAGCCGCTTTTCGGCAACCCGTCGCATGCTCGGCATCGGCGCGCAGATGCGCGACTTCGGCAAGTCGATGCTGGTCTGCCGCATGCAGGTCGAGCGCGATCATCACCACACTGCGTGGGAGTGGTTCGGCTATGGCCGCACCATGGCGTTGCTGCCGCTCAACGAGGGCCAGGCATCGGCGGTGATCACGCTGCCGCCGCGGCAGATCGAGGAACTGCTGGCGATGGACGAGGTGGCGTTCGGTGAGGCCATCAGTGCCTGCTTCGAGCACCGCTTGGGCCGGATGCAGCCGGTGGCCACGCCGCAGGCGTATCCGCTGGTAGGGGTGTACGCGCACCGGTTCGTGGGCGAGCGCTCGGCGCTGGTCGGCGATGCGGCGGTGGGCATGCACCCGGTCACCGCGCATGGCTTCAACCTGGGCCTGGCCAGCGCACAGCGGCTGGCGCAGGGCATCGTCGCGCAGCAGCGGCGTGGTGCCGACATCGCGGCCGACGGAATGTTGGCCCGCTACCAGCGTGGCCATCGACTGGCGTCGCGGCCGCTGTACGAGGCCACCAATGCGATCGCCAGCCTGTACACCGACGATCGCCGTCCGGCGCGGCTGTTGCGTGCGGCCGGCCTGCGCGTGGCGCAGGGCGTGGCGCCGTTCAGGCAATTGATCGCCTCGCACCTGACCCAGCGCGTGGCCTGAACGGGTTCAGATCAACCGGCAGCCAGCACGCGGATCTGGCTGTCGGCGAATTCGACCACCTGGCCCGCGCGGATCTTGCAGGCCTTGCGCAGTTCAACCTCGCCGTCGACCAATACCTGGCCTTCGCTGATGACCATCTTGGCCTCGCCGCCGCTGGTGACCAGGTCGGCCAGCTTGAGCAGCTGCTTGAGTTCGACGTAGTCGCCGTCGAGGTCGAATTCGAGAATCTGCATGGAGCGGGGTTCCTGGGAAGAGGGCGCAGGCCAGCGGCCAGGCCGGGGGAAGAGGGCGCGTATTGTGCGCCAGCACCGGGCATGACGGCACGCGCCTGGAAAGCTGTACGCCTCGTTCAGGATCAATGCGGTATCATTCCGCTCTGAGCGAGTGAAATCTCCTCCGACCGAGCAGCGCCAGGGCACGCGATAAGAAGGGCGCCCAAAGCGCGGACCATCCCTTTTTTATCGCACTGCCAGAACGACGGCAGTGCCTTCGGAGTTCCCCATGTCCCAAGATTCCCAAGCGCCGCTGCAGTTTGCGCAGCTCGGCCTGTCCGAGCCCGTGATGCAGGCGGTCACCGCCATCGGCTACGAAACCCCGTCGCCGATCCAGGCCGCCACCATCCCGGCGATGCTGGAAGGCCGCGACGTGCTGGGCCAGGCCCAGACCGGCACCGGCAAGACCGCAGCGTTCGCACTGCCGGTACTGTCCAACATCGACCTGCAGCAGATCAAGCCCCAGGCCCTGGTTCTGGCACCGACCCGCGAACTGGCCATCCAGGTCGCCGAGGCGTTCCAGTCGTATTCGTCGAAGATCCCGGGCTTCCGCGTGCTGCCGGTGTACGGCGGCCAGCCCTATGGCCAGCAGCTGTCGGCGCTGCGCCGCGGCGTGCACATCGTGGTCGGTACCCCCGGCCGCGTGATCGATCACCTGGACCGCAGCACCCTGGACCTGTCCGAGCTGAAGACGCTGGTGCTGGACGAAGCCGATGAAATGCTGCGCATGGGCTTCATCGATGACGTCGAGGCCGTGCTGAAGAAGCTGCCGGAACAGCGCCAGGTTGCGCTGTTCTCGGCCACCATGCCGCCGCAGATCCGCCGCATCGCGCAGACCTACCTGCAGGACCCGGTGGAAGTGACCATCGCGGCCAAGACCACCACCTCGGCCAACATCCGCCAGCGTTACTGGTGGGTGAGCGGCATGCACAAGCTGGACGCGCTGACCCGCATCCTGGAAGTCGAGCCGTTCGATGCGATGATCATCTTCGCCCGCACCAAGGCCGGCACCGAAGAACTGGCCAGCAAGCTGCAGGCCCGTGGCCTGGCCGCGGCCGCGATCAACGGTGACATGCAGCAGGCCCAGCGGGAGCGCACCATCGCCATGCTGAAGGAAGGCAAGCTGGACATCCTGGTTGCGACCGACGTGGCCGCCCGCGGCCTGGACGTGGAACGCATCAGCCACGTGCTGAACTACGACATCCCGTACGACACCGAAAGCTACGTGCACCGCATCGGCCGTACCGGCCGTGCCGGCCGCAGCGGTGAGGCGATCCTGTTCGCCACCCCGCGCGAGAAGGGCATGCTGCGCCAGATCGAGCGCGCCACTCGCCAGCCGATCGAAGAAATGCAGCTGCCGAGCGTGGAAGCGGTCAACGACACCCGCATCAACAAGTTCACCTCGCGCATCAGCGAAACCCTCGGCGCCGGCGGCCTGGACTTCTACCGCCAGCTGCTGGAGCGCTTCGAGAACGAGCAGAACGTGCCGGCCATCGAAGTGGCCGCCGCGTTGGCCAAGATGCTGCAGGGTGACACCCCGTTCCTGCTGCAGCCGCCGGTGCGTGCGCCGCGCGAAGAGCGTGCGCCGCGCGAGCGCTTCGACCGTGGCGACCGCCCGGAGCGTGGTGATCGCTTCGACCGCAACGATCGCGGCCCGCGCTTCGAGCGTGGCCCGCGTCGTGACGATGCCGAAGGTGGTTTCGAGCAGCGCCCGCGCCGTGAGGTTCCGCCGCGTGGCGCGCCGGAGCAGGGCATGGAGACCTACCGTATTTCGGTCGGCCACCAGCACGGGGTGAAGCCGGCCAACATCGTCGGCGCCATCGCCAACGAAGCGGGCCTGGAAAGCCGCTTCATCGGCCGCATCGACATCCACGACGATTTCTCGCTGCTGGACCTGCCGGCACAGATGCCGCCGGACGTGCTGTCGCACCTGCAGAAGGTCTGGGTGTCCGGCCAGCAGCTGCAGATGCGTGCACTGGCGCCGGGTGAAGACACCAACCCGGCCCCGCGTCCGTTCAAGCCGCGCTTCGACAAGCGTGGCCCGGGCGGCCCGGGTGGCCCGCGTCGTGGCGGCCCGGGTGGTCCGGGTGGTCACGGTGGCGACCGCGGCGGTGACCGCGACAGCCGCCCGCCGCGTCGTGACGGCTTCAAGCCGCGCGGCCCGCGCAGCTACTGAGCCGCACAGCAGCCCTGACAGCGCCAGCCTTCGGGCTGGCGTTGCCCGTTCCGGGCCTGCAAAAAGGGGACGGAGGGGATTAAGTCGTAAATGGCAGGCCAGGTGCTTATGCCATAAACGACTTAATCCCCTCCGTCCCCTTTTTCGCATGGTCAACACATTCCCGGTCCTAGGCTGGGGCGGTTCCAAGGGAGGTTGTCACCGCAGCACATTCGGGGGGATCCGGGATGGGTAGGAGTGGCACGGACCAACAGAGCCGACGGGTTCCCATGACCCGTGGCCTGGGACTGCGATTTGCGTTGCTGACGGGCATGGCGATTGGACTGGTCGCACTGTCCGCGCTGATCCAGGAACTGCAGGCGGCCTCCACCGCCTGGATTGCCGGCCAGGGCTACTGGTCGCGCGGTCAGCAGGATGCAACCGCCGCGCTCAGTCGTTACCTGGCGCGGGGCGATGCCCAGGACCTGGACGACGCGCGCCAGGCCCTGCAGGTGCCGTTGGGCGATCTGCAGGCGCGCCTGGCGCTGGAACAGGCCGAGCCGGATGAAGCCAAGGCCAGGCAGGGGTTCCTGCAGGGTGGCAATGCGCGCGCCGACATTCCGCGCCTGGTGTTCTCGTTCCGCTATGCACGCGATATCGGTGCCTTCCGCGAAGCAACCGCGCTGTGGCGGAAGACGGACGGCGACCTGATGGCGGTGCAGCGCCTGGTCGATGAATTGCAGCTGCGGCACGACAGTGGCCCGCTGCCGATCGCCGCGCGTGACCGCTACCTGCAGCAACTGGGTGACCTTGATCGGCGGATGCAGGTGCAGAGCCAGGCGTTCTCGCAGGCGCTGTTGCGGATGGCGACGCTGGTGAGGCTGGCCACGTTGATGGTTGCGGGCCTGTCGGTGCTGGCGATCAGCCTGATGGCCGTGGCGCTGGCGCGTCGCGTCGGCAAGGACCTGACCGAGCACGAGAGCCGTTTCCGCGCGGCGTTCTACCAGGCCAACGTGGGCATGCTCAAGCTCGACACCGATGGCAAGGTGATCGAGGCCAACCAGGCCATGGCGGATATTCTCGATTATCGTCGCGATGTGCTGCTGCAGATGTCACTGCACGATCTGCTGATGGACGGCGAACTGGTCATCGACGGTGTCGGCCGCATCGACTGGGACCGGCAGCTGCGGCCAAGCGAACTGCGCTTCCGGCGGCGCGACGGCAGCCTGGTCTGGGGGCGCTGGAGTGGTACCGGCGTGCACAGCAGCGGGGGGCTGTCGGTGTTCGCGATCATCGAGGATGTCAGCCAGAACCATGCGCTGGCACGTGAGATCGAGCACCACGCCAGCCACGATCCGCTGACCGGGCTGATCAACCGCCGCGAGATCGAACGGCTGCTGGAACGCGCGCTGCTGCAGGTGCGCAGCGACGGCGGCACGCATTCGCTGTGCTACATCAACCTGGATCATTTCAAGCTGGTCAACGACAGCTTCGGCCATGCCGCCGGCGACCAGATGCTGCGCAGTTTCGCCGATTACCTGGTGGCGGCCGTGCGCGATGGCGACTGGGTCGGCCGGCTCGGCGCCGATGAGTTCGCCGTGTTCCTCGCCCATGCCGGCCAGGACGAAGCCAAGCGGGTGCTGCAGCGGGTGATCCGCAACCTGGGCCAGGCCACCTTCCCGATCAGCGAGGGCAGCCCGCAGCTGAGCTGCAGCATCGGCGTGGTCGAGGTCAGTGCCGATGCGCCCGACGTGAACTGGCTGATGAGTGCCGCCGACAGTGCCTGCTACGCGGCCAAGCAGGCGGGCCGCAACCGCGTGCACTGCTTCAACGAGAACCGCATGGCGCTGGAAGAACGGCGGCTGGAGGCTGAACGCCTGCAGGGCGTCAGCCTTGCGATGGCCGAGAACCGCATGCTGCTGTATGCGCAGCGCATCGCCCGGGTGGGAGATCCGTCCTACCTGCACTACGAGGTACTGGTGCGCATGCGCGGCACCGACGGCAGCCTGCATCTGCCCGGCCAGTTCATGCCGGCGGTGGAACGCTACGGCATGGCCGTGGCGCTCGATCGCCACGTGCTCGGGTTGCTGTTCCGGCACCTGCAGGTCTGTCCGGCGCATGTGCGCCAGCTGGGCCTGTGCAACGTCAACGTTTCGGCCCAGTCGATCGCCGAGCCAGGGTTCCTGGCGTTCGTCTGCGACCTGCTCGAGCGCAACCGCGCACTGGCGTCCAAGCTGTGCTTCGAGATCACCGAGACCGCCGCGATCAGCAACCTCAGCCAGGCGCGCGCCTTCATCGATGCGGTGAAGGCGCGGGGCTGCCGGATGGCGCTGGACGACTTCGGTTCCGGCCTGTCCTCGTTCGGCTACCTGCGCCAGCTGCCGGCCGACATCCTGAAGATCGATGGCGCATTCGTGCGCGACATGGACACCGACCCGGTCAGCCACGCCACCGTGCGGGCGATCAGCGAGCTGGGGCGCGAGCTGCAGATGGAAGTGGTGGCCGAATGGGTGGAGACCGCCGAGGTGGCCGGTGCGCTGACCAGGCTCGGGGTGCAGGGCCTGCAGGGCTATGCGATCGAACGGCCGCAGCCGCTGGAACGGATGACCCTGACCGACCTGAAGCCCTTCCGGCTGGTGGCGGTGAACGGGCCGCAGGGCGCGGGCTGAACGGCCGGCGGCGACTTTGGTCTACACATGCGCGGCGCGCCCGGCTGCGATAATGCGCGCCAGGGGCGACGTGCAGTGGGCGCGGACGTAAGCAGGAACAGGACGTGGCGTGGGCAGCAGGCAGTGGCGGTATGGAACAGGAGTGGTGCTGGCCGTCCTGCTGATGTGGTGGGCGATACCGTGGCCGCTTCAGGCTGCCGAGGCCGTATCGGGCCGCGATTACCTGCTGGTCGGGGGCGCCACCGACGCGCCGACCCCACATCGCGCGTGCACGCCGCAGATGCTGTCCGGCGCCCGCCAGCAGGTGGAAGTGCCCGCGCCGCCCGGGGGCTGGTCGGGCGAGCCACAGGCGCTGGACGTGTTCAACGTCTTCGCCGGCGAGGTCCGGGTACAGCACGGTGACCGCGAAATCTGCGGCAACATGCACGACGCCCGCACCCGCGATTCGCGCTTCCGCGCAGGCATCGGCCTGGTCGCGGTGCCGCCGGCCGGCAGCCACGCGCCGTTCCTGGTCTCCTGGCAGACGCCGCTGAAGGCGCGCTGGGTGCCGACCCTGCGGCTGGGCGCGCCCAGCCCGGTGCAGCAGAACGACACCGCCCGCCTGCTGGTGCGCGCCGCCTGCATCGCGGTGGCCATCGCCTTGGCGCTGTCGGCGTTGATGGCGTTCCTGACCACGCGCGACCGCAGTTTCTTGGTCTACATCGCCGGCACCACCGTGCTGGTGCTGTGGCAGGCGATCCTCGGTGGCCTCAGCGGCTATCCGGAGCCCTGGCTGCCGGTGGGCGAGCGCGGGGCCTGGTGGTTGCTTTCGCTGACCGCGGCCACCCAGGCACTGGTGCTGCCGGCGCTGTGGCGGCTGAACGGCGGCGACCGCGCGCTGCCCCGTTCGCGGCCGCTGCAGGCGATCGTGCTGTGGGGGCTGCTGGCATTGGCCGTGCTGGTGCCGTGGCTGCGCTGGGGCCAGCTGGCCTGGGTAGCACAGGGCCTGCAGGTGACCTATCTGCTGGGGTGTGGCCTGGCGTTGCTGGCCGGCGTCTGGGCGCGCTGGCGCGGCGACCGCTGGGCGCAGGCCGGGCTGGCCGCGCTGGCGCCGATGCTGGTACTGATCATCGCCGACGCCAGTGCAGCCGAATGGTTGCTGGAGTACCGGGTGGAGGCGCTGCAGCTGGCGGTGACCTGGCTGCTGATGATGGCCGCCTACGCCATGAACCAACGGCTCGGGCGGCTGCGCCAGCAGCGCGATGAACTGCGTCAGCTGGCCGAGACCGATGGCCTGACCGGCCTGCCCAACCGGCGCGCAGGACTGCAGCAGCTGGCCCGCCACCTGGCACAGGTTGACCGTGAGCGCGGCCCGCTGGTGATCGGCTTCCTCGACATCGACCTGTTCAAGGACATCAACGATCGCCACGGCCATGCGGTGGGTGACCAGGTGCTGGTGGCGGTCGCGCGCGCCCTGCGCGCGGCGGTGCGCAGCCAGGACGAAGTGGTGCGGATGGGCGGCGAAGAGTTCCTGCTGCTGATGCCGGGCATGCCGCGCGAAGCCGCGTCGGCGCGGCTGGACCGCCTGCGCCAGCGCATCACCGAGGCCGGCCAGGCATTGCAGGTACCGGGGCTGGAAGTGACCGCCAGCATTGGACTGGCGCAATGGCGACCGGGCGAGGACGATCTGGCCGGGCTGCTGCGCCGGGCCGACCATGCCATGTACGTGGCCAAGCGCGCCGGCCGCAACCGGGTCTTCGACGGCGAAGAGCTTGATCCGGCCGCACCGGCATGAAGCGCGGCGGACGGCGATGCCGGATAATAGGGCGATGACCACCCGACTCAACAAACATATCGCCGACACCGGCTTCTGCTCCCGCCGCGAGGCCGATCGCCTGATCGCCGCCCGCCGCGTCACCGTCAACGGCCATCCGGCCGGCACCGGCGCGGTGGTGGGCGAGGAAGACCAGGTGCTGGTCGACGGCCAGCCGCTGCGCGCCCGCGTCGCCCGCAAGCCCGGCGCCCGCCGCCACGTCTACATCGCGCTGAACAAGCCGGTGGGCGTCACCTGCACCACCGAAACATCGGTCAAGGGCAACATCGTCGACTTCGTGGGCCACGAACAGCGCATCTTCCCGATCGGCCGCCTGGACAAGGAGTCGGAAGGGCTGATCCTGATGACCAGCAACGGCGACATCGTCAACCAGATCCTGCGCGCCGAGAACGGGCACCAGAAGGAATACCTGGTGGCGGTGAACAAGCCGGTCACCGACGAGTTCCTGCGCGGCATGGCGCGCGGCGTACGCATCCACGACCAGATGACGCTGCCGTGCAAGACCTCGCGGATCGCCAAGTTCGGTTTCCGCATCACCCTGCAGCAGGGCCTGAACCGGCAGATCCGCCTGATGGCGGCTGAATTCGGCTACCGCGTGACCCAGCTGCGCCGCGTGCGCATCGACAACATCAAGATCGGTGCGCTGAAGCCGGGCCAGTGGCGCAACCTGACCGAGCAGGAGCTGCAGGGCCTGCTGCCGAAGCAGCTGGACTGGTAGGGCCGGCTGCAACGTGCCTGCGATGTACCCGGGATGCCGGCCCGTGGCCGGCACCACCCGGTGCGCGGATTGCGCGCCCGCATCGGCTAGACTTCGCAGTGACCTGCCGGAACATGACGCTGCATGATCAAGCCCGACAAGCCTGCCAACGAAGCCCTTCGGCTTGAGGCGCTGTACCGCTACCGCATCCTGGATTCGGAGCGCGAGAAATCCTTCGATGACCTGGTGGTGATCGCCAAGGCGGTCTGCGGCACCTCGATGGCCGCCGTCACCCTGATCGACGTCGAGCGGCAGTGGTTCAAGTCGATCCAGGGCATTGATGCTGCGGAGAACCTGCGCAGCGAATCGATGTGCGGCCACGCCATCCTGCAGCCGCAACAGATCATGGTGGTCGAGGACGCGCTGCAGGACATCCGCTTCCATGACAATCCGGTGGTGACCGGCGATCCGCATGTCCGCTTCTACGCGGGTGCGCCCCTGATCAGTTCCGACGGCCTGCCACTGGGTACGCTGTGCGTGTTCGACGCGCATCCGCAACGCCTGGCCAGTGACAAGGCCGAGGCTTTGGCCGCGCTGTCGCGGCAGGTGATGCTGGTGATGGAGCTGCGCCGTTTCGCGCTCGACATCCAGAAGCACATGCTGGAACGCGACGACTACGAGCGACTGCTGTCGGAGTACCAGGACGTGCTGCTGGCCCAGAATGCCGACCTGGCCGAACAGAGCCGCACCGATGCGCTGACCGGCCTGCCCAACCGGCGCGCGATGGCGGCGGCGCTGGAGGAGGCCGTGGCGATGAACGGCGCGCAGCCGGGTGCAGCCTGTGTCGCGCTGCTGGACATCGACCACTTCAAGCACATCAACGACTTCCAGGGCCATGCCACCGGCGACCGGGTGCTGGCCGAGCTGGGCACGCTGCTGCGCTCGCACTTCGCCGGTCGCGGCATGGCGGCACGCTACGGTGGCGAGGAGTTTGTCGCGGTGATGCCCGCCACCGACCTGCGCGCGGCCGAACGGCAATGCGAGTTCCTTCGCCTGGCGGTAGCCGAGCTGCCGCTCGGTTTCCCGGTGACCATCAGCATCGGCGTTGCCCAGCACCAGTCCGGCGAAAGCGTGGACCAGATGCTGGCACGCGCCGACAAGGCGCTGTACCGCGCCAAGGGCAACGGCCGCAACCGCGTGGAGCTGGCGAGCTGAAACACCTGCGACTCGCGCGCTGAACGCATGCGAGGCGTGGTGATTCAATCCCGTTCCAGTAGATCCACGCCATGCGTGGATGCTCTCCCCGATTCACATCGTGTCGCAGCTCCTGCGATCAGAACCGGCCAGCATGGCCCATCTGTTCCCCCGGAAGCGCCCATGCTGCAGACCCTGGCCATCGCGCACTATCGCTCGCTGCATGGGTTGGTGCTGCCGCTGCAGCAGTTGAATGTGGTCACCGGCGACAACGGTAGCGGCAAATCCAGCCTGTACCGCGCGCTGCGCCTGCTGGCGGAAACCGCACAGGGCGGCGTTGCGGCGGTGCTGGCCCGTGAAGGCGGGCTCGGTTCGGCGCTATGGGCCGGCCCCGAAACCCTTGATCGCCGGGTGATGGCCGGCGAGATTCCGCTGCAGGGCGGCCCGCGGCAGGCTTCCGTGGGCCTGAAACTGGGATTTGCCACCGACGAATTCGGCTACGCCATCGATCTGGGCTACCCGCCGCCCAGTCGTTCGGCGTTTGCACTGGACCCGCAGATCAAGGCCGAGGCGATCTGGGCCGGGCCGTTCCTGCGCAGCGCCAACCTGCTGGTCGATCGCCGCGGGGCGAGGGTGCGGCAACGCCATGCGCGCGGCTGGGATCTGATCGATGACCGCTTGTCGCTGTTCGACAGCCTGTTCACGCAGGTCGGTGATCCGCAGCGCATGCCGGAAACCATCGCCCTGCGTGAGTACATCCGCCGCTGGCGCTTCTATGATCACTTCCGCAGCGATGCCGATGCGCCGGCGCGACAGCCGGCGATGGCCACGCGGACGCCGGTGCTGCATCACGACGGCCGCGATCTGGCCGCGGCCTGGGTCACCATTGTCGAGATCGGAGATCCGGTCGGGTTGGCTCGCAGTGTTGAGGATGCCTTCCCGGGTGCCTCCGTGGGCTTCGACGAGCTGGACGGTCGGCTGGCCCTGCGCTTCCAGCAGCCCGGCCTGCTGCGGCCGCTGTCGATGGCGGAACTGTCCGATGGCACCCTGCGCTTCCTGCTGCTGGCCGCCGCCCTGCACACGCCACGGCCGCCGCCGCTGCTGGTGCTGAACGAGCCGGAGACCAGCCTGCATCCGGACCTGCTGCCGGCACTGGCACGGCTGATCATTGCCGCCAGTGCGCGCAGCCAGGTATGGGTGGTGTCACACGCCAGCCGCCTGATCGCGGCGCTGGAACAGGCGCCGGGGTGCCATTCGCTGCACCTGCACAAGGAACATGGGCGCACGCTGCTGAGCGGACAGGGCCTTCTGGATGTTCCGGCATGGCACTGGCCGCAGCGGTGATACGGCAATCGATGCCCCGCGTGGATGCGTTCAATCAGCGATGTTGCGTGCTTCGGCCGTACCGAGAATCTCCGGGTGCTGCACCGGCTTGCGTCGGTTCAGCAGCGGATGCAGGAACACCGCGCCGACGATGATCGCCACGCCCAGGTAGAACCACGGGGTGACCTCGTGCTGTTCGCGCAGCAGCACCACCGCCAGCAGCACGGCATAGACCGGTTCCAGGTTGGTGACCAGCTGCACCGTGTAGGCGCTCAGGTGGCGCAGCGCGACCAGCGCCAGCGCGAACGGCAGCAGCGTGCAGAAGCCGGCCAGCACCAGCAGCAGGATGCCGTCGTGCAGGTCCGGGACGATCCACAGCGGGCTGGCCAGTGCCGGCAGCAGGTACGGCATCAGCGGTGCCAGCAGGGTCAGGGTGAGGGTACCCGCACCCAGCTCCAGCGCGGTGACTGTCAGCGGATCGGCGTGGCTGACCATGCGTTTGTTGAGCGAGCCGAACACCGCCACCAGCAGAGCCGAAATTGCGCCGATCAACACACCCAGGCGCATGCCATCGGGTACGCCACCGACCACCAGCGCAACACCGGGCAGCACGGCCAGGCCAAAGGCGAGTTCGCGCAGCTGGAACGGCCGCTTGGCCACCCACGGTTCGATGATCGAGGTGAACACCGGTGCGAGCGCGATGCAGGTGGCGGCCACCGACGCATTGGCCAGCT
Source organism: Stenotrophomonas sp. YJH_SMC_57 (assembly GCF_059369755.1). Lineage (NCBI taxonomy): Bacteria > Pseudomonadati > Pseudomonadota > Gammaproteobacteria > Lysobacterales > Lysobacteraceae > Stenotrophomonas > Stenotrophomonas sp. YJH_SMC_57. The sequence continues at coordinate 202,682 of NZ_JCAFSZ010000005.1, forward strand.
TCACCGCGCCATAGAAGGTCAGCCAGTGCAGGGCGACCAGCGCTCCGATGCCGGCGTAGCCGGCCACCAGTCGCAAGGGCAGGGTGCGCAACCCGCGCCAGACCCGCGGCAGCAGGGCCAGCATTGCCGTCACCAGCAGCATGCGCCACCACACCAACGGCAGCGCGGGCAGGGTGATCAGCTTGCCGAGGATGGCGGTGACGCCCCACAGCAGGACACAGAAATGGATCTGCCAGAGTGCTTTGCGGGTGTCGGGTGTGCTCATCCGTGTATTGTGCGGCAAGCGCAGGTTCGCGGCGATGGTCATGGTCGCCGCTGCGCCCCGTTCCCGGCGAGGTATCCGCATGCCTGCAGGCCCGATGTTCGTGCGTGGATGGGCGGCGCTGACCGCCCTGGTCGCTGCCACCTCGCTGCTGCTGCAGTACCTGTTGCTGCTGGGCGGGCCCGGCGGCGAGGCGGGCGTGGTCGCGGCGACCCTGCGCTTCTTCGGTTACTTCACCATCCTCAGCAATCTGGGCGTGTGCCTGGGGTGTGCATGGCTGGCACGCGGCCGCGCGCTGGGCGCGACCGTGGCCGCGGCCATGGCGCTGTGCATCGGCGTGACCTGTCTGGTCTACATGCTGGCCTTGCAGGCGCTTTGGCGACCCACTGGCCTGCAGTGGTGGGTGGATATGGGGCTGCACTACGCCGTGCCACTGTTGTACCTGGGCGGCTGGCTGCTGCTGTTGCCGCACGGCGGCCTTCGCTGGCGTGCATTGGCGGTGGTGCTGTGGCTGCCGTTGGCCTATCTCGGTTGGGCGATGACCCTGGCCTGGCTGCTGGGACAGGCGCCGTACCCGTTCCTTGAGGTGCAACGGATCGGCGCGGTGGCCTTCGCGATCAACGTGCTGCGCGTGGCCGCAGTGTTCGTGCTGGGCTGGACGATGCTGTGGGCGCTGGATCGCTGGCGCCGTCGATGAGCCGCTGCAACGCCATCGCCGCCGCCGGATTGCGTGCCTTGCCTGCGCCGATGCACAGCAGATAGACCTCGCGGGGTCTGGCCGGGGGCGGTTCGGCCAGGCAGGGCAGGTCGTCCACGGGCGCGCCTTGTGACCAGCGCCGTGCGCGTTCGGCCCAGCGTTGCTGCACCGACGCTGGCAGGCCCTCCTTCAAGCGGGCCTGGCTGCGCTTGATCCGCGCGTAGACGAAACCGGCACTGACATCGCCGTGCAGCGGCGCCTCGTCGCTGTCCTCGATCGCCAGAGCCACCTCATGGCGCCGCGCGGCAGCAACCAGCGCCGGGCCGTGCGCGGCGGCGTTGCGTACTTCCAGCGCGTGCTGCAGCGGCACACCGTCCAGCTGCTTCGGCAGCTGCGCCATCAGCGCGTCCAGTGCATCGGCATCGGCCGGATGACGCGGATCGAACTGCCACAGCAACGGACCGAGCCGGTCGCCCAGCGCGAGCGCAGCCTGCAGGAATGGGGCGGCGGCCTCTACCGTGCTGGACAGGTCGCGGCGCTGTACCAGGTAGCGTGGTGCCTTCATCGAGAAACGGAAGTCCTGCGGCGTCTGCGCCGCCCATTGCGCACATTGGGCCGGCGTGGGCGTGCGGTAGAAGGTGCCGTTGATCTCGATGCAGCGCAACGCACGGCTGGCATGCGCAAGTTCTTCGCGCTGCGCAAGCCCGGCCGGATAGAACATGCCGCCGCGCCATTCGGGGAATACCCAGCCACCGATGCCGCAGCGGATGGCCGCCTGCCGGGAAGCGGCCGTCACTGGCCGTGGTCCGCGCGCCACGGGTCGTAGCTGCCGAACCACCACAGGTAGCCTTCCGGGTCGGCGCAGGCGTAGCCGCGGCCGCCATAGTCCTGGTCGGCGATGTCGATGACGATGCGTGCCCCGGCGGCCTTGGCGCGGGCGTAGTGCGCATCGGCATCGGTGACGATCACGCACGCGCTCTGGGTCTGGCGCCCACCGACCTCATCAGGCATGGCGGTGTGCTCGGTCCACGCACTCTGGTTGCTGGCCGAACCGAGCATGATCATGCCGTGGCCGAAGGCCAGCTGCGCATGGAACACGGTCTCGCCATCGGCGTAGACGGCCTGGGCGTGGAAGCCGAAGGCGCGCTGCAGCCAGTCGATGGCGGCCAGCGCGTCGCGGTAGCGCAGGCACGGAATGATGGTGGAGCCGTTGCCCGGCTGGCTGTTCTCGCCCATGACACCCCTCCTATGGCACAGGGCAGGGTGCGCCGCTGACCGTTACCATTCCGCGAAACCCCGGTGACGGCCTGCACATGGCCGCGACCCCTGTTCGGAGATGGTGCTGGATGAAAACCTGGATTGGAGGCGCCGTGCTGCTGGCCTGCACGACCATGGCGAGCGCGTCGACCCCGACGCCGCTGCAGGATCTGGATGCGACGGTCGAGCGCGTGCGCGCACAGTTCGACGTGCCCGGCATTGCCGTGGCCGTGGTCAAGGATGGCCAGGTGGTGCTGGAACGCGGCTGGGGCGTGCGCGAGCAGGGCAGGCCGGAGCCGGTGCAGGCCGACACGCTGTTCGCCATTGCGTCCAACACCAAGGCGTTCACTGCCACTTCGCTGAACCTGCTGGCCGAAGACGGCAAGCTGAAAATGGACGACAAGGTGATCGACCACCTGCCGTCGTTCCGCATGTCCGACCCGTTCGTGACCGGGCAGATGACGATCCGCGACCTGCTCTCGCACCGCAGTGGCCTGAGCCTGGGCGCCGGTGACCTGCTGTTCTGGCCGACCACGTCCTACAGCAACGCCGAAGTGGTGCAGCGGCTGGGCCAGGTGCCGCTGAAGGGAGGTTTCCGCGAAAGCTATGCCTACGACAACATCCTGTACGCGGTGGCCCAGCAGGTGATCGAGCACGTCTCGGGCATGAGCTACCAGCAGTTCCTGCAGACCCGCATCTTCGACAAGGTGGGCATGGCCGGCACGCGCTACAACGCCGATCACCTGAAGCCGGGCGACACGGCGGCCGTCGGCCACGCCAAGTACGATTTCAAGGACCTGCGCACCGTTGCGCCGCTGACCTGGTCGAACAATGCCGGCGCCGGTGGCATCTATTCCAGCGCGCATGACATGGCGCGCTGGATGCAGGTGCAGCTGGCCGAGGGCAAGCTGGCCGATGGCACGCCGCTGTTCACCGAGAAGAGCCAGCAGCAGATGTGGCGGATGATCACGCCGCAGTCGATCCCGGCGCCAAGCGTGCCGGAGCTGGGCCCGGCGCGGGCCAACTTTGCCGGCTATGGCGAAGGCTGGAGCCTGAGTGATTACCGCGGCCAGAAGCTGGTCTGGCATACCGGTGGCTGGCCGGGCATGGTCTCGCGGCTGACCCTGGTGCCGGGCGAGAAGCTGGGCGTGGTGGTGCTGACCAACCAGGAAGTGGGCGCGGCGTTCAACGCGATCACCCTTAGCGTGCTCGATGCCTACCTGGGCGGGGAGAAGCACGACTGGGTCGATGCCTACGCCAAGGCCGTGGCCAAGGGCCAGGACAAGGCGGATGAAGCCTGGGCCAAGCACCAGGCTGCACGGGACAAGCGCAGCGCGCCGTCGCTGGCGCTGGCCGGCTACACCGGGACGTTCCGCGACCGCTGGTATGGCGACATGCAGGTCAGCAGCGAGGGCAAGGGCCTGCGCCTGCGCTTCATGAAGACCGCGCAGCTGAGCGGTCGCCTGGAGCACTGGCAGCACGACACCTTCATCGTGCGCTGGGATGATCGTTCGCTCAACGCCGACGCGTTCGTGAGCTTCACCCTGGACCCGGACGGCAAGGTACGTGACGTGCGCATGCAGTCGATCTCCGACCTGACCGATTTCAGCTTCGATTTCCAGGACCTGCTGTTCACCCCGGTGGCCCGGTAGAGGCCAACCTTGGTTGGCCTGCGGTAGGGCGCCCGCCAAGGCGGGCGACGACCGGAGTGATCAGGCGATCGTCGGCTGGCGTACACATGCGGCGTGGGATACTCCGCCGCTTGCAAGAGGCGAGGGAATGCAATGTTCCGTTGGTTTGAATCCCTGATTCCGGTATTCCCGCCCGTGGATGGGCGCATGCCACCGCGCAAGGTGCTGCCGTTCTACCTGCACTACCTGCGCCCGGTGTGGCCGGTGCTGCTGGCCACGCTCATCGCCGGCCTGCTGCTTGCGCTGGTGGAAGTGGCCATGTTCGATTACCTGGGCCGCATCGTCGACATGGTCGCCGAGCAGCCGGGTGCCGATTTCTTCACGCGCCACGCCAATGAACTGGGCTGGATGCTGTTCATCACGGTCATCGCGCGGCCGATCCTGGTCGGCCTGCACAACCTGCTGGTCAACCAGGCCATCGTGCCGGGCCTGAGCAACCGTTCGCGCTGGCTGATGCACAACTATGTGGTGCGGCAGAGCCTGAGCTTCTTCCAGAATGACTTTGCCGGCAGCGTCGCCAACCGCGTGATGCAGACCGGCACCTCGCTGCGCGAGTCGGCGGTGCAGATGGTCGATTCGCTCTGGTACATCGTGGTCTACACCGGCACCGCGCTTTACCTGTTCGCGCAGGCCGACTGGCGGCTGATGGTGCCGCTGATCCTGTGGCTGCTGGCCTATGCGGTGATCCTGTTCTACTTCGTGCCGCGCGCCAAGGAACGGGCCTGGATCGCCTCCGAAGCGCGTTCCAAGGCGATGGGCCGCATCGTCGATGGCTACACCAACATCCCCACGCTGAAGCTGTTCGCCCATGGCGGGCGCGAGCAGGCCTACGTGGCCGAGTCGATCCAGGAACTGGCGGTCAAGCACCGCGCGCAGACCCGCATCACCACCGGCATGGACCTGACCATCGCCGTCGTCAACGGTTTCCTGATTGCCGGTACCTGCGGGCTGGCGTTGTGGCTGTGGAACGGCGGCCACATCACGGTCGGCGCGATCACCCTGGCCACCGGCCTGGTGATCCGCATCCACAACATGTCCGGCTGGATCATGTGGACCATCAACGGCATCTTCGAGGACATCGGCACGGTGCAGGATGGCATCACCACCATCGCCCAGCCGCTGACCGTGCAGGACCGCGAGGATGCGGTGCCGCTGCAGGTGACCCGCGGTGGCGTGCATTTCCAGGACATCCACTTCCACTATGGCAAGAAGGGCGGCGTGATCGCCGGCCTGGACCTGGTGGTGAAGCCAGGCGAGAAGATTGGCCTGGTTGGCCCGTCCGGCGCCGGCAAATCGACCCTGGTCAACGTGCTGCTGCGCCTGTACGACCTGGAAAGCGGCCGCATCCTGATTGATGGCCAGGATATTGCGCACGTCACCCAGGAAAGCCTGCGGCAGCAGATCGGCGTGGTCACCCAGGACACCTCGCTGCTGCATCGTTCGATCCGCGACAACCTGCTGTACGGACGCCCGGATGCGACCGAGGAACAGCTGCGTGCTGCCGTGGCCAAGGCACGTGCCGAGGCCTTCATCGATACGCTGGTGGACGGGCAGGGCCGTCGGGGCTACGACGCCCACGTCGGCGAGCGTGGCGTGAAGCTGTCCGGCGGCCAGCGCCAGCGCATCGCCATTGCCCGCGTGCTGCTGAAGGACGCACCGATCCTGGTGCTGGACGAGGCGACCTCGGCGCTGGATTCTGAAGTTGAGGCGGCAATCCAGGACAGCCTGGATGAATTGATGGGCGGCAAGACGGTGATCGCGATCGCGCACCGGCTGTCGACCATCGCGCGCATGGACCGGCTGGTGGTGATGGACCAGGGCCGCATCGTCGAGACCGGTACCCATGCCGAACTGATTGCGGCCGGCGGCCTGTATGCGCGGTTGTGGGCGCGGCAGACCGGTGGTTTCGTGGCGGCCGATCAGTGATTGCCCTGCTGCTGGCACTCAGCCTGGCGACCCCGGCCGCAACGGCGGCGACAGCGCCGGTGGAAGGCGACCAGCTCGAGCAGGTCGTCCTGCTCAGCCGCCACAACCTGCGCGCGCCGGTGGTGGCCTCCGGCGCTCTTGCCAACGCGACACCGGAAACCTGGCCGCGCTGGGACGTCGCTGCGGGTGAGCTGACCACCAAGGGCGGCGTGCTGGAGGTCTACATGGGCCGCTACATGGGCCAGTGGCTGCGGCAGGCACAGCTGTTGCCGGTGTCGGATTGCCCGCAGCCGGCCGACTTCCACGCCCATGCCAACAGCCTGCAGCGCACCCAGGCCACCGCGCAGTTTTTCGTGGCCGGTGCCTTCCCGGGCTGCCATGTCACGGTCGAACAGCGCATGCCACTGGGCACGATGGACCCGCTGTTCAATCCGGTGATCCGCCGCGATGACGCGCCGTTCCGCGAACGCGCGCAGTCGGCGATGCAGCAGGCGTTGGTACGTTCGCAGCTGGAGCCGGCCCTGTCCGTGGTGGAGGCGATCACCCGCTATCCGCAGTCGGCGGCGTGCGAGGGCCACAGTGACTGCCGTCTGACCCTGGCCGGCACCCGCTTCAGCGCAGAGGCGGGCAAGGAGCCGCGCGTCTTCGGATCCCTGGCCCTGGCCAGCGGGCTGGTCGATGCCCTGCTGATGGAGCACTACCAGGGAAGTGGAATTCCGCGCGAAGGCTGGGGCCGGTTGAACACGGAGGCGCAATGGCAGGCACTGGCGCAGATCCGCAACCACTACCAGGACATCCTGTTCGGAACACCCGAGGTGGCGCGGGATGTGGCCGGGCCGCTGCTGGAACGATTGGGCGCGTTGTTTGAAGATGCGGCCTCGCCAAAGGTGATGCTGCTGGTTGGCCACGATTCCAACATCGGTTCCGTTCTGGCAGCGCTGGGAATCAGCGACTACACGCTGCCGGGGCAGTACGAGAAGACACCGATCGGTGGCCTGCTGCAGTTCGAGCGCTGGCGTGACCGCCACAGCGGCGTGGAGCGGATCCGCCTGGCCTACGTCTACCCAACCAGCGCGCAGCTGCGTGATGCGCAGCCGCTGACCGAGGCGCAGCCGCCGGGTCGGGTCGCGCTGCGTGTGCCGGGGTGCGCGGCACAGGGCTGCACCGTCGCCGAGTTCCAGCGCCTGCTGCATCCGGCAGCCCGCTGAGGCACGCCGCTAACGCAGCGGCGTGCGCACGATGCCGTGCGTGGCCATCAGGGTAAGATCGCCCCCCAGCCGCGGCGAGTGGAACGGCCCGCGTGCATGTGCCGCGTCGAACAGGCCACCATCCGGTGAGCGCAACCGGTAGAACTCGACCCAGCCGCTGGCCTGCAGCGGCAGCTGTGCAACGCCGGTGCGTTCGTTGAACCACGCGGGGTCCTTGCTGCCTTCGATGACGCGGCGGGCAAGGCGGTCGATGGCGTGATCCCGGCTGGCGTACCATTCCTGGCCGCGCAGCCGCGCCAGTTCAGCCATCATCACCAGTGGCGCCAGCGCGTAGTCGTGATAGTGCAGGGCGCGTTGCCCGCGCGCCATTTCCAGCGGCAGGCTGCCATCGTCCTGGATGTCATCGATGCCCTTCTGGAAGGCAGCGTGGCCGGCCTGCCACAGGGCCTCGTCATCGGTGGCCAGGCCGGTGGCCAGTACGCCCAGGCCGCCCCAGTAGTAGTGGTTGTTGCGGCGCCGTTTCGGATTGTCCCAGTACGCCAGGTTGGCACGTGCCAGCTGCTGCAGCCACGGATCGATCCGCGCGCGCTGTTGCGGGTCGGCCTGGTCATGCACCTTCAGGTAGGCCATCGCCACCGCGTCGAGCATCCACTGCCGCATGTAGAACGATTGATCGTTGTTGACCCGGATCATCTGCCCGAGCATCGCGCCGTCCTTCGCCCAGGCGCCGAGCCAGGCCAGCGTGCACTGCGCGGCGGCGGAATCACCATCGCGCAGGTAGTCGTCGCTCATGCGCGCCACGTCGGCGGCATAACGGTCCAACGGCGCGGTGGCATCGTGATTCTGCTGGTGCAGTGCCGGGTCGATCACCGAACCGGCCTTGTCGGTGTAGTAGCCCAGGGCGCGGATGTCGGGGTGTCCGATCGGTGGGGAGGGGCAGGTGGCGAAGGCAGTGCCGGCCGCCAAGGCAGCGGAAAGGAGGCCGAGGCGTAGCGCGAGTATGCGCATTGGAACCTGCAGGGAAAGGGAAGGCCGTGCGAACGATGCGCCCGGAGTCGTTTGCCAGTTGTGAGGCCGCGCAAGCCCGCTCTGCAAGTGTTCAGGACCGGAGCGGCGCCTGAAGCTCAAGAGTCGGCTAGTCTGTCGTCATCAATTCAGCGGGAGGGAGTGGCGATGAAAATCACGGATTTTCTCGTGATGGACGGTGAGGGTGACGAGATCCCTGCTGATCCGCATGGCAACCATGTGGCTTTCAACTGTTTCGAGTGCGGATACCCGGTAGTGGCTGGCTCATTGGAAAACGAGCGGGGCAGCGATGAGGATTGCCCTGCAGCCTGTCGTGGCTGTGGTGTTGAGTACTTCGTAGATCTGCGGCTGGGCTCAAAGAAAATGTACATCCATCTGCTCTGACCCGGCAGCAGCCCAAGCAGGGGCGAACAAAAAAAGCGGCCCGGGTTTCCTCGGGCCGCTCCGCTTCATCTCACACCGTCCCGATCACTCGATCGGCTGGTCCAGCATCAGCTGGCGGGCGAAGCGCACCGGCGGTGCGCCGTAGGACAGCACCTGGTCGTGGTACGCCTTCAGGTTGAACTTGTCGCCCAGCTTTTCCTGCACCGCCTTGCGGGTGTCGAAGTGTTCCTGCGCACCGACGAAGTAGGTCGGCAGCTGCGCCGAGGTCAGCTGCGCACGCACCCACTTGCCCGCTGCTTCGCTTTCCTGCTGGAACGCGTCGTGGGTCATCAGGTGCATCGCCTTTTCGCGATCCCAGTTGTCCACGTGCACGCCCTGGTCGAGGATCGCGTTGGAGATCGTGCGCAGGTAGAACTTCAGCTGCACCAGGTGGAACAGCGGGTCGTTGTTGAGGTAACCCTGCTCCTGCATCATGCGCTCGGTGTAGACCGCCCAGCCTTCGGCGAACAGGCCCGATCGCAGCACCGCACGCAGGGTGGAGGGGAACTTGGCCGAGTGCCAGCCCTCCAGGTAGTGGCCCGGGGTGCCTTCGTGGATGCTCAGCAGGTGGATCATGCGCGAGTTGTACTCACGCAGGAACGAGTCGACCTGCTTTTCGTTCCAGTCGTCCGGAATCGGCGAGACGGCGTAGAAGGTCTTCAGGTTCTTGTCCAGCGGGCCCGGCGAATCGCAGTAGGCCACGGCCACGCCACGCTGGAATTCCGGCATCAGGATGATGTCCACCGGCGCGTCGGGCAGGGTCACCAGGTCGTGTTCGCGTACGAACGCGGTGGACTGCTCCAGCGCGGCCTTGGCATCGTCGACCACCTTGTCGCGTGCCGGCTTGTCGGCGTAGGCCAGTTCCAGCGCGGCTTCGATCGCCTTCTGCTGCTGCTCGTCGGTCGGCTGGGCGGGCATCTCCGGCGCGCCCGGCTTGTCCTTCAGTACGGTCTGCGCGATGCCATACATGTCTTCGCGCACGCGCTTGAGTTCGGCGCGTGCACGCTCACCGATCTCCTGGCGCGACAGCGACGAACTCAGCGCGAACTTCAGCTTCTGGTCGTACTTTTCCGCACCAATGCGGAAGTCACCCTTGGCGTTCGGCACCAGGGTCTTGTCCAGCCAGGTCTGCTGCTCGTCCACTGCCTTCTTCAGGCCGTCGATGGCGGCCTGCAGGCGCTGCTGGTCGGCCTGCGGCAGTTCACCGATGTGCGGGGTGATGAAGGTATCGACGATGCTGAGGATGCCCTTGTTCTGCTTGGCCACGGTCTCGGCATGGATCTTCGGCACGCGGGCCGGGTCCAGGTTCTCGCGGGCCTGGGCGAAGATCGCCGGCAGCTTTTCCATGCGTGCGGTAGCCGACTTCAGGCGCTCCGGCAGCGGTGCGAACTCGCGTGCCATCAGGCCATAGATCGCGCTGCCGGCAATGCCGTTGTACAGCTGCGGGTCCCACTTGCCGGACTGCAGCACTTCGGCGTTCCAGATTTCCGACTGCAACTGGTTGCGGAGGATTGCCGCGTCCACCTGGTTCTCGCGGCCCAGCTTGGCCACCTCGATCTTGTCCAGCTCGCCCAGCAGCGCCTTGTAGGCGGCTACGGTCTTCAGCTGGCCGGCGGCGCTCAAGTCGTCCAGCTCGCTGTCGTAGCGGTGGTCGCCGATCTGGGTGGCGCTGACCGGCGACAGCTGCATCCAGGTGTCCAGGGCGCGCTTGGACAGATCGGCGAAGGCGGCATCGACGGCGGCGTCACCGGCCTGCTGGCTGGCGGCCGGGGTGGAACCGGTGGTAGGGGCGTCGGCCGGCTGGCAACCGGCCAGGGCGGCGACCAGGGCGAGGGCAAGGAGATGCGGGCGCATCGGCGTTCCTGTACAGGGTCAAACCCCGAGCATAGGCCGCTGGGGCTGCTTTGTCCCCGTGCCATAGGATTACCATGGGCGCCGACAAGGACTCTCCAGCGGAGCGCAGGACATGGAATACCAGGGAAGCTGCCATTGCGGCAGGATCGCATTCACCGTGCAGGCCGAAACGCCGATCAGCGATGTCATCGACTGCAACTGCTCGATGTGCCGGCGCCGCGGCGGCCTGCTGTGGTTCGCCCCGCGCGAGGCGTTCCAGCTGACCACCGACCCGGCCGACGTGGCCACCTACCACTTCAACAAGGCGCACATCGACCACCACCATTGCCGTGAATGCGGCATCGCGCCCTACAGCGAAGCGGTGGATCCGCGTACCGGCGCGCCGATGGTGGCGGTGAACGTGCGCTGCGTGCCGCAGGTGGACCTGGCCACGCTGGCGGTGATGTCCTATGACGGAGCTGCGCTTTGAGCCCGCTGCATGCGTGGACGCGGGCCGCGGCGATGCCGGTGCTGCTGCTGGCGCTGGCTGCCTGCGCCCAGAGTGGCCAGCGGGCCGCGGAAGCAGGCGCCAGTGCGGCCGACGCCGCCGTTGCTTCACCGGAAGGCGCGTTCCTTGCCTACGAGCATGACGTGCAGGTACAGCTGGACGCGGCGCAGATTGCGCCACGCATCCGGCAGATCGCACAGGCCTGCCAGAGCGCGACGTTCGGCGACTGCGCGGTGCTGCAGGTCGACCAGCGCAGTGGCGAGCAGCCCAGTGGCGAGGTCAAGGTGCGTATCGCGCCCAAGGGGACCGAGCCGTTGATCGCCATGGCCGGCGAGGGCGGCACGCTGCAGTCGCGCAGTACGCGCGCCGAGGACCTCGCGCAGCAGGTGGCCGACACCGCGCTGACCAGGGCGCGGCTGGAGAAGGAGCATGCGCGGCTGCTGTCCTACCAGGACCGCAAGGATCTGAAGGTCGAGGACCTGATGGCGATCACCACGCGCCTGTCGGAGATCGAGGCCGGCGTCGAGCAGGCCAACAAGGATGCCGCACAGCAGCGCCGCCGCATCGATACCCAGCTGGTGACGCTCCATTTCGACACCACCTCCGGCCAGCGCAGCCGCAGTGAGATCGGCGAGGCCCTGAGCGAGTCGGGCAGCATCCTCAGCACCAGCGTTGCGTTCCTGATCCGTGCCGCCGCCGCGTTGTTGCCGGTGGGCGTGCTGGCATTGATCGCCGCCTGGGGCGTGCGTGCGTGGTTGCGCCGTCGTCGTCGCCGCAAGCTGCCGCCCACTCCCTGACCCGACCGTGGCGTGCCGGCCCTTGGCCGGCACTGCCAGTGTCAGCCTTCGTCGGTTTCGTATTCGACGAACACGTCCAGCTCGAGTGCCAGTTCCTGCACCGCGTCGCGTACTTTCTGCGCGGTGCTCTCGTTGCCGACTTCCACTTCCAGTTCGTGGATGCCCGGGCCGATGTCATCGGACAGTCCGGCCGAGCTGGAATCGTCGTCGTCCATGTGCGGCATCAGGTCGTCGGTTTCCTCGACGTGTTCGATGCCCTCAAGGCCGAGCAGCAGGTCGCTGATGGCGCGGGCGTCGTCTTCGGTTCCGGTGATGCGCAGTCGCAGCATGGCCATGGCATGGGTACGTTGTGGGGTTCGTCAGCAGCCTAGCCAGCGCGAAGCAAAGAACGGGTGAGGGCGCAGTCAGTCGCGCGTGGCCGGGCGCCCCAGCAGGCTGTCCGGCAGCGCGGGTATCGGCGTGCGTTCGTCCTGCGCCTGCTCCAGCAGCCAATCGATGAACAGGCGCGCGGCCTGGCTCGGTGGTTGCCCTTCGGCATGCACCACGTGATACGCGTAGCGCGCCTTCAGCGCCGGGCCGGGCAGGCGTACGACCTCGTAGCGCTGCAGGTAGGGCTGGGCGATGTGGGTGCGCGCCAGCACCGCGCCCATGCCGTACACCGCGGCGCGCATCGCATCGGTACTGTCGGCGAAGGTATGCATCGGCGGCAGCGGCGAGGGCGGGCGCACGCCGGCATGGCGGAACCAGTCGCGCCAACCCTGTGGTGACAGATCGGTCAGCAGCGGCAGGTCGGCGATGCGTGCCGGATCGGCCAGCGATTCAACGCCGGCCAGCGCCGGTGACGCCACCGGGAACAGGTAGTCGTCCATCAGGTGCTGCGCGCGCAGGCCGGGCCACTGGCCCAGCCCATAGCGGATGCCGACTTCCGGGCCGTTGTCGTCGTAGCGATCCAGCCCGCTGCCGGTGTGCAGCTCGATGCGGATGTGCGGATGGGCCTGGGTGAAGCGTGGCAGCCGGGGCAGCAGCCAGCAGTAGGACAGCGAACGCAGGGTGGTGATCCGCAGTGGCACGCTGTCGGCATCCGGGTGCAGATGGTGGGCGACCGCTGCGACGTCGGTGAACGCGGCACTGGCCGCGTCGGCCAGCTGCCGGCCTTCTGCAGTCAGGCGCACGCCTCGGGCGTGGCGCAGGAAGAGCCGGGTCTCCAGCACTTCTTCCAGGCGGCGCACGTGGTGGCTGACCGCGCTGGCGGTCAGGTGCAGTTCCTGCGCGGCCTGGGCGAAGTTCTGGTGGCGTGCGGCGACCGCGAACACGGCCAGCGCGGGGAGCAGGGAAGGGCGTAGCTGCATGTCCAGCCTCAAACCATATTTGTGGCTGGCAGCGATACTACGCGCTTGTGTGGCGGGCGTCTTCGCCCGATCCTGTGTGCCTTGGCGAGGAAACGGCGATGGACGGAGGCAGGGCATGAACGCGGTCCCACAGGCGGCCGAGCGCGACTGGCGCACACCGCTGGAATTGACCCTGCTGGGCGCCATCTGGGGTTGCTCGTTCCTGTTCATGCGGGTGGCGGTGCCGTCGTTCGGCCCGTTCGCGCTGGTCGAGGTGCGGCTGGTGCTGGGCGCTCTGGTGCTGTTGCCTTTCCTTTGGCGTGCACGCGCGCAGTTCCCGCCGCGGCGCTGGCTGTGGCTGGCACCGATCGGCCTGATCAATTCGGCGCTGCCGTTCGTGCTGTTCGCCTATGCCGCCGAGCAGGCGCCGGCTGCGATCGGCGCGATCTGCAATGCGATGACGGTGCTGTTCGCCGCGCTGATCGCCTTCCTGTTCTTCGGCGAGAAGATCGGCATGCGCCGTGCCGGCGCGCTGCTGGTTGGTTTTGCCGGCGTGGTGGTGCTGGCCACGGCCAAGGTGTCCGGCCTGAGCATCGGCACCGCGGTGATCGCCGGCGCTGCGGCGTCGCTGTTGTATGGCCTCGGCGTAAACCTGGTGAAGCGGCACATGACCGGCCTGCCGTCGGCGGCCGCTGCTGCGGCGACGTTGTCGTGCGCCTCGCTGTGGATGCTGCCAATGGCGGTGAGCCACTGGCCACAGGCGGCGATTCCGCTCAAGGCGTGGGGTGCGGCGATCGCGCTGGGCGTGGCGTGTACCGGCCTGGCGTTCCTGATGTTCTACCGCCTGATCGGTCGCATCGGCCCGTCGCGCGCATCGACGGTGACCTATCTGATTCCGCTGTTCGGCGCTGCGTTCGCGTGGCTGTTCCTGGGGGAAGCGGTGACGGTGCAGATGTTGATTGCCGGTGCGTTGATTCTGGGCAGCGTGGCGGTGAGCCAGAAGGGCTGAGGGCGTCGACGTTTTGCGCGTGGCACGTGCTGAAGGTGCTTCATCGTTCATGGGCGTCACTTTTCTTTGTACGCAAAGAAAAGTAACCAAAAGAAACGTTCCGCCGGTCACGAGCCGATGCGCGTTGCGCATCGGTGCCCTGCGCTCCTCGGCCCGCCGAGGGACGGCGCGGGAACTCGCTGCGCTCAAACACCCGCGCCTCTTCGCCCTCGCCGGACCTGCGGTGCTCGGCTCGCTCAAGGCGGACTGGAAGGTCAAGATCAACGGCAAAGGCATCCACGCATGGCGTGGATCTACTGGGTGCAGCTGCGGCCTTTGATCTTGGATCCGCCTTGAGCGAGCCGAGCATCGCAGGGGAATCAGGGGCGAAGAGGTGCCGATGTCTGAGCGCAGCGAGTTCGGCACCGTCCCCTGATTCACCGAGAAGCGCAGGGTACCGACGTGCGAAGCACGGCGGCTCGCGGTGTGGCGGCGCGTTTCTTTTGGTTACTTTTCTTTTCGCGCGAAAAGAAAAGTGACGCCCATGAACGATGAAGCGCCTTCAGCACGCGCCACGTGCAGAACCCGCGACGGCGTTACTTCACCGGCACCGGGATATTGCAGAGATCGATATGCCCCGCCGGGCGCTTGTAGAAATCATCCACGCGATTGCGTCGCGCCTCCACCGTTTCGGCGAAGGTCTTCGAATCGGTACGCAGCACCTGTATCGGCGTGCGCTCGGCCACCGGCACGTCACTGGCACGGCGGATCGACACGATCGGCGTACGCAGCTTCGGGTCGGTGTAGAAACCCATCGGTGCCGGTCCGCGCGGGGTCGCGCTGAGCAGCTCCATGCCCTTCAGCACGCGGCCGACCAGGGTAATGTTGCGGTCCAGCTGGCGCGGCGACTGCCCGGTCACCACGTACAGTTCGGCGCCGATGCTGCTGTCTTCCTCGTTGCTGCGGCCGGCGCCGAGCATGCCGTAGCAGTGCGCCAGCCAGGCCTTGCCGGCCTGCGGGTCCTGGCCGACCGGGAAGCCGTCAACGAAGCCGGTCTGCGCCGCCCAGCCATCCCTGTCCGGCAACACGCTCACCTTCAGGCCGGCGCTGGTGCGTTCGAATTCGGCCGGCAGCTTGCGTGCGGCGCTGCCGAACGGCTTGGCCTTGGCCGCGTCATCGGCGTCGGCATCGCCGAACTGCACCACGAAGTTGTCCTGCGAACGGTAGATGCTGGTGCTGTCCCAGAAGTGCTCGTGGGCGAAGGTCTGGATGTTGGCGACATGGCGCGGGGCGAACTGCGGCGCCAGTTCGATGATCACCCGGCCGGCCGGCAGGTCCATGTACAGCAGGTTGGCCGGGTCCGGCGTGCGCCAGTCGTTGGCCGCCGACGCGTCGAGGATCTGCTGCGGGCTGCGGTAGGGCGTGGCCGCGCTGGCCAGCGCGGGAAGCAGGCAGGAAAGGGCGAGGGCGGTCAGGGCAAGGCGACGGCGGTGCGGCATGGGAACCCCGGAACATGAACGAAGCTTCGATTCTGCGCGAGCGTCCCGGCCACGCCAACCGGCACGATGACTAACGACACATTCGCTATACCGAACTTCGCACTACTGTGGACTTCAACGTAGTGGAGGGCCGGTCATGGTCGAAGACGATGTCCACCTGAAGAAGTTCCAGAAGGAGCTGAGCGCTGGAACCGTGTCGCTGGCCCTGCTGGCGGTGCTCGCCCGGGCCGGGCAGCCGCTGTACGGCTACCTGATTGCCAAGGAGCTGGAGCGGGTGGGCGAGGGCGTGCTGAGCGGCAAGCAGAGCGCGCTGTACCCGGTGCTGCGCAACCTGGAAGGGGCCGGCCTGCTGGAAAGCCATGTCGAGCCGTCCAGCAGCGGGCCGCCGCGGCGCTACTACCGCATCAATGAACGTGGCCGCGAGGTGCTGGCGCAATGGCGCCAGGCCTGGCAGGCCACCCGCGATTCCGTCGATTCCGTGTTGGAGGGGGTACCGCAATGAACGACCCGAGCCTGGCAGGCCGTGCCCTGCCGACCACCATTCCTCAGTACCTGGCGCAGCTGCGCGCGGCGCTGGAAGGCGCCGATCCGGCGATGGTGCAGGATGCCCTGTACGACGCCGAGGAATACCTGCGTTCGGAGCTGGCTGCACAGCCCGGCCGCAGCGAGGCCGAGGTGATCGCCGACGTCGCCGGCAGCTATGGCGCTCCGGACGAAGTGGCCGAGATCTACCGCGAGACCGAAGTGACGGTGAACCGCGCGCTGCGTACGCCGCGTGCGGATACCTCGCCGGTGCTGCGTGCGGCAGCCGAGGCCAGCGGCGTCGAGCCGGCCGCGCCGCCGCCGGCGCCGGTACAGCGCTCGCTGCTGGCACGTTTCTTCGGCGTGGTGGCGGATCCGCACACCTATGGCGCGTTGTTCTACATGCTGCTGTCGCTGGCCACCGGCATCTTCTTCTTCACCTGGGTGGTGACCGGCCTGTCGCTGTCGCTGGGCCTGCTGATCCTGATCGTCGGCATTCCGCTGACCGTACTGTTCTTCGGCTCGGTGCGCGGGTTGGCATTGCTGGAAGGGCGGCTGGTGGAAGCACTGCTGGGCGAACGCATGCCACGCCGTCCACGCTACACCGACCGCAGCCGCACCTGGCTGCAGCGTATCGGCGACATGTTCACCGATGGCCGCACCTGGCTGACCCTGCTGTACTTCGTGCTGATGCTGCCGCTGGGCATCATCTACTTCACCATCGCGGTGACGCTGCTGTCGTTGTCGCTGGGCATGATCTGGGCACCGGTGGCGGCGATCTTCAGCGGCGACATCCCGGGCATCTATATCGACGGCGTGAATGTGCTGCCGATGGCGGCCTCGCCGCTGGTAGCGATCGTGGTTGCCGCCGTGGGTGCGCTGCTGCTGGTGCTGACCCTGCACCTGGCGCGCGGCATCGGCAAGCTGCACGGCTTGATCGCCAAGCACCTGCTGGTGCGGCTGTAAGCGCGAATCCACGCTTGGGTGGGTGCCAACCTCGGTTGGCACGCTCCATCCGCCATCGACATACCTGGCGGGCTCGGCTTCGGTAGGTGCCAACCTTGGTTGGCACACTCCATCAGATGCCAGGGTTTACGGTAGAGCGCCAACCAAGGTTGGCATCTACCAGGGCGTACCGACCCAGGTCGGCACCCACCATGGGCGAGTTACCCCGCCTTGCGGCGCAGCGGGGTGACGTTGCTCTTCTTCTTCGGGACCTTGGCAGCCGGCGCCTCGGCATGCGCGGCGAAGAAGTCGCGCACCTTCGGGTACACCACTTCGCGCCAGCGGCGGCCGCTGAAGATGCCGTAGTGGCCGGCACCTTCGACGATGAAATGCTCGCGGCGGTCTGCGCTGATGCCGGTGCACAGTGCCTGTGCCGCTTCGGTCTGGCCGAGGCCGGCAATGTCGTCCAGCTCGCCTTCGATGCTCAGCAGCGCGGTATCGCGGATGGCCGACGGATCGACCTTCTCGCCATTGACCATCCACTCGCCACGCGGCAGCAGGAAGTCCTGGAACACCACGCGGATGGTATCCAGGTAGTACTTGGCCGGCATGTCCAGCACCGCGTTGTACTCGTCATAGAAACGACGGTGCGCATCGGCGTCTTCCAGGTCGCCCTTGACCAGGTCGGTGTAGAAATCCCAGTGCGAGCTGAAATGGCGGCTCGGGTTCATTGACAGGAAGCCGGCATGCTGCAGGAAGCCCGGATACACGCGGCGGCCGGCGCCGGGGTAGCTGGGCGGCACGGTGTGGATGACGTTGTTCTCGAACCACGACAGCGGGTTCTGCGTGGCCAGGTTGTTCACTGCAGTCGGGCTGCAGCGCGCATCGATCGGGCCGCCCATCATCACCAGCGTGCGCGGCGTCGGTTCGCCACGGCTGGCCATCAACGAAACCGCGGCCAGCACCGGCACGGTCGGCTGGCACACGCTCACCACATGCAGGCGCTCAACGCCGAGGTGGCGGATGAATTCCTGGATGTAGGCGATGTAGTCGTCCAGGCCGAACTCGCCTTCGCTGGACGGCACCATGCGCGCGTCGACCCAGTCGGTGACGTACACGCGGTGGTCGCGCAGCAGGGTGCGCACGGTATCGCGCAGCAGGGTAGCGTGGTGGCCGGACAGCGGCGCGACCACCAGCACGAACGGCTGGTTGAGCATGGTGTGCAGCTGGTCGGCTTCATTGCTGTGGCGCTTGAAGCGCAGCAGCTTGCAGAATGGCTTGCTCACTTCCTCATGCACGACGATCGGCACGCGCTCGCCATCGACGTCGATTTCGTTGATGCCCCACTCGGGCTTCTCGTAATCCTTGCCGATGCGATGGAACAACTCGTTGACCGCGGCCAGGCGATCGGCACCCGGCATCTGCGACCACCAGTGGCCCGGGTTGGCGAAGAACTTGGCGTTGGCCTGGGCCTGGTGCACCCAGGGGGCGAGCAGGTTGCGGGTCAGTTCGTGCAGTTGATAGAGCATGACGACCGAATATGTATGGTCATATGTTGCCGCGCAGCATATCCCATCCGGGTGTCCCGCAGGTTAAGTTGGCTGAAAATAGTGAATCCGGATTCACATCCGTTCCAGCGCGGCCGTATCACCTGCCAGGGCGGGGCCGAGCCAGCAGTGCGACCCTACCGGCTGCAGGCCGTGGCGGGCCAGTTCGCGCCGGTACCAGCGCGCCGGGCGGGCCTGGAAGCCGTCGTGATCGCCTTCGAACGCGTCCTCGGCGGCGAAGGTCTCCAGGAAGGCCACGCCGCCAGTCAGCTCGGCCACGCCGGCCAGGCCGGCGCGCAGTTCGCGGTTGGGCACGTAGTGCATCACGTCCGAGCAGACCAGCAGGTCGACCGGGGCGCAGGGCCGCAACCAGGCGAAATCACCGAAGCGGGCCAGATGCAGGTTACGGGTGCGGCCGTAGCGGCGCACAGCGTACTCGCTGCTGTCGAAGCCGAGGTATTCGACCTTCGGACGCAGCTTCAGCAGCGGCGCGCGCCAGGCGCCTTCGCCGCAGCCGATGTCCAGCACGCTGCGGATCGGCCGCTCCAGGTAGTACTCGGCACTGGCCACGGCCAACGCGACCTTGCGTGCCAGGCGGGCGCTGCCGCCGATGTCGGCGCGGCGGTACCAGCGCTGGAAGTAGGCGGCGTCGTAGGTCTTGTCCATGGGGCGGTGCATGATTGGAGAAAACGGCGCCTATCGTACGGTGTTGCGGCGCGCCATGCGTCGATGTGTCGCGGCGGTGGCACGCGGGGTGGTCCGGCCACGGCATGCGAGAATGACCGCCCATCTACGCCAGCCGCCGGAGCAAGCGCATGCAGAGCTACTACTGGGTAAAGACCTTCCACATCGTGTTCGTGGTGGCGTGGATGGCGACGGTGTTCTACCTGCCGCGCATCCTGGTCAACCTGGCCGAAACCGCGGGCCAGCCGGCCGTGACCGAGCGCCTGCAGCTGATGGGCCTGCGCCTGTACCGCTTCGGCCATTCGATGTTCGGCCTGGCCTTCCTGCTGGGCCTGGTGCTGTGGCTGGGCTACAAGGTCATCCCTGATTTCCCGACCATGGTGGCGCCGGGCGGTGCCGGCTGGCTGCATGCCAAGCTGGGGCTGGTCGTGGTGCTGCTGGCGTATTTCATCTGGATCGGGCGCCTGCTGAAGGGCGTGGCCCAGGGCAGGGCGCTGCCGTCGTCGCGCGCACTGCGCTGGATCAACGAGATTCCGCTGCTGGCGTTCATTCCGATCGTGTGGCTGGTGCTGGCCAAGCCGTTCTGAGCAAGCCTTCCGTGCATCCACGCCATGCCTGGATACATCGCGCAGGCGCAACGAAAAAGAGCCGGGCATCTGCCCGGCTCTTTCGTTTCTGCAATCACACGGATGTTGCCGGCCAGCGGCCGGCACTACCGGGCTTACGCGGCTTCGTACGTGCCGTAGCTGCGCAGGCGGGTGTAGCGCTGTTCCAGCAGCTGTTCGGTGGACAGCTTTTCCAGCGCGTCCAGTTCGTTCAGCAGCACCGCCTTCAGGCGCTTGGCCATCTGCATCGGGTTGCGGTGTGCGCCACCGGTCGGCTCGCGCACGACCTTGTCGACCAGGCCCAGGCTCTTCAGGCGCGGGGCGGTCAGGCCCAGCTGTTCGGCCGCGTCCTTGGCCTTGCCGGCGTCCTTCCACAGGATCGAAGCGCAGCCTTCCGGGGTGATGGTCGAATACACCGAGTACTCCAGCATCACGGTGCGGTCGCCCACGCCCAGCGCCAGCGCACCGCCGGAGCCGCCTTCACCGATCACGGTGCAGATGATCGGCACCTTCAGTTCAGCCATCTCGATCAGGTTGCGTGCGATCGCTTCGGACTGGCCGCGCGATTCGGCGTCGATGCCCGGCCAGGCGCCGGCGGTGTCGATCAGGGTCAGCACCGGCAGGCCGAAGCGTTCGGCCATCTTCATCAGGCGCAGCGCCTTGCGGTAACCCTCCGGCTTGGGCATGCCGAAGTTGCGCTTGATCTTTTCCTTGGTGTCGCGGCCCTTCTGGTGGCCGATCACCATCACCGCGCGGCCGTTGATGCGGGCCAGGCCGCCCATGATCGCCTTGTCGTCGGCGAAGGCGCGATCACCGGCCAGTTCCTGGAACTCATCGCAGATGATGCGGATGTAGTCGGCGGTATACGGGCGCGACGGGTGGCGGGCCAGCTGCAGCACCTGCCACGAGGTCAGGTTGCGGAAGATCTGCGCGGTGCGCATGCGCAGCTTGTCCTGCAGCGCGTGCACTTCGGCCTCGACATTGACCGCCGGCCCGGCACTGGCGTTGCGCAGTTCCTGGATCTTGGCTTCCAGGTCGGCGATGGGTTGCTCGAAGTCGAGGTAGTTCGGATTCATCGGAAGCCGTCGTGTAAAGAAGAGGGGAATTCTAGCCGAATGCGTGCAAACCACCCGTACGCCCTCGTCTGGAAGGCGACGGTAGCGCAGCCGGGCAGGGGGCGCCAGTCAGCTCAGGGCACGACCAGGGCGCTGTGCCCCATCAGCTGGCTGCGCTGCGAGACGAAGTCGTTGTAAGCCTCGTTGGCCTCCCGGCCCAGGCCGCTGCCGAGGCTGGCGGTGGCCGAAGTGAAGGCCATCTGTGCGGCGAAGTCCTGCTTGCGCAGGGCCTTCTGTTCATCGGCGGTGGTGGCCTTCAGCCAGCGCGCATAGACCTCGCGCAGGGGCGCGGCATGCGCTTCAAAGGCGGGCACCAGCGCCGGAAGGCTGGCCGGAGCCGGTTCCAGGCTGAATACCGGGGCCACGTAGCCGGCCGGCTGCTCGCGCTTGAACGCGCCGGGTTCGCCCATGCCTTCTTCCACGTAGGTGATGAAGTCGGGGGCGGTGAACACCTTTGCCACGATCTGGCCGCCGCTGGAGTCGACATGGGCCACCACCTTTTCCTTCGGGAATGGTTCGCGCACGCCGTAGGTCCAGGTCTTGTCGATGAACAGCGCGTGGCTCTTCTCGAACGGGCCTTCGAAGTCGACCCCGCCCAGCTCGATCCCCTTGTTGCCAACGCCGAAATTCTTCAGCTTGCTCTGGTCGGTGACATAGATCTCGCGGGCGATGACGTACTCGCTCAGGGTCGGGTTGATCAGGCCACCACGACCGTCGACGTAGACGATGAAGCGCACGTCACCGAGTTTCTCGCTGTGCAGGCGGTGCTCGCCCACGGCCAGCGAGATCGGGCGCGAACCGTGCGCGGCCACCGGCAGCTCCTTGCCGTCAATGCTCAGCGCCAGTGGCGTGGCGGTCGGATTGTCGATCTGGAACTCGATCTTCGACGGCGAACAGGCAGCCAGCGCCAGCGCGGCGGCAAACGGGAACAGGAGGGTCTTCATCGGCAATCGTCCTTGATATCTGGAACGGGAAAACAGGGGTGAAAGGACACCCGGAGCGGCCGCCTCAGCTGGCCCACGGCGGGCTGTAGCGCACCTTCAGCGTGCGCACGGCGGGATCGGCGCGCAGCGCCTCCATCAGCTTGGAGTCGATGCGCACCGCGCTCTGCCCGGAGACATCAAGCATGCCGGCCACGCCGCCCTGCGGGCCCTTCAGCAGCAGGTCCAGGCGCAGCGGGGTGCGCCCCGGGCGATGGCGATCGAGCAGGGCATCGATGCGTTCCCAGACCGGGCGCTGCTGGCGCAGGTCCAGGCGCAGCGACAGCCGCGTGGCGTAGTTGGCGCAGACTTCGTCGAAGTCCCAGACCTGGCGGATGCGCAGCGCGAAGCCACCGTTGAACTCGTCCTCGCGCAGGCCGCCCTTGACCACCAGGATGCGGTCCTTGGTCATCAGGTGGCCGAACTCGGCCATCGCGTCGGAGAACGCACTGCACTCGACGCGGCCACGACCGTCCTCGAGCTGGATGAAGATCTGGCTTTCGCCCTTGCGGCGCACGCCGACCACCTGGCCGGCCAGCACCGTCTGCACTTCCGGGCGCCAGCGCTTTTCGCCGCCACCGCCACCGCCGCTGTTGGCGCTCCAGATCTTCTCCACCGAACCCAGGTCGTTGCCGACCAGGTCGCGCACATCGTCGCGCCACGGATCGAACGGGTGGCCGCTGAGGTAGAAGCCCAGCGTGTCGCGCTCGCCGTTCAGGCGCTGCAGCAACGGCCATTCCTCGGCCTGGGGCAGGTCCAGCTGGATCGTGGTTGCACTCGGGTCGGGGCCGCCGAACAGCGAGTTCTGGCCGGACGCGCGCTCGCGCGCCATCTGGTCGGTGGCCTTGATCACCTCCGGCAGCTGCAGCATCAGCGAGGCGCGGTTGTGGCCGAGCTCATCCAGCGCGCCGCAGTTGATCATCGCTTCCAGCGTGCGCCGGTTGAGCTTGGCCGAGCCAACGCGCGTGCAGAAGTCGAGCAGGTCCTTGTACTCGCCCCCCTTCAGGCGCTCGTCGACCACGGCTTCGCAGGCACCCTGGCCAACGCCCTTGATCGCGCCCAGGCCGTACTGGATGGTGTCCGGCGTCACCGCTTCGAACATGAAGGCCGACTGGTTCACCTTCGGCGGCAGCACGGTCAGGCCGAGGTTGCGCACCTCGTCAAGGAAGCCCACCACCTTGTCGGTGTTGTCCAGGTCCGAGGACAGCGTGGCCGCCATGAACTCGGCCGGGTAATGGCGCTTCAGCCACGCGGTCTGGTAGCTGACCAGCGCGTAGGCAGCGGCGTGCGACTTGTTGAAGCCGTAGCCGGCGAACTTCTCCATCAAGTCGAAGATCGCATCGGCCTTGGCCTCGTCCACGCCGTCCTTGGCCGCACCTTCGCGGAAGATCTCGCGGTGCTTGGCCATTTCCGCCGGCACCTTCTTGCCCATCGCGCGGCGCAGCAGGTCGGCGCCGCCCAGCGAGTAGCCGCCGACGATCTGCGCCATCTGCATCACCTGCTCCTGGTACACCATGATGCCGTAGGTGTCCTTCAGGATCGCTTCGGTGCGCGGATCGGGATAGATGATTTCCTCCTGGCCGTGCTTTCGCGCGTTGAAGGAGGGAATCAGGTCCATCGGGCCGGGGCGGTACAGCGACACCAGCGCGATCAGGTCTTCGAAACGGTCGGGACGCGCGTCCTTCAGCAGGCGGCGCATGCCCGAGGATTCGAACTGGAACACCGCGCCGGTATTGCCGTTGGCGAAGATGTCCTTGTAGGTGGGCGTGTCGTCCAGCGGGATCGCGGCGATGTCCACTGGCGGGATGCCGGCGCGCTCATGGCGCTTGTTGATCGCCTTCACCGCCCAGTCGATGATGGTCAGCGTGCGCAGGCCGAGGAAGTCGAACTTCACCAGGCCCACTTCTTCCACGTCGTTCTTGTCGAACTGGGTGACCGGGTTCTTGCCGAGCCCGTTCTCGTCATGTTCGGCATACAGCGGGCAGAACTCGCTCAGCGGCTCGGGACCGATCACCACGCCACCGGCATGCTTGCCGGCGTTGCGGGTGAGGTCTTCCAGCTGCAGCGCCAGGTCGATCAGGTCGCGGACATCGTCCTCGGTCTCGTAGCGCTGGATCAGTTCGGCCGAGGCCATTTCCGAGCTGGGGCCTTCCTTGCCCTTGCCCAGCGCATCCTTCAGGTGGATGCCGAGGATGTTCGGAATCAGCTTGGAGACACCATCGACCAGGCCGTACGGGAAACCCAGCACGCGGCCGGAGTCGCGCACCACCGCCTTGGCGGCCATGGTGCCGTAGGTGATGATCTGGCTGACGCGTTCGCGCCCGTACTTGCGTGCGACGTAGTCGATCACCTCGTCGCGGCGATCCATGCAGAAGTCGATGTCGAAGTCGGGCATCGACACGCGTTCCGGATTGAGGAAGCGCTCGAACAGCAGGTTGTACGGCAGCGGGTCCAGATCGGTGATCTTCAGCGCCCACGCCACCAGCGAACCGGCACCCGAACCACGGCCGGGGCCGATCGGAATGCCCTGGTTCTTGCCCCACTGGATGAAGTCGGCCACGATCAGGAAGTAGCCCGGGAAGCCCATCTTGATGATGGTGTTGAGCTCGAACTCCAGGCGCTCGAAGTACTCTTCGCGGGTCTTGCCCGGCGCCAGCGGATTCTTCTCCAGGCGTTCTTCCAGGCCATCGCGCGACATCTTCTGGATCCAGGTGTCCAGGGTCTCGTCGTCGGGCACCGGGTAGTTGGGCAGGAAGTAGGTCCCCAGCCGCATCTCGATGTTGCAGCGCTCGGCCAGCGCCAGCGTGTTGTCGATCGCATCGGGGATGTCGGCGAACAGCGCGCACATCTCCTCGGCCGACTTCAGGTACTGCTGGTCGCTGTACTCGCGCGGGCGCTTGGGGTCGTCCAGCACGCGGCCGGTGGAGATGCACACGCGCGCTTCGTGCGCGCTGAAATCCGACGGTGACAGGAAGCGCACGTCATTGCTGGCCACCACCGGCAGGCCACGCTGGCCGGCGGCCATCAGCGCGAACTGGTTGAAGGTCTCCTCGCCTTCGCGGCCGGTACGGGTCAGTTCCAGGTGCAGGCCATCGCCGAACACGCGCTGCCAGTCGGCCAGCTGCTGCTCGGCCAGCTCATGCTTGCCGTCCAGCGCCAGCCGCCCGGCCAGGCTCTGCCGCCCGGCCAGCGCGAACAGGTTGGCGTTGCCGGCCTTCAGCCAGTCCGGGTGCACGGCCACGCCGCCTTCCGGGCGATGACCTTCCATCCAGGCGCGGGTCAGCAGCCGCGACAGGCTCAGGTAGCCCTCGCGGTCGCGGCACAGCAGGGTCATCCGCCACGGGTCCTGGCCTTCCTCGGCGATCAGCACGTCGGCGCCGGCGATCGGCTTGATGCCCACGCCTTCGGCGGCCTTGTAGAACTTGACCAGGGCGAACAGGTTGTTGAGGTCGGTCACCGCCAGCGCGGGCAGGCCGAGCTCGACCGAGCGCGACAGCAGGTTGGCCTGCTTGGCCTTCTTCGGGTCGGCCTGGTCCGGCTTGGCCGGCACACGGATGGTCGAGTCCGCCAGCGAGAACTCGGTGTGGACGTGGAGATGTACGAAGCGGGAGTTGGACATGCCGGGCCAGGTTGGAGCGCGCGGGCCCCGGGTGCCGACGGGGGGAATCGTCGCCGGGGTCGGGAAGCGCTGGAGTGCCCGGTCAGGGTAGCGAGGGCAGGGGGGCGCGACAAGCTCTTGACGGCACGCGATATCGCATTCGCGCTATCGCTTCCCACGGCTCGCAGGCGAACCGCGGGCCCCGTCTCACCATGCTTCCAGACCCCCGCGCCGTTACGCATGCCATCCATGGCATGCGCCCTTCGGGCCGTTGCACAGCAACGTTGGGAATCGCTCCTGCGATTCCCAGGGGCGCGTCCCCCTGGCTCAGGGGGACTCTTCCCCAGACGGATTGCAGCGGGCGTTCAGGCGATTCAGGCAATCGCGATGTCGGCCGACGCCTGCGGCGCTTCCAGGCAGTCACGCACCGGGGCAAAGCTGCGCCGGTGCTCGTCACAGGGGCCGTGCGTGCGCAGCGCGGCCAGGTGGGCCGGGGTGCCATAGCCCTTGTGCTGCTCGAAGCCGTACTGCGGGTGACGAGCGTGCACGTCCTGCATGTAGCGGTCGCGCGAGACCTTGGCCAGGATCGAGGCGGCCATGATCGCGCGGTCGATGCCATCGCCGCCGATCAGCGCCTGTGCCGGCAGTACCAGCCCCTTCGGCACCACGTTGCCATCGATGCGGGCGAAGCCGGCGACATGGGCCACGGCGGCGACCACCTCGCGCATGCCCTGCAGGGTGGCCTGGTAGATGTTCAGGCGGTCGATGGTGTCCACGTCGACCAGCACCACGTGCCAGGCCAGGGCCCGCTCGATGATGCGGTCATGCAGCTGCTCGCGGCGTGCGGCGGCGAGCTGCTTGGAATCATCCAGGCCGTTGATGCGTGGCCTTGCCGGGTCGAACACCACCGCCGCCACCGCGACCGGCCCCGCCAGCGGTCCACGGCCGGCCTCGTCGACGCCGGCGATCAACCGCTCCGGCTCGATCACGGCCGCGCCATCGAACAGGGCCAGGCTGGCCGTTGCCGCGTGGCGACGGCTCATGCAGCTGCCCGATCGCGCATCAACAGCTCGCCGACGGCGTCGGCGGCCCGTGCCGAGGCGTTGCGGCGCAGGCGTTCATGCAGGCGGGCATAGGTGCCCTGCAGGTCGGCCGCGCGCTGCGGATGGTCGAACCACTGCTGGATGGCCGCCGCCAGCTTGTCCGGCGTGCAGTCGTGCTGCATCAGCTCCGGGGCCAGATCCTGGCCGGCCAGGATGTTGGGCAGCGCGAAACGGTCGACCTTGATCAGGCCCAGCGCCTTGACCAGGCGGTAGGTCAGCTCGTTGACGCGGTAGCCGACCACCATCGGGCGCTTGACCAGCATCGCCTCCAGCGTGGCGGTGCCCGACGCCAGCACGACCACATCGGCGGCGATCATCGCGTTGCGCGCCTGTCCGTCGAGTACATGCGAATAGGCCACCGGCAGCGCCGAGCGTGAGAGCTGTTCTTCGATCAGCTGCCTGCACGCCGGGTTGGCGGCCGGTACCACCACATGCAGGCCCGGGATGCGTTCGGAGACCTGCCAGGCGGCTTCGAAGAACGGTTCGCCCAGGCGCGAGATCTCGCCCAGTCGGCTGCCCGGCAGCACCGCCAGCACCTTGGCCGAGGTCGGCAGGCCAAGCGCGGCACGGGCTTCCTCGCGGTTGACCTGCAGTGGAATGTCGTCGGCCATCGGGTGCCCGACGAAACGCGCATCGATGCCATGCCTGGCATAGATCGGCGGCTCCATCGGGAACAGGCACAGCACCAGGTCGGCGCTGTTGCCGATCTTCTCGGCGCGCTTCTCGCGCCAGGCCCAGACCGAGGGGCTGACGTAGTGCACGGTCTGCACGCCGCGCTGCTTGAGCCAGCGCTCGATGCCAAGGTTGAAGTCGGGTGCGTCGATGCCGATGAACACGTCCGGCTGCCATTCCAGTGCGCGCTGGCGGAACGTGGAGCGCAGCTTCAGCAGGCGTGGCAGGTGGCGCAGTACTTCGGTCAGGCCCATCACCGCCAGCTCACTGGCATCGTGCCAGGTCTGGCAGCCGGCGCTGCGCATGGCGTCGCCACCAATGCCGGCGAATTCGGCGTTCGGGAACCGTGCTTTCAGTTCACGCACCAAGCCCGCACCCAGCAGATCGCCGGAGGCCTCGCCGGCCACCAGTGCAATCCGCAACGGTCGCTCGCTGAGCACCCGCTGCGCAGGAACGCTGCCAGCCATCGAGGCCAGCGCAATCACGGCGGCGCCGGCCGGCGCCTGGCCGGTCGCGCTGCTCATCGCAGCAAGGGCCTCTCGGCATGCTCGATGAAGTCCAGCATCGCCTTCACATCGTCGCTGTCACGCGCCTGTTCGGTCAGCTGCACCTTGGCCTCGGCCAGCGGCAGGCCGGCCACGTACAGGGTGCGGTAGGCACGCTTGATGGCCGAGATGCGCTCGGCATCGAAACCGCGGCGCTTCAGGCCTTCGCTGTTGATGCCGCGCGGGCGACCGAGCGAATCGGTGCCGACCATGGTGAACGGCGGCACGTCGCCATTGGTCAGCGCGCCCATGCCGAGGAAGGCATGCGCGCCGATGCGGCAGAACTGGTGGGCACCGGCGAAGCCGCTGATGATCACGTAGTCGCCCACGGTGACGTGGCCGGCCAGGGTGGTGTTGTTGGAGAACACGCAGAAGTCGCCGACATGGCAGTCGTGTGCCACGTGCGTGTAAGCCAGCATCCAGTTGTCGTTGCCGATGGTGGTCACGCCGCCGCCGCCGCCGGTGCCACGGTTGACGGTGACGAACTCACGGAACACGTTGCGGTCGCCGATCACCAGCTCGGTGCGCTCGCCGGCAAACTTCTTGTCCTGTGGCTCGCCACCGATGGCGGCGTGGCCGATGAAGCGGTTGTCGCGGCCGATCCGGGTCGGGCCATGGATGCTGCAATGGGGGCCGATCACCGTGCCGGCACCGATGTCCACATCGGCACCGATCAGGGTGAACGCGCCCACCTGTACGTCATCGGCCAGGCGCGCGGCCGGATCGATGACGGCGGTCGGGTGGATCCGGGGTACGTTGTCAGTCATTCCTGCCTCCAGTGATCAGCCCTTGGCGCCGGCGCACATGACTTCGGCCGAGGCAACGACTTCGCCGTTGACCTTGGCTTCGCCGTAGTACCAGCCCATGTTGCGGATCAGGCGCTTCATCTGCACATCCAGCATCAGCACGTCGCCGGGAACGACCTGCTTGTTGAAGCGGGCGTTTTCCACCTTGACCATGTAGAACAGCGTGGACTGCGAGTCACGGCCGAGCGTGAGCTGGGTCATCACGCCACCGGCCTGGGCCAGCGCTTCGATGATCAGCACGCCGGGCATGATCGGACGGCCCGGGAAGTGGCCCTGGAAGAAGGGCTCGTTGATGCTCACGTTCTTCTGCGCCAGGATGCGCTTGGCCTCGATGTCGAGCTCAAGCACCCGGTCGACCAGCAGGAACGGGTAACGGTGCGGGAGCAGTTCCTGGATCTGGCAGACGTCGATAGGAAGCTGCAGCGTGTCGTTCATTCTTTCTCCTTGCCAGCGGCCAGGACGCGGCGAGCCAATGCGTCCAGCTGCTTGAAGCGCGCGGCGTTCTTGCGCCACGTGCGGTTGTCGGTCAACGGGGTGCCGGACGAGTACTCGCCCGGCTCATGGATGGAATTGCGGACCACGGACTTGCCGGTGATCACGACCTTGTCGCAGATCTCGAGGTGGCCGACCACGCCGACGTGGCCGCCGAGCAGGCAGTAACGGCCGATCTTGGCGCTGCCGGCGATGCCGGTGCAGCCGGCGATGGCCGAGTGTGCGCCGATCTGAACGTTGTGTGCGATCTGCACCAGGTTGTCCAGGCGCACGTCGTCGTCCAGCACGGTGTCTTCCAGCGCACCGCGGTCGACGCAGGTATTGGCGCCGATCTCGCAATCGTCGCCGATGCGCACGCCACCCAGCTGCGGCACCTTGATCCACTTGCCGGCGTCCATCGCCAGGCCGAAGCCATCGGCGCCGAGCACGGCGCCAGGATGCACGCGCACGCGCTTGCCGAGCCTGACCCGGGTGACCAGGGTGACCCGGGCGATCAGCTCGCAGCCGCTGTCGAGGCTGCAGTCTTCGCCGATCACGCTGCCGGTGCCGATGATGCAGTTCTCGCCGACCACGCTGCGCGCGCCGATGGAGACGAACGGGCCGATATGGGCGCTGGCTGCAACCTGGGCGCTGGGATCGATGACGGCGCTGGGGTGGATGCCCGGCGGCCGTGTCGGCGCGATGTCGAACAGCGCGGCGATCTTGGCAAAGGCCGTGTACGGGTCCTTGGCGACGAGCGCGGCGCCGGGGGCAGCCTCGGCGTCGTCGGCACGCAGCACCACCAGCGACGCCTGGCTGTCGGCCAGCTGGGCGCGGTAGCGCGGATTGGAGAGGAACGTCAGCTGGCCAGGACCGGCATGGGCGAGGGTGGCCACGCCATGGATGGCGGTGGCGGGGTCGCCATGGACCTGCAGGCCGAACTGCTCGGCGAGTTGCTGGGCGGTGTAGGTGGGAGTATTCACGGCGGGAGTTTAACGTGTGACGCCATTGCGGTCATGCAGGGGGGGCATACAGCCAAGGACAGGGCCCCTCGCGGCCGGCAGAGCCAGTCCCATGGGCTGGGTCGGACGGGGCAGGGCTGCGGGGGACGGCGCAAGTACGTCCATGTAGCCTTGGTCGCCGCATCCATGCGGCTCACACCCCCGCAGCCCCACCCCGTCCGACCTCCGGCGGCGTGGCGCGTGTGCCAGCCACGGAAAAACAGAAAAGATCAAAGCTCAAAAGCAGAGCGGGCGCTTCCGGCATCCGGACCAAACGAAAACGCCGGGCAGAGCCCGGCGCTTCGCACCCTGTCTGGCGGAGAGCCCCCCTTCTGTTAAGGGGGGCGCGCCAACGGCGCGGGGGATAGGTGAAATGCGGGGGCAATTCACCGCAGGTGGATCAGTTCTGAGGAACAAAGTTCCTCAGAACTGGCCACCGAAGGTGAATTGCAGACGTTCGATCTTGTCATCGTCTTCCTTCTTCAGCGGGAAGGCGTAGCTGATCGAGATCGGGCCGACCGGGGCGCGCCACAGCAGGGCGACACCGGTGGAGACGCGCAGTTCGTTGGCCTTGAAGTTCTTGGTGCCGTTGTAGACGTTACCGAAGTCGACGAAGGCCGACACGCGTGCCGACGGGCTGTCGAACAGGCGCGGGAAGTAGGCTTCGACCGAACCGACGGTCTTCAGCGAACCACCCAGCGGCTGGCCTTCCGGATAGCCATTGGTGACTTCGCGCGGGCCCAGGGTGTTGTCTTCGAAGCCACGCACCGAGTTGGTACCGCCGGCGTAGAAGTTCTCGAAGAACGGCAGGCCACTCGCGGTGACGGTGCGGGTGGTGCCGTCCGGGTTGGTCAGCGTGCGGGTGTAGTCATTGCCATAGGCATCGCCGTAGCCCACTTCTGCACGGGTGTTGATCACCAGCGACGGCATGATCGGCCAGTACTTGCTGATCTGGTAGTTCAGCTTGTAGTACTCGATGGTCGAACCCGGCAGCGTGGCTTCCAGGCCGATGCGCTGATAGGTACCGCGGGTCGGCATGAAGTAGTCGTTGCGCGAGTCGCGTGCCCAGCCCAGCTCGGTACGCCAGGCGTGGAAGGTGCGCTGACCGACCGCGTTGATGTAATCGATGATCGATTGCGGGGTCGAGCCCTGGTAGGTGGTGATCTGGTTGCTGTCGATGCCGAACATCAGCGAGACGGTGTCGGTCTCGGTCAGCGGCACGCCGAATACCACCTGCGCAGAACCATTGGTGCTGTTGTACTGCGCGGTGTTGAAGTCGGAGTAGTCCAGCTCGCGCCAGGACAGGTTGTAGCCCAGCGACACGCCGTCATCGGTGAAGTACGGGTTGGTGTAGCTGAAGCCATAGCGCTGCAGGTAGCTGCTGCGCGAGGCTTCGACCGACACGCGGTTGCCGCCGCCGAGGAAGTTGTTCTGCGACAGCTGCACCGAGGTGGTCATGCCGTAGGACTGCGAATAGCCCAGGCCGAACACGAAGCTGCCGGAGGTGGTTTCCTTGACGTTGTAGACGACGTCGACCTGGTCGTTGCTGCCGCTGACGGCCGGGGTTTCGACGTCCACCGACTCGAAGTAGCCCAGGCGCTGCAGGCGGATCTTGGAGCGGTCGATCGCGGCCTGCGAGTACCAGCTGTTCTCGAACTGGCGCATTTCGCGACGCATCACTTCGTCGGACGTGCGGGTGTTGCCACGGAACAGGATGCGGCGCACCGACACGCGCGGGCCCGGCACGACCTGCATGTTGATCGCCACGGTCTGGTCGGGGCGGTTGGTGGTCGGGATCGGGTTCACCTTGGCGAACGCGTAGCCGATGTTGGACAGCGAGTTGGTGATGGTGTCCGAGCTGAATTCCAGCAGCGCACGCGAGAACGTGTCGCCGGACTTCTGGATCACCATGCGCTCGACGTCCTCCTGCGGGAGGATGGTGTCGCCGCTGACCTTGATCTCGGAAATCTTGTACTGCGCGCCCTCGGTCACGCCGGCAGTGAGGAACATGTCGCGCTTGTCGGGGCTGATCGAGACCTGGGTCGAATCGATGCTGAAGTCGACGTAGCCGCGGTCCAGGTACCAGGAGTTGAGCTTTTCCAGGTCGCCGGACAGTTTTTCCTTGGAGTACTGGTCGTCACGGCGGTACCACGAGGCCCAGTTGTGCTCCTTGGACTCCCAGGTCTCCAGGATGTCCTTGCTCTCGAACTTCTCGGTGCCGACCAGGTTGACGTGACGGATCTTGGCCGCCTTGCCTTCCTTGATGGCGATCGCGATGTCCACGCGGTTGCGGTCCAGCGGGCTCACGGTCGGGGTGATCTCGACGGTGTACTTGCCACGGTCGTTGTACTGGCGACGCAGTTCCTGGGTCACGCGGTCCAGGCTCAGGCGGTCGAAGGTGCCGCCTTCGGTCAGGCCGATGTCGGACAGGCCCTTCAGCAGCTGCTCGGACTTGATGTCCTTGTTGCCGGTGACGGTCAGCTTGTTGATCGCCGGGCGTTCCTTGACCGTCACCACCAGGATGTTGCCCTGGCGGTCCAGCTGCACGTCTTCGAAGAAGCCGGTCTTGTACAGGGCGCGGATGGTCTCGCCGACCTTGTTGTCGGTGATGGTCTCGCCACGTTCCACCGGAAGGTAGGTGAACACCGTGCCCGAGCTGATGCGCTGCAGGCCATCGACGCGGATGTCGCTGACAGTGAAGGGCTCGGCTGCCTGGGCCAGGGCGGGAGCGCCGGTGACGGCGGCGAGGGCGAGGGCCAGCAGGCGGCGATTGGGGAGTCGCGTCATGTCACGTCCGGTAGGAAGGTCGATTTCATTGGTGCGGGATGCCGACGCTGTAGACGGCAACAACGTGGAAAAGTTCATCGCGGGACCAGGCCGAGGATGTCGTTGTAGAACGCCAACCCCATCAGCCCGGCCAGCAACGCCAGGCCGATGTATTGGCCGGCGGCGATGGCACGCTCGCTCAGCGGGCTGCCCTTGACCAACTCGATAAGGTAATACAGCAGGTGCCCGCCGTCCAAGATCGGGATCGGCAGCAGGTTGATGATGCACAGGCTGAGGGACAGCAGGGCAAGGAACTGCAGGAACCAGTCGAGGCCGCGCTTGGCCGAGACGTTGGCCACGCGGGCGATGGTGACCGGCCCGGAAACGTTCTGCAGCGAGGCTTTGCCGGTGACGATGCGGCCCATCATGCCCAGCGAGTCGGCGGCCAGGCGGCCGGTTTCGCGAACGGCCACGGTCACCGCGTCGAGCGGACCATAGCGCAGCAGGGTGTCGTAGGCGGGGCTGTAGGTGGTGGGGAAACCGACGCCGATCTGCCAGACCGGATTGCCCTTGCCATCCTTGCCCTGGCGCGGTGTCACTTCCAGCGCAAGGCGTTCACCGCCGCGCAGGACCTCGATCATGCCCGGGCCACCGGCGCGGCCCAGGGCCTGGATTTCGCCAATGACCTGATCGACGCTGTCGATGCGCTGGCCGTCGATGGCCACGATCAGATCGCCCGGCTGCAGCTGCCCGGCCACCGCCGAATCGGCGGTCAACGAGTCGACCAGCGCCGGCTGCAGCCAGGATTGCCAGTACAGGCCGGCCAGGATCGGCACCCGTCGTTCATCGAAGCCAGCCGGCAGCTGCGACAGCGGCAGGGTGCGCACGCGCACCTGGTCGGCGGGATCGAGCACTTCCAGCGTCACGTCACGGCGGTCCATCGCGGCCGCGGTCAGTGCCATGCTGGCGTCGCCGAGGGTGACTACCTGGCGGTCATCCACCCGCAGCACGCGGTCGCCGCTGACCAGTCCGGCCGTGGCGGCGATGCCGCTGACCCGGCCGATGGTCGGCGAATAGTCCTGCTTGCCGATCACGAACATCGCCCACAGCAGCAGGATGCACAGCAGCAGATTGGCGATCGGACCGGCAGCGACAATCGCGATGCGCTGCCAGACGGTCTTGTGGTTGAAGGCCTGGCCGCGCTCGTGCGGATGGACTTCGACCTCGCGCTCGTCGAGGAATTTCACGTAGCCGCCCAGCGGAATGGCGGCGATGGCGAACTCGGTGCCGTGCCTGTCGCGGCGCGACCACAGCGGGCGGCCGAAGCCGACCGAGAAGCGCAGGATCTTGACCCCGCACAGGCGGCCGACCCAGTAATGCCCGAATTCGTGGAACGTGACCAGCAGCCCGAGGCTGACAATCATCCACCAGACCGATCCGATGAAGTCAGTCATGCAGGGTCACAGTGGTGGGCAGAGGCGGCGTCGTCATGCTGGGCGAGGCGGTCGTTCAGGCGGCGTCGATGGCGTTCAGGGTCAGCTGGCGTGCCCGCTGGTCGGCGGACAACAGGACCTCCAGTGTATCGGCTGCTTGGGTCGGCAGTGTTGAAAGAGCGTTAGCAACCAGCTCCGGGATGGTCAGGAAACCGATCCGGCCCTGAAGAAACGCTGAAACCGCCTCTTCATTGGCGGCGTTCAGCACCGCCGGTGCGGTTCCGCCCGCCTGCATCGCCTGCCAGGCCAGGGCCAGGCAGGGGAACGCGTCGGTGTCCGGGGCCTCGAAATCCAGCCGGCCCTGGGCCAGCAGATCCAGCCCGGCCACGCCCGACTCGATGCGCTGCGGCCAGCCGAGGCCGACCGCAAGCGTGGTGCGCATGTCCGGCAGGCCCATCTGCGCCAGGGTCGAGCCGTCCACGAACTCGACCAGCGAATGCACCAGGCTCTGCGGGTGCACCAGCACCTCGATGCGCTCGCCGGGCACCGCGAACAGGTGATGCGCCTCGATGACTTCCAGGCCCTTGTTCATCAACGTCGCCGAATCGACCGAGATCTTCGGGCCCATCGACCATTTCGGGTGGGCCACGGCCTGCGCCGGGGTGACCTGGGCCAGTT
Organism: Stenotrophomonas sp. YJH_SMC_57; assembly: GCF_059369755.1. Classification (NCBI taxonomy): domain Bacteria; kingdom Pseudomonadati; phylum Pseudomonadota; class Gammaproteobacteria; order Lysobacterales; family Lysobacteraceae; genus Stenotrophomonas; species Stenotrophomonas sp. YJH_SMC_57. Next base: position 237,596 of record NZ_JCAFSZ010000005.1, read on the forward strand.
CGGCACGGCTGCGGCCACGGAACGGGCCGCCGGACGCGGTCAGCAGGATCCGGCGCACGCCGGCACCCTCGATGCTGGCATCGCGCGAGCGCAGGCACTGGAAGATCGCGCTGTGCTCGCTGTCGATCGGGATGATTTCGGCGCCGGCCCGTTCGGCGGTGCGGGTCAGCAGCTCGCCGGCCAGCACCAGCGATTCCTTGTTGGCCAGCAGGATGCGCTTGCCGGCTGCGGCGGCGGCCAGGGTCGAGGACAGTCCAGCGGCGCCGACGATGGCCGCGACCACCGTGTCGCAGGCATCGCTGGCGGCCAGCTGGTCCAGCGCGGCAGCACCCGCATGGGCCTCGGTGGCCAGGCCGGCCTCGCGCAGGCCGTCGCGCAGCTCGGCATACAGTGATTCGTCGGCGATCACCGCGTGCTCGGGCTTGTGCTGGCGGCACAATGCCAGCAGCGCGTGCAGCTGGCGGCCGGCAGCCAGCACGGTCGCCTGGTAACGCTGCGGGTGGCGGGCGATCACGTCCAGCGTGGAGGCACCGATCGAGCCGGTGGCGCCGAAAACGGCGACCCGGCGCAGGTCTGCGGCAGCATTCATGGTCAGAACCCGAAGATTTCCTTGCCCAGCGCGAACACCGGAACGGCGGCGAGGACGCCGTCGACACGGTCGAGCACGCCGCCATGGCCCGGAATCAGGTGGCCGGAGTCCTTGGCACCGGCGTGGCGCTTGATCAGGCTCTCGAACAGATCGCCCAGCACCGACGCGAACACCGCCACCACCGAGGTGATCAGCAGGCCCAGCAGGTGTGCGACGTCGATGCCAGCCAGCCAGCCCAGGCCCACGGCCACGGCAACACCGGCCAGCAGGCCGCCGAACAGGCCTTCCCAGGTCTTGTTGGGGCTGATGCGCGGGGCCAGCTTGTGCTTGCCGAAGCGTCGGCCGGCGAAATAGGCGCCCGAATCGGCCGCCCAGACCAGGGCCAGCGCGGCCAGCAGCCACAGGTGGCCCTGCTTGCCCGGCGGATCGCCACCGGCATGGATCAGCACCAGTGCGGCCCAGGCTGGCACGATGGCCAGGGTGCCGGCCAGCATCTTCACGATCCGCGAAGGCGCCGACGGCTGTGCGCCGAAGTTGAAGAAGCGCAGCCAGACCAGTGCGGCCAGCCACCAGGCGACACCGGCCAATGTAGTGATCTGGAACAGCACCAGTGTGCTGCCATCGGCCCACACCAGCAGCACCATCAGCAGCAGGTTCAGCACCAGCAGCACGGTGCGCGCCAGGGTGTCTTCGATGCCGGCCAGCTTCAGCCACTCCCACAGGCCGATCAGCAGCACGGCGGCAGCGGCGGCGGCCAGCCATTGCGTCGGCAGCAGCAGGATCGCGGCAATGGCCACCGGCGCCATGATCAGCGCGGCGAGTACTCGGGTCTTGGTCATGGGCTGGAGGTCTCGGTGGCCAGTGCGGCGATCTGGGCGCTGGTCAAACCGAAACGACGCTCGCGGCTGGCATAGGCGTCCAGCGCCTGCTGCAGCAGCTCGGCGTCGAAGTCCGGCCACAGGGCCTCGGTGAACCACAGCTCGGTGTACGCCAGCTGCCACAGCAGGAAATTGCTGATGCGCGTATCGCCGCCGGTGCGGATGAACAGGTCCGGTGCCGGCAGGTCGGCCAGGGCCACCTGGCTGCCCAGCAGCGATTCGTCGATCTGTTCGGGCAGCAGGCGGCCGGCGGCCACTTCAACGGCCAGGGCGCGCGCGGCACGGGCGATATCCTGGCGGCCACCGTAGCTGGCGGCGATCGACAGGGTCAGGGTGGTGTTGTCGGCAGTACGCTGCTCGGCCAGCTGCATGCGGCTGACCAGTCCAGCACCGAAGCGTTCGCGTTCACCGATGAAGCGCACGCGCACGCCACGCCGATGCAGCTCGTCCACTTCGCGGTCGAGCGCGCCGAGGAACAGCTTCATCAACGCATCGACTTCTTCCTGCGGCCGGCCCCAGTTCTCGCTGGAGAACGCGAACAGGGTCAGCGCGGGAATGCCCAGTTCAAGGCAGCGTTCGATGGTGCGGTTGACCGCGCGCGCGCCGGCACGGTGGCCGATCACGCGCGGGCGGCGGCGCTGCTGTGCCCAACGGCCGTTGCCATCCATGATGATGGCAACGTGGCGGGGCAGGGCAGCCGGCAACGGAGGCGGGACTGAAGGCATCGACTTCAGACCGACAGCAGTTCTTTTTCCTTCTCGGCGACAACCTTGTCGACGTCCTTGATGCTGCCGTCGGTGAGCTTCTGGATGTCGTCTTCGCCGCGCTTCTTCTCGTCTTCGCTGATCGCCTTGTCCTTGACCAGCTTGGCGATTTCCTTGTTCGCGTCCTGACGGATGTTGCGCACGGCGATCTTGGCGCCTTCGCCTTCCTTCTGCACCTGCTTGACCAGCTCCTTGCGGCGCTCTTCGGTCGGCGGCGGCATGTTGATGCGGATCGCGGCGCCCAGCGTGTTCGGGGTGAACTCGTGGTTGTACAGCCCCTTCTCGATTTCCTTGATCATGCTCTTGTCGAAGGGCGTGACCAGCAGCGAGTGGGCATCGGCGTTGGAGATCGAGGCGACCTGGTTCAGCGGGGTGCTGGCATTGCCATAGGCATTGACCGTCACGCGGTCCAGCAGGGCGGGAGTGGCACGCCCGGTGCGGATGGAGGTGAGGGTGTGCTTCAGAGCGTCGATGCTCTTGGCCATGCGCGTCTGCGCGTTGTTCTTGATGTCGTTGAGCATCGCCCGGTCCTGGATGTATCTGGAATCGGGCGATTATAGGCGAATACGGGACGCTGCCGGGCCTGGATCGGCCCGGTTGTCGCCTCGCGCTCAGGCTCAGGCCTGATCGCGGCCCTGGACCAGGGTGCCGATGTTCTCGCCATTGAGGATCTTCAGCAGCTCGCCCGGCTGGCCCATGTCGAACACGCGCATCGGCAGGTCGCTGTCACGGGCCAGGGCGAAGGCGGCGGTATCCATCACTTCCAGGCCGCGTCGGATCACTTCGTCGTAACTCAGGCTGTCGAAGCGGACCGCATCGCTGTGCTTGTTCGGGTCCTTGTCGTACACGCCGTCGACCTTGGTGGCCTTCAGCAGCAGGTCGGCGCCGATCTCGATCGCGCGCAGGGCGGCGCCGGAATCGGTGGTGAAGAACGGGCTGCCGACGCCGGCGGCGAAGATCACCAGGCGGCCCTTTTCAAGGTGGCGGATGGCGCGGCGGCGGATGTAGTCCTCGCACACGTCGTTGATCTTGATCGCGCTCATCACGCGGGCCTTGGCGCCCAGCTTCTCCAGGGCGTCCTGCATGGCCAGGGCGTTGATGACCGTGGCCAGCATGCCCATCTGGTCGCCGGTGACCCGGTCCATGCCGCCAGCGGCCAGGCCGGCACCGCGGAAGATGTTGCCGCCGCCGATCACCAGGGCCACTTCGGCACCGGCCTGCTGGGCTTCGATGACCTCGCGGGCCAGGCGGTTGATGATCTTCGGGTCGATGCCGTAGTCCTCATCTCCCATCAGCGCCTCCCCGGACAGTTTCAGAAGGATGCGGCGATAGGCGAGCTTGGACATGGGGACCTCGGGTGCGTGGAAATCGCGGGCGATTCTACGCGCATGCAGCGTCCTGCCAAAGTGTTTTGTGCACTGCGGCGCAAAATTCCGGCGTTTGCCCCGGTCAGCCGGGGCTCCCCGTTCAGCCCAGCTCGGCGCCAGCGGTCGCCGACAGCTCGTCGTGGCCAAGAGCGCCAGGGGAGCGGGCGATCACCCGGTTGCGGCCGAGATTCTTGGAGCGATACAGGACGTCGTCGGCCGCGCGCAGCAGGTCCTGCACGTCGGCGAAGCGCTCGTAGCCGCCCTGGGTGGCCACGCCGGCCGAGAAGGTGACGAACAGCGGGCCGCCTTCCAGCTCGGCCATCGGCGTGGCGACGATGTTGGCCAGCACCCGGCGGATCACGTCCAGTGCCACGGTTTCGCTGGTATTGGGCAGCAGCGCAACGAACTCCTCGCCACCGAAACGGGCCACGGTGTCGCTGTTGCGCAGCTGGCCCTGCAGCTTGCCAGCGAAGGCGCGCAGCACCTCATCGCCGGTCAGGTGGCCATGCGCATCGTTGATCTTCTTGAAATCGTCCAGATCGATGAACGCCACCGACAGCGGCCAGCCCTGGCGGCCGGCACGCAGGAACTCCTGTTCGAGCACCGCTTCCAGCTGGCGACGGTTGAGCACGCCGGTCAGCGCGTCGCGGTGGGCCTGGTCGGCCAGGCGCTTGGCCCGGGCTTCGAATTCGTCGGCGCGGCGGCGCGCCTGGTCGGCATCCTGCAGTTCGCGCAGGTTGCGCAGGGTGGCCAGCTCCTGTGCGTGGTCGATCAGTTCACGCACACGCGAAGGCGAATTCAGCCCGGCCTCGAACAGGCTGGCGATGTCCGGCAGGGCCTCGCTGATGCGCGCGAGCACCTGGTCGAAGCGGGCGCTGTCCAGTTCCAGGTGGTCGTGCACCTGCTGCAGGGCGCGTTCGCGGGCGGTGTCGGCATCCTCGTCCAGCCAGATGTCGGCGACGGCGCCGGACAGCTGCACGCAGGCCTGGAAGGGCGATTCGACCGCGTCCTGGTCCTCGCTGTGGCTGATGCTCTCCACCAGATAGCGCGGCAGGCCCCATTGCTCGGCCACCCAGGCGCCGACGTCGGCATGGCTGCAGCCCAGCTCCTCGCGCTCGCGCGCGACCAGGTCGGTGTTGTCGCGCGCTTCGCGCAGCAGGGGCAGGTAGCGTTCCGACTCGGCCTGGGCCAGGCACAGCACGCCCAGGTCCTGCAGCAGGCCGGCCAGCATCAGTTCCTCCAGGCGGCGCAGGCCGCGCGCCTGCCCCAGCTGGCTGGCGGCCAGGGCGCTGAGGATGCTGCGCTTCCAGGCGCGCTGGCGCAGGTCGTGGCCTTCGCCACTGCCACCGGTCAGGCCCTGGGTGACGGTGAAGCCGAGGGCCAGGCTGATGGTGGCATTCAGGCCGAGCATGGTCAGCGCCTGGCCGAGGTTCTCGATCCGGCGCCGGCTGGCGTACAGGGGGGAATTGGCGATGCGCAGCATGCGAGCGCTCAACGCCATGTCGATGGCGATGATGTCGGCGGCGGTGGCGATGTCCGCTTCCGGGTCCTGGGCCAGTTCGATGATGCGCAGGGCAATACCGGGTGGCGAAGGCAGGTTGCGGCAGAGCGCCAGGGCAGCTGTCAGCTCGGGAGGCATGTCGGGTCGTTCAATTCCATTGGGACAAGAATACCTAGGAATGCATCACAGTCCGCGAATTTTGTTCCTGCTAAGTGACTGCGGTTTCCCTGCGCCGAGTATCGGCTTGATTCGTGCGCAACGCAAAGGCCCCTGGGCGCCGGTGTGTGCCCGGCGTCGGTGTGCGCACCCACAGGTGCAGCGGGCACAAAAAAAAGAGCCGCGGTTTCCCGCGGCTCCTTCTGGTCGCTTCACAGCCGGAGGGCTGGAATCAGACCTGCATCGCCTTGGCGACTTCGGCGGCGTAGTCTTCCACAACCTTCTCGATGCCTTCGCCCACGATCAGCAGCTTGAAGCCCGCCACGTCGGCGCCGGCGGCCTTGACCACCTGCTCGACGGTGGTGTCGCCCAGCACGTAGGTCTGGCCGTACAGGGTCACGTCGCTGACGATCTTGTTGATCTTGCCGCTGATGATCTTTTCCAGGATGTCGGCCGGCTTGGACTTGTCCTTCTCGGACATCTTCGCCAGTTCGATTTCCTTTTCCTTCTCGACGAACTCGGCCGGCACGTCGGCAGCCTTGTTGTGCGGCGGCTTCAGCGCGGCCACGTGCATGGCCAGGCCACGGGCCAGCTCGACATCGCCGCCGACCAGGTCGACCAGCACGCCGACCTTGCCGTTGGTGTGGACGTAGGCGCCGATCGTGTTGTTGCCATCAACCTTCACCATGCGACGGATCTGGATGTTCTCACCCAGGGTCTGCACGGCGGTGGCGCGGGCTTCTTCAACGGTGCGGCCGTCGGCCAGCTTGGCAGCCTTCACGGCTTCGACGTCGTTGGCGCCCGATGCCAGGGCAGCAGCGGCGACGGCGTTGACGAAGGACTTGAAGTTGTCGTCGTTGGCGACGAAGTCGGTTTCCGAGTTGACTTCGACCAGCACGGCCTTGCCGCCATCCTGGGCCAGGCCCAGACGGCCTTCGGCAGCCACGCGGTCAGCCTTCTTGTCGGCCTTGGCAGCGCCGGACTTGCGCATGGCTTCAGCGGCGGCGTTGATGTCGCCGTTGGCTTCGGTGAGCGCCTTCTTGCATTCCATCATGCCGGCGCCGGTGCGCTCGCGCAGTTCCTTGACCAGGGAAGCAGTGATTTCCACGGGATTACCTCACGAAAGAAAGGGGTTGGGCCGGCATGGTGGCCGGCCCGTGTGACACGGTCCTGTCACGCGCCAAGGGCTGCGCGCAGGGAGGGTGGACGCCGGGCGTCCACCCCGGGGCCTGGATCAGGCCTGGGCGTCGTCGCCCTTCTTGGCGGCCTTCTTCGCCGGAGCGCGGCGGGCCGGCTTGTCTTCGCCTTCAGCAGCGGCTTCAGCGAACTCTTCCTCGCGCACCGAGGCGGCGTGCGGAGCAGCAGCCTTGCCTTCCAGCACGGCGTCGGCCGCAGCGCGGGCGTACAGCTGCACAGCGCGGATGGCGTCGTCGTTGCCAGGGATGGCGTAATCAACCAGTTCCGGGTTGTAGTTGGTGTCGACCACGGCGATGACCGGGATGCCCAGCTTCTTGGCTTCCTTGATCGCGATGTCTTCGTGGCCGATGTCGATCACGAAGATGGCGTCCGGCAGGCGGTTCATGTCCTTGATGCCGCCCAGCGAGGCTTCCAGCTTGTCGCGCTCGCGACGCAGGCCCAGCACTTCGTGCTTGACCAGCTTCTCGAAGGTGCCGTCGGTTTCACCGGCTTCCAGTTCCTTCAGGCGGGCAACCGACTGCTTGACGGTACGGAAGTTGGTCAGGGTGCCGCCCAGCCAACGCTGGTTCATGAACGGCATGCCGCAACGCTCGGCTTCTTCCTTGATGGTTTCGCGGGCGCTGCGCTTGGTGCCCAGGAACAGGACGGTGCCGCGCTTCTGGGCCACCGACGAGATGAAGTTCATCGCGTCGTTGAACAGCGGGACGGTCTTTTCCAGGTTGATGATGTGGATCTTGCCGCGGGCGCCGAAGATGTACGGAGCCATCTTCGGGTTCCAGTAGCGGGTCTGGTGGCCGAAGTGGACGCCGGCTTCCAGCATCTGACGCATGGTGACCTGGGGCATTGCAATACTCCTGATATGGAACCAGCGATTCCGCCCGCGGGGATAGGTATGCGGGCGCATGGAAGCGCGATCGGTTCCGGGGTTGGGCTTCCCTGTTGCCTCCGTGGCCGAACTCCTTGCGGAGCACCCCGGCACGGATGGGGGCAGCAGGTGTGGATTCACCGGTGACGTCCGGTGTGGACGGGTTTCCCGCGCACGCAGGCGGCAGGAATCCGGTCGATTATAGCCCGCTCGGTGCGCTCGCTGCAATTGCCGGGCCCGGTGTGGACAGTTCGACCACGCGGCCGTCCTGCAGCCGGGCCTGGAAATGGCCGCCGGCATAGCCGCGGGCATGCGCAGGTAGTGCCCAATGGCGCTCCTGGCCTGCCAGCACATAGCCGGCCAGGCCGGGCAGCAGTACGAGGCGCTGGCCATCGTCGGCAACGAAGGCGAGGTCGTGCAGGCGGGCGTGCAGGGTACCCGTATTGGCCAGTCGCAGGGTAGGGTGCGACGGCTCGGGGCCGACCTCGGACCGCAGCTGCGGCTGCGCCAGTGGCGCGGCATGCCCCCGGAACAGGGGCAGCGAGTAGCGCGGCAGGCCAGGCGCGCTGGGCGCGAGCACGACCCGGTAGGCCCGTTCGCTGGCCACGGGAGACGGCAGGCGCGGCAGTAGCCAGATGCGCTGGCGGGCGCCCGGTGGCAGGTCCAGCTGGACCGGGCTGGCCACGATCTGGTCGCTGGGGCGCAGTCGCTCGGCGTCCGCCTGCTGCTCCCAGGCCAGGATCCTCACCTGGCCCTGCCAGCGACCCGGGCCGGGGTTGTACAGCCACAGCGCGGTATGGCCGCCGTCGGCTGGCAGCTGCAGCGTGGTCGGCAGCAGGTCCAGCGCCGCCGCGGCCGGCGACGCCAGCAGCAGCGCCAGCAGGGTCAGCCGTGTGCGCATCAGTAGATGACGGTCACGGCAGGTGCTGCATCGTCGTCGGCTGCCGGCGGGGCAAGGTCGCGGACCTGGGGGGGCAGCTGCGGTGCATCGCTGCGCTGAGGCGGGGATGGACAGTGGTCGCCGCCGGTGTCACCGCTGCACGCCTCGACCACGGTCAGCCGGATCTGCACGCCACTGCTGCTGGGGTCGGCCCACGCGGGCGTACTGGCGACCAGCATCGCCGCGATCAGAAGTGCGCGAACCACCTGCCATCCCGTGTGTCGAAAGACTCGTTGCGCGGTATCGGCCGGATCGGCCGGATCTGTAGGTGGGGGCCGACCGCGGGTCGGCACGCGCGTCAATAGGTGATCGTCACCTGTACCAGATCGTTGTAGGTGCCGGCAGGGGGCTGGCCGGTGACCGGCGGCACCCGGCCATAGATGGTCAGCTGCTGCGCGCTGCCACTTCCGGTGCCGCCAACGGTATCAACGTTGAGGGTGTTGCCCCAGCGCAGGCTGCGTGCCGCATCGCGGTAAAGCTCATAGGTGAGGTAGTAGGTGCCGGTGCCAAGGGTGGTGGCCATGCGCCGCGTGCTGGTGGCAGCGGGGTTGTTCTGGCCGTTGTTCAGGCTGATCTGGTAGGCGGTGTTCTTCAGGCAGGTCAGGGTCAGCGTGGCGGTCTGGTCGATGTTGGCGGGAATGCCACCGGTGACGCTGCCGAAGTTCATGTTGGTGGTGACGTAGCTGCCGCACTGCGGCAGCACGTTGGCGGTGGCGGTGAAGCTGAACGCGGCGCTGGCGCTGTTGGTGCCGGTGGCGCCGCCATTGCAGTTGGCCGGCACGGTGGCGGTGCCGAGCAGCACTTCGTTCCAGGCCCACGTCAGGACCACGCTGGCACCGCTGAAGGTGCTGCTGTACGCGCCCGAGGCCAGGATCTGATTGGCCGGGATCTGTGCGAACAGCTGTGTGGCCTGCGTGCCGTTGCCGCCGGTCAGGGGCACGTTGTAGGTCAAGGTCAGTTCCTGCGCCGGTGGTGTGCCGCGCGGGGTCAGGCCGGTCACCTGGCTGAAGTTGGAGGTGTTGTAGAGCTGGAAATTCATGCTGTCGCTGGTGCCGGTCTTCATCGTCCGCCAGCTGGCGCTGCTGCCGCCACCGCTGCCGGCACCGATGCCCACGCACACCCGCACCCCGGTGGTGGCCAGCAGGCTCAGCGCGGAGGTGGTGCAGTTCACCGTGATGTTGAGCGTGCCCGTGGTTGCGCCCGGCGCATTGCTGTTGACGTTGCCGAACGGCAGTGTCGGGTCGGCGATGGCCGTGCAGACCGCGATGGCGCGCGCCGGTGCCGCGGGCAGCAGCCCAGCCACCAGCAGCAGGCCAAGCAGCAGCCTCATGGCGCCACCTCCGGGATGCAGTGCAGCGGTGCTGGCTTCGGCCGGGCGCCGGACGCCACCACCCTGGGCAGGTCCGGCACCTTCAGCCGGCACTGGCCGCGGCTGGTGGTGACGTACAGCATGCTGCCGGCAGCCACATCCTCGAGGTAGAGCAGGCCGTCATAGCCAACGGTCGCCTGGCGGCCATCGGGCAGCTGCACTTCGCTGCCGACCTCCAGCGGTTGGCCATCCATGCCCAGCAGGGTCAGGCTCAGCGAGGGCCGCGAACGCAGCTGGAACGTGACACGGGTGCCTGCGCGCTGGCGCGGCGTTACCCAGTCCTCGATGCGGTCGGCGCGCATGTCCTCGGGCAGGTCGAGCGTGTCGATCGAGACCCGGTTGCGCTGCCAGGACAGCAGCGGGCTGACCAGCAGCAGGCCGCGATCATCGGTGACGCCGATCAGGCGGTTCTCCAGTCGTACCGGCACGCCGCCGACGCCGTTGGTGCTGATCACCGCGAACGCATCGGAGACCTCGCGGGTGGCGAAGGCGTGCCCGCCCATCCAGACCAGGCTGCCGCTGGCACTGGCGTAGGCATAGTTCAGGCCGCCCTGGCGCGACGCACCGAACGAGTAGCGGCCGACATCGTTGAGGATGCCGACCTCGGCCAGGCCGCCATTGCCGTCTTCGCCATGACGGACCTGGGCGCGCCAGCCGACACCGCCGGCACTGCCATCGCCCGGCACCGGCTGGGTGACGTCGGCCACCCAGCTCTGGCTGTCGCCATTGCGCTGGCTGGACAGGCTGGCCTGGCGGTTGTTGCCGAGACTGGCGGTCACCGACAGATAGATGCTGCGGTCGTCGCTCTGGTCCAGGTTCTGGTTCACCGACAGGTAGGCCGACCAGCGCTGGCTCCAGGTGCGCGACCAGAACAGGCTGGCGTAGCGGTTGTCCTCGCCATCGGGATAGCGCAGGCGCAGGTAGCTGGCGCTGAGCGTGCCCAGCCGCAGCAGATCCATGCCGACCGTGGCCTGTTCGCTGATGCTCGGCGGCAGGTTGCCCTGCAACGCGCCCAAGTCGCGGTAGTCGCCGTGGCTGCGCACGCTGCGCAGGTTGACGTTGAGGCGGCGGTTGTTCCAGCTGTAGCCCAGCGCCCATTGCCCGCCCTGCAGGCCGTGGTAGTCGCTGTGCGCATAGGCGGCGTTGAACACGCCGGCACTGCCGAGCAGCCACCAGCCGCCGAGGCCGGCCTGGGCCAGGCCAGCGCCGCCTTCGGCATGTGCTTCGCCGGTGAATGTATCGCTGACGCCGCCGCGCCAGCTGGCGCTGGCAACCGTGCGGTCGTCGTAGGCGAACGAGCGCTGGCCGAAGTCTTCGCGCAGATGGCCGACGCCCAGCGACCAGTCCGACAACCCCTTGGCCAGCAGCTGCTGGGTGCCATAGAAGCTGAAATCCAGCGTCTGCATGCGGCCGAACGCATCGGTCACCACCACCTGCGCGCTGCCGGTACCGCTGATGCCGGGTTGTGCGGCCAGCTGGAACGGACCGACCGGCACCTGGCCGCTGTACTGGCGCAGGCCATCGACATACAGCTCGACCGTGGAGGGCACCACCGCCTGGCCGAGGAAACTGGGGGTGGGGGTCAGCACGCGGTAGGGCTGCAGGCCATAGTTGCGGCCGATCTGCAGGCCGCCCAGGCGCACCGGCCGGGTCCAGTCGACGAAGCCGCTGTAGAAGTCGCCAACCTCCAGGGTCATTGCCTGGTCGGGGAAATCCAGGCTCCAGCGCGTATCCAGGCGCACGCTTTCGCCACGCCAGCGGCGGTCGCCGGGCTGCTGGTAGCGACGGCTGATCGCGGTGTTCTCGAACGTGCCGTTGCCGATGCCGAACAGGCGCAGTTCCGAGCTCAGGCTGAAGTTGCCGAGCGTGTCCACCCGGCTGCCATACACGTCGTAGTTGAACAGCACACCGGGCGATGCACTGCCGGCAGGCGCGCGCGCCTGCGGACGGCTGAGCACGGTGGTTGGCAGGGTCAGCTGGTCCAGCGGTACGTCCAGTGCCAGGGTCTGCATGTGCGCGTCATAGCGCACCACCGCGCCGCTGATCTGGTCCAGGTACACCGGCGCGTCGCCGCTGGCATTGAAGCCGAGCTGGCGCAGCACTTCGGGACTGGCCTGCAGGCGACCGCGATTGTCGGTGAATGGCAGCAGGCCACGCGGTGTGCTGTTGAGCGATACGTCCAGGTACAGCGTCTGGCTGGCGGTGAGCGGGGTGGGAGGCGGCAGGATGGCATCGGCGGACACGCCGGATACATCGGCAGCCCCGGTGGCCCCTGCGCCGGACACATCGGCGGCCTCGGTCGCCGCGGGAGCCAGGGCAGCAAGCAGCGCGCCCATCAACGCCTCAGCGAGCCGGTGGTGGCGACAGTGGCGTCTGTTCCGACTCGCCATTGAGCTTGGCCGTGATCTGGTCGTTGTCGCGGTCGATCGCCGTGCGTTCGAGTGGCCAGCGCATCACCTGGCCGGGCAGTACGTAGCCCAGCAGGCCGGGGTGCACGATGCGCGGGCGCTTGGCACTGCCCAGCGCGAGGTCGGCAATCTGCGCGTAGCTGTCGCCGGAATTGGACACCTCCACGCCGTCGCGGCCATCGTCCAGCCGCACCAGCCTGGCCTGCAGCCGTGCGGCCAGCTTGCCCGACGCCGGCTGCACGAACACCGGAATCGAATAGCGCAGCACGAACTGCATGCCATCGGTGCGGGTGGACAGGTCGGGCACCTCGTCCACGATCAGCCGGTAGTACTGCTGGGCCGGCGGCGGCTCACGGGTGGGCCGCATCACCCGCACCAGCTGCTGCTGTCCGGCCGCCAGTTCCTGCATCGGCGGGGTGGCGACCAGTTCATCGGTGGGCAGCAGCTGTTCCTGCCCGTTCTGCTGGACCCAGCGGAACACACGCACCTGCAGCTTCACTGGTGAGGTGCCGCTGTTGGTCAGCCACAGTTCGCCGGCGCGTTGGCGGGCTTCCAGCTGCAGGCTGGTGGGGGCCACCTGCAGGCTGGTGGCGCCTGCCATGGGGGCCGCCAGCAGGCAGAGGGCGAGCAGCGCCACGCCGGTGGCGCGCCACGGGCGGGATCCGGCCATGCGGGCGTGCTCCATCAATACGTGATCGTGGCGGTGACCGTATCCAGGTAGTTACCGGTGGCCGGGTTGTTGGTGCTCAGGTTCAGGATCTGGCCGTAGACGATGTAGGGCACCGCCAGGCCGGTGCCGATGCCGGCCTGGGTGTTGGTGCCGGTGGTGGCCCCCCACACCAGCGTGTGCGCCGCATCCTGGTACAGCTGGTAACCGACATAGTTGTTGGCGGTCACCGCCGCATTGGTGTTCTTCATCCGGCGGGTGGTGACGTCATTGGCGGTGCTGGCGTTGGCGCCCGCATTCAGCGAAATCGTGTACGGGGTCAGCGCCGAGCACTGCGCGGTCACCGTGCCCTGGCCCAGCGTGGGCGTGGTGGTGGTGGAGGCGGCGGTGCCGAAATCCACGTTGGTGGCCGCCGCGGCGGTGATCGTGCACGCCTTGGTGACCACCAGGGTGACGTTGAAGGTGGTGGTGTCGGCGGCCAGCAGCGGGCTGGACATCAGCAGCCCGGCGATGGCCCAGGCCAGCGGGGAACGAAGTGGGGATCGCATGGACAACCTCCCTGACCCGAAGGTCTGTTGAACAAGGCGAAGACGGCACGATCGGTGCCGCTTTGACGACGCTGGCGCCAGCTTAGGCAGCGCAAGTGTCTGTAATCCGTGATAAAAAGGGACCCGAAAGGGCCGAGTCCGTCACGCTTTCACTTTCCTTGCCGGAACCGTGCATGGCCCGGATCGCCAGTTGGGTGGCGTTCGTTCAGATTGCGGCCGGATCAGCGATAATGGGCGCCATGAGCGTGAATCTGAAAACCCCGCAGGAAATCGAGATGATGCGCATCGCCGGCCGCCTGGCCAGTGAAGTGCTCGACATCGTCACCCCCCACGTCAAGCCCGGTGTCACCACCGAGGAACTGGACCGCATCTGCCACGACCATATCGTGAACGTGCAGGGCGCCATTCCGGCCAACGTTGGCTACCGCGGCTTCCCCAAGACCGTGTGCACCTCGGTCAACAACGTCATCTGCCACGGCATCCCCAGTGAAGGGAAGGTGCTCAAGGATGGCGACATCGTCAATATCGATGTCACCGTCATCAAGGACGGCTGGCACGGCGACACCAGCCGCATGTACTTCGTCGGCACGCCGTCGGTGATGGCGCGCCGCCTGGTGGAAACCACCTACGAAGCGATGTGGCGCGGCATTCGCGCGGTGCGTCCGGGCGCCACCCTGGGCGACATCGGCCATGCCATCCAGAGCTATGCCGAAGGCGAGCGTTTCAGCGTGGTGCGCGAGTACTGCGGCCACGGCATCGGCAAGGTCTACCACGACGAGCCGCAGGTGGTGCATTACGGCCGCCCGGGCCAGGGCCTGGTGCTGCAGCCGGGCATGACCTTCACCATCGAGCCGATGATCAACGAGGGCACCCGCTACAACAAGGTGCTGCCGGACGGTTGGACCGTGGTGACCAAGGACCGCAAGCTGTCGGCGCAGTGGGAGCACATGATCGCGGTCACCGAGACCGGCGTGGATGTGCTGACCCTGTCGCCGGGCGAGTCGCAGGTCTCCTGAGGATGCTGCCGGCGAGTTCGCTGCTGGACACGCCGGCCGCGTCGCTCAACGACCCGGACTGGGCTGCTGCCGCGCGCCAGGCGCTGCAGCAGGCCGACGCGCGCCTGTACCGCCGCTTCGACCAGGGCGACAACATCGAACGCCTGCTGGCGCTGCGCGCACGCGCAGCCGACCATCTGATCCGCCTGGCCTGGCAGCGCTGCCTGCCGGCCGACAGTGGCCTGTCATTGTTTGCGGTGGGCGGCTACGGCCGCGGCGAACTGTTCCCGCGTTCGGACATCGACCTGCTGGTGTTCGGCGAGCCGCCGGCACAGCTGGCCCACGAGCCGGCACTGGCGCGCCTGTTCGCACTGCTGTGGGATTGCGGGCTGGCGGTCAGCCATGCCGTGCGGTCGGCGGCGCAATGCCGCGAGGCGGCGGCCGACCAGACCGTACTGACCGCGCTGATCGAGGCGCGCCCGATCCTGGCCGAAGAGGCCACGCGTCGCGCCCTGCGCGAGGCCATTGATGATCGCGAGCTGTGGCCGGCGCGCACTTTCTTCCTGGCCAAGCTGGAAGAACTGCGCAACCGCCACCAGCGCTTCGGTGATACCGCCGACAACCTGGAGCCGGACCTGAAGGATGGCCCCGGCGGCCTGCGCGATCTCAATACGCTGGGCTGGATGGCGCTGCGCGCGTTTGGCGTGCGTGACCTGGAGGCGCTGGTCGGGCTCGGCCACCTGGGCGCCGATGAAGCGGCCGCGCTGAAGCGCGAACGCGCGGTGCTGGCGCGGCTGCGCTTCGGCCTGCACCTGGTGGCGCGCCGCCCGGAAGAGCGCCTGCGCTTTGATTACCAGAAGACCCTGGCCGCGCGCCTGGGCTTCGAAGACGATGCCGAGAATCTCGGTGTCGAAAAGATGATGCAGGGCTTCTATCGCGCCGCACTGGTGGTGCGCCGGATCAGCGACCGCCTGCTGCAGCGCTTCGAGGAACAGTTCGACGGCGAGGCGCAGCCGGAACCGCTGACCGTGGGCTTTTCCCTGCGCCGCGGCTACCTGGCGGCCAACGATGCCGACTGGCCGCGTGGCGATATCGGCCAGGTATTCGCGCTGTTCGCCAGCTGGGCCAACAATCCGCAGGTGCGCGGCCTGCATTCGCTGACCGCGCGCGCGCTGGCCGAAGCGCTGCCCGTGCTGCCGGCCTACGACGTGGCCGACGCCGATGCGCGCGAGCAGTTCCTGGCATTGCTGCGTGGCCAGCGCCCGGTCGACACGCTTTCGCGCATGGCGCGGCTGGGCGTGCTCGGGCAGTGGATTCCAGCGTTTGCCCAGGTCAGTGGGCGCATGCAGTTCGACCTGTTCCATGTCTACACCGTCGACCAGCACACGCTGATGGTCCTGCGCAACATCGGCCTGTTCGCCAGCAGCCGTGCCGACGAGCGATTCTCGATCGCGCACGAAGTGTGGCCACGCCTGCGCAAGCCGGAGCTGCTGCTGCTGGCCGGCCTGTTCCATGACATCGCCAAGGGCCGTGGCGGCGACCATTCGGAGCTGGGTGCGGTGGACGCGCGCGCGTTCTGCCAGGCCCATGCGCTGAGTGGCACCGATACCGAGCTGGTGGCATGGCTGGTCGAACAGCACCTGCGCATGTCGGTGACCGCGCAGAAGCAGGACATCGCCGATCCAGTGGTGATCCATCGCTTCGCGACCCTGGTCGGCAGCCGCGACCGCCTCGACTATCTGTACCTGCTGACCTGTGCCGACATCGCCGGCACCAGCCCGAAGCTGTGGAACGCGTGGAAGGACCGCCTGCTGGCCGATCTCTACTTCGCCACCCGGCGCGCGCTGCGCGAAGGGCTGGAACATCCGGTGCCGGCGGCCGAGCGCGTGGCCGAGGCGCGTGACAGCGTGCGCGCGCTGGTGCGCGAGCGGGGCTACGACGATGCCACCATCGACCGCCAGTTCGCGGTGATGCCCGACGAAGGCTTCATCCGGCTGCGGCCGGAGCAGCTGGCCTGGCAGGCGGCCGCGCTGGTGCCGGTGAAGCAGGGCCAGGCACTGGTGAAGGTGCGCCGGATCAGCGTCGACGACCCGGCACTGGAAGTGTTCGTGCATTCGCCGGACCGCGACGGCCTGTTCGCCGCCATCGTGATGACCCTGGACCGCAAGGGCTATGGCATCCACCGCGCGCGCGTGCTGGATGGCCCTGCCGACACCATCTTCGATACCTTCGAGGTGAACCCGGCCGATACCTTCGCCGATGGCAGCAGCGCCAACCTGGAGGCCGCGCTGCGCGAGGCGCTCAGCGGTGACCTGACCCGGCTGCGGCCTTCGCGCCGGGTGGTGCCACGTCAGCTGCGCCATTTCCGCTTTGCCCCGCGCATCGAGTTCCGCGATGAGCCCGGCGCGACCCGTTTTGCCCTGGTCGCCCCCGACCGTCCCGGCCTGCTGGCCGACGTGGCGTTCGTGCTGCGCAACCAGGGCCTGCGCGTGCATGACGCGCGCATTGCCACATTCGGCGAACGCGCCGAAGACACTTTCGTGATCAGTGACGAACACGACCTCCCCCTGACTGAGCCTGCCCGGCAGCAGCTGCATGACGCGATGCTGGCCTGCCTGGACCCTGATCGAAACGCTGGAGACCCCGCCTGATGGCCACCAAGACCGCCAAGAAAACTGCCGCGACCCCGAAGGCCGCAGCGGCCAAGAAACCTGCCGCCGCGCCGGCCGCGAAGAAGGCCGCTGCGCCGAAGAAGGCCGCTGTGGTGAAGGCCCCGGCGAAGAAGGTGGCTGCACCGAAGAAGGTGCCGGCCAAGAGCGCCGAAGCCGCACGCGCCGAAACCATTGCCCGCAAGTCGCTGCGCAAGCCGGCCGCGCCGGGCGTGGAAGAGCTGAAGTTCGGCATCGAGAGCGCCTTCGAGCGCCGCGCCACGCTGACCCTGCATGAGCTGGAAGGCTCGACCAAGCCACTGGTGAACCGGGTGATCGACGGCCTGGAAAGCGGCGAGTTCCGGGTTGCCGAACCGGACGGCCACGGCGGCTGGAAGGTCAACGAGTGGCTGAAGAAGGCCGTGCTTCTGTACTTCCGCGTCAACGACATGGCGGTGGTCGATGCGCGCCCGGCGCCGTTCTGGGACAAGGTCGAATCGCGTTTCGCCGGTTATGACGAAGCGAAGTTCCGCCGTGGCGGCGTGCGCGTGGTGCCGGGTGCGATCGCCCGCCGCGGCACGTACTTCGGCAAGGACGTGGTGCTGATGCCGAGCTTCACCAACATCGGTGCCTACGTCGGCGAAGGCACCATGGTCGACACCTGGGCCACCGTCGGTTCCTGCGCGCAGATCGGCCAGCACTGCCACCTGTCCGGCGGCGCCGGCATCGGCGGCGTGCTGGAACCGCTGCAGGCCAGCCCGACCATCATCGAAGACCACTGCTTCATCGGTGCGCGTTCGGAAGTGGTGGAAGGCGTGGTGGTCGGCCACCACAGCGTGATCGGCATGGGCGTGTTCCTCAGCCAGAGCACGCGCATCTACAACCGCGCTACCGGCGAGATCAGCTACGGCTACATCCCGCCGTACAGCGTGGTGGTGTCCGGTTCGCTGCCGAGCAAGGACGGTACCCATTCGCTGTATTGCGCAGTGATCGTCAAGCAGGTCGATGCGAAGACCCGCAGCAAGACCAGCGTCAACGACCTGCTGCGCGGCCTGGCCGACTGAAGGTGACGGCGCCGGAAGACCTGGCGCAGTCCGCGATCTACCGGCATCCGTCCGACACCCTGTTCGGGCGGATGCTGCCTCGCCTGCTGCACGCCCCGCGCTGGACCCGGCTGCGGCGTGCGCTGTCGCGGCGCTGGCCGATGCCGGCGCTGGTCAGCGACGTGCGCGACGTGGTGTATGTGAGCTGGTGGGTCGATGTGCGCCATGCACCGCCACCGCCGCCGGGCCATCACTACGAGGTGCATGAAGGGCGTACGCCGTACACCATCCTCAGCTACCGCCATGGCCATTTCGGGCCCGGCATGGGCGGACCGCTGCGCGCGCTGATGCCCTCGCCACGCCAGAGCAACTGGCGCTGGTACCTGCGCCGGGACGACGATCCGGACGGGACGCCGGTGGTGCTGTTCGACCGCAACGTGATGGACCAGCTGGCCTTCGTGGCCGGTGCGCGCGCGTTCAGCGATGCGATGCAGCCCCATCTGTCCACGCATTTCGAACACCAGATACGCGCCGATGGCGGCGGGCAGACCTGGATCGAAGGCGGGCAGGGCAGTGCCCCGGCGCTGCATCTGCGGTGGCGCGCCGCCGAAGGCTGGAACCCTTCGGCATGGGCCGGGTTCTGCGATGACCAGGACGCGCGGCTGCGATTCCTGACCTGCCAGGACGAGGCCATCGCACGGACCTGCGATGGGCGCTGGGCCAGCACCCGCATCGATCTGCCGGTGGATATCACCCAGCTGCAACCGCTGCAGCTGGAGGGCGGAGCGCACTGTCCGCGCTTGCAGGCGATGGGCGTGAACCTGGCCGAGGGGCTGGCGCTGCGGCTGCCGGCGGTGCCGTTCCGGGTCGTGTCCGAGCGCCTGTTGTGAGATTCTGGCCCTCTGTTTTCCAGCATCACAGATGGCCATGAGCACCACTGTCTACGGTTTGAAGAACTGCGATACCTGCAAGAAGGCAACCAAGTGGCTGGACCGCTTCGGCGTGCCGTACACCTTCGTCGACTACCGCGACAACAAGCCCAGCCCTCAAAACCTGCTGGAATGGGCCGCGCAGCTGGGTGGCCTGGGGGCGATGGTCAACAGGTCCTCCACCACCTGGCGGCAGCTGCCGGACAACCGCAAGGCGGCCGACTCGGATGCCGAGTGGAAGCTGCTGCTGCGTGAGTACCCGCAGCTGATCAAGCGCCCGGTGGTGGTAACCGCCGACGGCACGGTCAGCCAGGGTTTCAGTGACAACGGATTCAAGGCACGCTTCGGCGTGGGCGGCGCATGAGTGCTGTTCTCGACCTGACCTGCGAGCTGATTGCACGCCCCTCGGTGACGCCGGACGATGCCGGCTGCCAGGCGTTGCTGGCGGCACGGCTGAAGCAGGCCGGGTTCCACTGCGATCACCTGCGCCTGGGCGAGGTCGACAACCTGTGGGCGACCCACGGGCAGGGCGCGCCGGTGCTGGTGCTGCTGGGACACACCGACGTGGTGCCGCCCGGCCCACGCGAGGCATGGGCGAGCGACCCGTTCACGCCGACAATCCGTGACGGCGTGCTGTATGGCCGTGGCACGGCCGACATGAAGGGCAGCGTGGCTGCGTTCGTGGTCGCCGCCGAGCAGTTCGTGGCCGCGCACCCCGATCATCCCGGCACGCTGGCGGTGCTGTTGACCAGCGACGAAGAAGGCGATGCCATCGATGGCGTGCGCCATGTGGCACGCCTGTTCGCCGAGCGTGGCCAGCGCATCGACTGGTGCATCACCGGTGAGCCTTCGTCGACCGCGACGCTGGGTGACCTGCTGCGGGTCGGCCGTCGCGGCAGCCTGTCGGCCAAGCTGCGCGTACAGGGCGTGCAGGGGCATGTGGCGTACCCGGAAAAGGCGCGCAATCCCATCCACCAGGCCGCGCCGGCACTGGCCGAACTGAGTGCGCGGCGTTGGGACGAGGGCTACGAGAGCTTCCCGCCGACCAGCCTGCAGATCTCCAACATCCATGCCGGCACGGGCGCCAACAACGTGATTCCCGGTGAGCTGGAGGTGGATTTCAACATCCGCTACAACCCGCACTGGGACGCGCCGAAGCTGGAGGCGGAGATCGCCGCACTGCTCGACCGGCATGGCCTGCAGTACACGCTGAAGTGGCATCGCAGCGGCGAGCCGTTCTACACCCCGGAAGGTACCTTGCGCGCCACTGCGCGTGCCGTGCTGGCCGAACACATCGGTCGTGCGCCGGAGGAAAGCACCGGCGGTGGCACCTCCGACGCGCGCTTCATCGCACCGCTGGGTGCGCAGTGCATCGAAGTGGGGCCGGTCAACGCCAGCATCCACCAGGTGGACGAGAACGTGCGCGTGGACGAGCTGGAAGCACTGCCGGGGGTGTACCAGCGGCTGGTGGAACGGCTGCTGGTGTGAGGAGGGTGGGTGCCGACCGTTGGTCGGCACGCCTCCGGCTGAGGCTGCTTCCCTGTAGAGCCGAGCCATGCTCGGCTGTCTTTTCCTGGCAGAAGCAGCCGAGCATGGCTCGGCTCTACTACTCCGAGAAAATGAAGAACGGCGGCTCGATCGCCTTCTTCCAATAGCTCGGCGCGGCCATGTAGAAGTTCTGCGCCTCGGCCCTGGCAAACCATTGCGCCGCTGTATCGGCATCTTTCTCCACGCCCGGCGCGCTCCGCCCCAGCAACAGCCCAGCAAAGTACTGGCCGAACACATTTCCCTGCTCACCAGCACGCTGGTACAGCTGCAGGGCGCGCGCCGGATCGCGCGGCAGGCCCACGCCTCTTTCCAGCAGCGCGCCCAGGTCGACCTGCGCTTCGGCATCGCCGCGCTCGGCGCGTCGCTGGATGCGGGCCACCAGCGGGTGCACGGTGCCGGCCTGCGTGGCCAGCGCATCCGGCAGGCGCGAGGATCGGCTTGGATAGCGGTGGTAGATCATCGCGCGCAGGTCCCAGCGCAATGCCAGCTGCGCGTCGCTGCGCGCGCGATAGGCAGTGGCGAGTTCATGGAACGCGTAGGGATTGCCGTGGTTGGCCGCTGCCAGGTAGGCGCGTTCGCCACGTCGCCACGACGCACGCAGAACCGGCGCTGGGTCGATATGGGGGCTGTCGGCATGCCGCAGCGTGCCGGACGTCCAGATCCGGCCCAGTGCTTCTTCCGCCTTGGTGTTGTGGAAGGTCCAGGGCGTGATCGCAGCGGCGCGCTCGTAGTACGTGATCGCACGCGGATCGTTGAAGTGCTCGAAGGTCTGCGCGGTGTTCCAGGCACCGTCGAAGCTGCCGTCGGTGCCGCGTTGCTCCAGGCTTTGCAGCTGGGCTGGCGGCAGGGGCGAGGGCGGGGGCAGGGTCTGGCATGCGGCCAGGCCCAGGCAGAGCAGGGCGGCCAGCGCCCCGGTGCGTCCATTGCGGTGTTGCATTCCAGTTACACATTGCAGGGCGGGCCATTATGCGCCGCCAGGCGGTCCAGCTGGTTGCCGACGCAACTGTTGCGCCGTGCCGGAAACCGGGGTAGGGTCGATGCCATGTCGATCCGCCTGGCCACCGCCGTCAACAACAACCGCAATAATCTGCGCGCGAATAATCGTGCGCGGCCGATGCGGGACTGCGCCCTGGGTAGATAGACAGCAACATACGCCCGGACACCAGAAAACCCGCATCGGCCGATGCGGGTTTTTTTGTGCCCGGGCGCCGCCCCACCCGGGCCTGGATGGCCGGTCGAACACCTTCCCACCCGTGAAATCCCCCAACAGGAGCTCCGCCATGTGTTCGATCTTCGGAATCTTCGGCCTGCAGGCCGGTGACGATCTTCCCGCCCTGCGCCGCCACGCGCTGGAACTGTCGCAGCGCCAGCGCCACCGCGGCCCGGACTGGAGCGGCGTGTACCTCGACGAGGGCGCACTGCTGGTCCACGAGCGGCTGGCCATCGTCGATCCGGCCGGCGGCTCGCAGCCGTTGCTGTCGGCCGACGGCCAGCTGGCGTTGGCGGTGAACGGCGAGATCTACAACCACCAGCAGCTGAAGGCCGCGCTGACCACCGCCTATGACTTCCAGACCGGCTCGGACTGTGAAGTGATCAACGCGCTGTACCGCCAGGGCGGATCGCCGGCGCAGTGGCTGGAGCAGCTCAACGGCATCTTCGCCTTCGCGCTGTGGGACCGTGACAGCGGTCGCGTGCTGGTGGCGCGCGATCCGGTCGGCGTGGTGCCGCTGTACTGGGGCCATGATGCGCAGGGGCGCCTGCGCGTGGCCTCGGAGATGAAGGCGCTGGTCGATTCCTGCGCCGATGTCGCGCAATTTCCGCCAGGCCATTACTTCGACAGCGCCAGCGGCGAACTGGTGCGCTATTACCAGCAGCCGTGGCGCGAGTATGCGGATGTGCAGGGCCGTCAGGCCGACCTGGCCGAACTGCGGCAGGCCTTCGAGCATGCGGTGGAGCGCCAGTTGATGAGTGACGTGCCGTACGGGGTGCTGTTGTCCGGTGGCCTCGATTCCTCGCTGGTCGCCGCCGTGGCTGCGCGCTATGCACGCCGTCGCATCGAGGACGGCGGCCAGACCGAAGCCTGGTGGCCGCGTCTGCATTCATTCGCGATTGGCCTGAAGGGCTCGCCCGATCTGGCTGCCGCAGCGGTTGCTGCCGAAGCGCTGGGCACCGTGCACCATGGCTTCGAATACACCTTCGAAGAAGGCCTGGACGTGCTGCCGGAAGTGATCCGCCACATCGAGACCTATGACGTCACCACCATCCGCGCATCGACGCCGATGTTCCTGCTGGCGCGGCGGATCAAGGCGATGGGGGTGAAGATGGTGCTGTCCGGCGAAGGCAGCGACGAGATCTTCGGTGGCTACCTGTACTTCCACAAGGCGCCGGATGCGCGCGAATTCCACGATGAACTGGTGCGCAAGCTCGATGCCCTGCACAACTATGATTGCCTGCGCGCCAACAAGTCGATGATGGCCTGGGGCGTGGAGCCGCGCGTGCCGTTCCTGGATCGCGAATTCCTCGACGTGGCAATGCGTTTCGACGCCGCGCACAAGATGGTCGGCGCCGGGTTCGGAGGCCGCCGCATCGAGAAGGCGGTGCTGCGCGAGGCGTTCGACGGCTACCTGCCGGACAGCATCCTGTGGCGGCAGAAGGAACAGTTCAGCGATGGCGTCGGCTATGGCTGGATCGACGGGCTGAAGGCGCATGCCGAAGCACAGGTGAGCGACCGTGTGCTGGCGGCCGCAGACAAGCGCTTCGCGCACAACCCGCCGCAGACCAAGGAGGCGTACTACTACCGCCACCTGTTCGAGCAGTTCTTCCCCAGCCGTGCGGCTGCCGAAACCGTACCGGGCGGCAAGTCGATCGCCTGTTCGTCGCCGGCGGCGATTGCATGGGATGCCAGTTTCGCGGCAGCGGCCGACCCGTCCGGGCGTGCGATTGCCGGCGTGCACGAACAGGCACTGGCCTAGCGCCGGCGGTAGTGCCGGCCGCTGGCCGGCAATGGCGGGGTCAGATTCCTTCTCCTTTGGGAGAAGGATCTGGCCGCGATCCTCAACGTGCAGGCACCAGCGTCATCACATGCTGGGCCTTGCCCGGCAGGAACGGGGTCGGGCGGCCATGCACCCAGTCTTCATGGCCGGCACCCCAGTAGGGGGACAGCGGATGGCCGCTCTGGCCGCCGGGCATGTGCACGATGCCGTCGGCCTCGTGCCCGGGCGAGACCACCATCCGCTCGGACGCGCCGAAATTTGGCGTCTGCACGCGCGGCATGTCGCGGTCGCCGGGCAGGCGATCGGCCGGCATGCACAGCCAGCGCTTTGCGAAGTCCGGCAGCGCGCCTGCGATCGGATGGCAGATCGCTGCGGTGTTGCGTTCGCCCCAGCCGCGCTGGGCCAGCGGGCCCTGTTTGGACAGTTCGGCCTCGGTACGTCGTGCCGCATCGACCAGCAGTGCGTCCCAGCTGTCGAAGGCGGGGGGCAGCAGGTTGGCCGGGCGCTGCTGCAGCATCGGCCAGGCGACGCCTTCCAGCTGCGCCAGCCGCGGTTCCAGGTAGTCCTCTCCCAGTCGAACGTTGGCCGGGGCCAGTAGTGCGTCAGACAGCGTCTGCATTACCTGCGAGCGGAACTCGCGCACCACCCGGTAGCTGACCGAGCTGGCCGAGGCGCGGCCGCCCCATTGATGGCTGGCTTCTCCCAACCGCTTCAGCGCGGGATCGTCACTGCGTTCGATGACGTCGTGCAGCAGTGCCCACCAGCGCTGCAGGAACACCGCACGGTCGTCGAGCTGGATTGCCAACAGGTCGTGCTCGTCGAAGCGCTCCTGGATGGCCAGCAGGTCGCGGATCTGACGCGCACGGGCACCGAGGTCATAACCGCCATGGCCGACGCTGGCCAAGGCCTCGCCGTCGAGGACGCGGCCGTTGGCGGTCCACAGGCGATGATCGGGTGGGTCGATCAGTGCCGGTGCGGCGTCGCTGCGGATCGGCCAGGGCGCGCAGTCCCGGTTGCTGGCGGTATTGAAGCCGGCCGGTGCACAGCCGGGGCCGCGGTCGGGCCGGGCGCCGATCAAGCGCCAGGCGATGCGTCCGCTGCGGTCGCCGATCACCAGGTTCTGAGCGGGGATGCCGGCCTGGTCTGCGAAGTGCAGGGCGGCTTGCAGATCGCCGGCACGGGCCAGGTCACCGAAGTCCAGGCGCACCGCACCCGGCAGCTGCGCGACCCAGCGCAGGGCATCGCCGCTGCCATCGGCATGCGTGTGCAGGATGGGTCCCCAGGCGCTTTCGCGCACCGGGAACAGCACGTCGGCCTGGCCCGCCACCGCGATGCGCTCGTCATGCACGGTGACCGCCGCGTTGGCCGGTTCAGTGCGGTAGTCCGCCGTGTCGATGTAGCTGTTGGTGAAGCCCCAGGCGACATGCCCGTTGCTGCCGACGATCACCGCCGGCAGGCCGGGCAGCGAGAAACCGGTGACATCGACCTGGCCGCCCGCGGCCTGCGGATCGGGGTAGCGCAGGCGCACGCGGAACCACAGCGCTGGCGCGCGCAGGCCCAGGTGCATGTCATCGGCGACGATGGCGCGGCCGTCGGCGGTCAGTGCACCGGATACGGCGAAGTTGTTGCTGCCGACCGCGTCGGCCTCTTCCTGCCTGGTGCCCGGCTTTCCCTGCAATGTGCGCAGATCAAGCTGGCTGGCGTCGGGCAGCACGGCGTTGCCGGTCGGTTCGCCGAACAACGGGGCATCCCATTCGCTGCCATCGTGGGCGAGCAGGGCGTACAGCGCCGGCGGCACCACCGCGCGGATGCGGCTCAGCGCCAGTTCGGTCTGGTTGCCCGGGTCCTGCAGGTCGGCGTACATGGCCAGCCCGGTGAGCACGCTGTCGCTGGCCTGCCAGGGCTGCGGCGCCTGCCGCAGCAGCAGGTACGCCCATGGCCGTACCGGGAGTCCGGCCAATCCCTCATTGACGCCGGCGACGTAGGCGCCCACGGCCTCGCTGTTGCTGCCCAGCGCGGCCTGCATGTTCGCCTCGGTACGCGCGCGCAGGCGATGCACGCGCATGCGCTTGTCGGCGTCGATGGCCTTCGGCCCGAACAGCGCGGACAGCTCGCCAGCGGCACTGCGCCGCATCAGGTCCATCTCGAAATAGCGTTCCTGCGCATGCACGCGGCCCAGCGCACGCATCGCGTCGGCCTGGCTGCCGGCGGTGATGGTGACCACGCCCAGCGCGTCGCGCTCGACGGTGACCGGCTTGGCCAGGCCCGGCAGCGCATGCTCGCCGTCCAGGTCGGCCAGGCTGCCGCGCAGCAGCAGCCACGGCACCAGAACGGTGACCAGCACGATGGCGATCAATACGCCCAGCACCCAACGCCATGTACGTCGCATCGCACGTCCTTTCCACGCTCGAGGATCGATTGTAGCCGCAGGCGCAACTGCGACTGATTCCGATTAGATCACCGTCGCCGGAAATGCGTCACCCTATGCCGCATCGATTCACAGGAGCCCCCCCCATGAAAGGCAACCCGGACGTCATCGCCTGCCTGAAGGAACTGCTGCGCGGCGAGCTTGCTGCCCGCGACCAGTACTTCATCCATTCCCGCCGCTACGAGGACCAGGGCCTGTTCGCGCTGTACGAACGCCTGAACCACGAGATGGAAGAAGAGACCCAGCACGCCGACGCGCTGCTGCGCCGCATCCTGTTCCTGGGCGGCGACCCGGACATGCGCCCGCATGCCACCGAGCCGGGCAAGACCGTGGAGGAGATGCTGCAGAAGGACCTGGATACTGAATACGCGGTTCGGAACAATCTCGCCGCCGGCATGAAGCTGTGCGAAGAGAAGGGTGACTACGTGAGCCGCGACATGCTGCTGGCGCAGCTGAAGGACACCGAGGAAGACCATGCCTGGTGGCTGGAGCAGCAGCTGGGCCTGATCAAGCGCATCGGCCTGGAGCTGTACCAGCTGAGCAAGATCGACGGCAACGGCGCCCCGGCGCACTGAGCCGCAGGTGGCGCCGGGCCATGCCCGGCGACCACCCGGTAGAGCCGACCGCTGGTCGGCTGCTCTACAAAAAAAACAGCCGACCAGCGGTCGGCTCTACCAGAAGAAGCACAGCGTTCTGTCGCCCGCCAGCACCGGAGCACCGCCAGCCAGCCTTTGCCCGCCAGCTGCTCCACCGCCCGCCAGCCGACAACGAAAAAGCCGGGGCATGCCCCGGCTTTTTCGTGCCTGACGTCCCTGGATTCCGGTAGTGCCGGCCGCTGGCCGGCAACGTTGGATCCGAGCAACATTCAGCAGTTGCCGGCCAGCGCCCGGCCCTACCGGTCACTCCACCGACAGGCCTTCCACCTTCTGCCAGCCACGCGGCAACAGGTGGCCGCGGGTGGCGCGCGCGCCGAGATACGCGTCCAGCTCGTTGAACTTCAGGCCCATGGTGCGCTGGCCGCTGCGTACCTGCAGGGTCTGCCCTGGGCTGATCGCCACGATGGCGACCACGCGTTCGGTGGCGAGCTTGGCCTTGGGGATCTCGATGATCTTGTTGCCCTTGCCCTTGTCCAGTTCCGGCAGGTCGTTGGCAGCGATCGCCAGCAGGTTGCCCGAGCTGGTCACCGCCACGATGCGATCAGTGGCGACGTTGGCAACCACCGAAGGGATCAGCACCGACGAGCCGGCCGACAGGTTCAGCATCGCCTTGCCGGCCTTGTTGCGGCCGATCAGGTTCTCGAAGCGGGTGACGAAGCCGTAGCCATGGCTGGAGGCCAGCACGAAGCGCGTCTCCGGTTCGGCACTGGCCAGGGTGACGAAGCTGGTGCCCGGCGCCGGCGAGAAGCGGCCGGTCAGCGGCTCACCATTGCCGCGCGCCGAAGGCAGGGTATGCACCGGCGTCGAGTAGGCGCGGCCCTCGCTGTCAAGGAACGCGACCTGCTGGGTACTGCGCGCGCGCACCGCGCCCTGCAGGGCGTCGCCATCGCGGTAGGAGAGGGCGGACGCATCGACATCATGGCCCTTGGCGGCACGGATCCAGCCCTTCTCCGACAGCACGACGGTCATCGGCTCGCTCGGCACCAGCTCGGTCTCGTCGATGGCCTGCGCGGCCTGGCGCTGCACCAGCGGCGAACGGCGTGCGTCGCCGAACTTCTTGGCATCGGCGGTCAGTTCGTCGCGGATCAGCTTCTTCAGCTTGGCCTTGCTGTCGAGGATGCCGAGGATCTTCTCGCGCTCCTTGGCCAGCTCGTCCTGCTCGCCGCGGATCTTCATCTCTTCCAGGCGGGCCAGCTGCTTCAGCTTGGTTTCCAGGATGTACTCGGCCTGGTCGTCGGACAGGCCGAAGCGCGCGATCAGCGCTGCCTTCGGTTCGTCCTCGGTACGGATGATGTGGATCACCTCGTCCAGGTTGAGGAAGGCGACCAGCAGGCCTTCCAACAGGTGCAGGCGGCGCTCGACCTTCTGCAGGCGGTGCTGCAGGCGGCGGGTGACGGTATTGCTGCGGAAGGTCAGCCATTCGCTGAGCAGCATCTTCAGGTTCTTCACCTGCGGACGGCCGTCCAGCCCGATCACGTTGAGGTTGACGCGGTAGCTGCGCTCCATGTCCGTGGTCGCGAACAGGTGGCCCATCAGCTGTTCGGCATCGACGCGGTTGGAGCGCGGCACCAGCACCACGCGCACCGGGTTGGCGTGGTCGGACTCATCGCGGATGTCTTCCAGCCACGGCAGCTTCTTGGCGCGCATCTGCGCGGCGATCTGCTCGATCACCTTCGACGGCGACACCTGGAACGGCAGCGCTGTGACCACGATGTTGTTGGCTTCCTTGGTGAAGGTCGCACGCGCACGCACGCTGCCGTTGCCGGTCTCGTACATGTTCCGCAGATCGCTGGCCGCGGTGATGATTTCGGCGCTGGACGGGTAGTCCGGGCCCTGCACGTGCTCGCACAGGTCGCGCACGCTGGCCTCGGGGTTGTCCAGCAGGTGCAGCAGCGCGCTGACGATCTCGTTGAGATTGTGCGGCGGCACGTCGGTGGCCATGCCCACGGCGATGCCGGTGGTGCCGTTGAGCAGCAGGTGCGGCAACCGCGCCGGCATCCAGGTCGGTTCCTGCAGGGTGCCGTCGAAGTTCGGCGCCCAGTCGGTGGTGCCCTGGCCCAGTTCGCCCAGCAGCACTTCGGCGATCGGGGTCAGCTTGGATTCGGTGTAGCGCATCGCCGCGAACGACTTCGGGTCATCGCTGGAGCCGAAGTTGCCCTGGCCTTCGATCAGCGGGTAGCGGTACGAGAACGGCTGGGCCATCAGCACCAGTGCCTCGTAGCACGCGCTGTCGCCATGCGGGTGGTATTTACCGATGACGTCACCGACGGTGCGTGCGGACTTCTTCGGCTTGGACGCGGCATTCAGGCCCAGCTCGCTCATCGAATAGATGATGCGGCGCTGCACCGGCTTCAGGCCGTCGCCGATGAACGGCAGGGCGCGGTCCAGGACCACGTACATCGAGTAGTCGAGGTAGGCGCGCTCGGCGTACTCGCGCAGCGGCAGTTGTTCGAATCCGTGGAACACGGGGCGGGCAAGTTCGGTCATGCGGCGTTGTTACCTGTTGTCGGGAGGCGGCGACGGCGGTCGCCGCTCGCAATCCTGTGATTATCCGGATGCGGCGGGGGATGCCAAGCCGCGCGCAGGGTCCAGCCCGGTTTCCAGGCCATGTCCGGCACGTGCCAGGTAGCGCCCGGGTGGCAGCCCGAAGTGGCGGCGGAACACGGTGACGAAGGCGCTGGCGCTGCTGAAGCCCAGCGCATGGGCGATATCGGCCACGCTGCGGCCGTCGGTCAGCTGGCGCAGGGCCTCGGACAGGCGGGCCTGCTGCCGCCACTGGGCGAAGCTGAGGGTGGTCTCGTCGCGGAAGTGGCGGGTCAGGCTGCGCGGGGAAAGCCCGGCCCAATGCGCCCATTCGGCCAGGCTGCGCTCGTCGGACGGGTCGGCCAGCAGCTGCGAGGCGATCTTCAGCAGGCGCCGGTCATGCGGCATCGGCAGGTGCATGCGCTGGCGCGGGGCGGTGCGGATCTCGTCCAGCAGCACGTCGATGATGTGCTGGCGTTCGGGCGTGGTGGCATAGCCCAGCGGCCATTCGCAGATGCGGTCGGCCAGCGCCTGCGCCAGCTTGGACAGGCCCAGCACGCAGGGATCGGAAGGCAGGCTGGCGCAGGCAGGCGCCGCCAGGGCCATGCCCCAGCCACGCAACGGCCCGTCGAGGGTGACCGTATGTGGCTCCAGCGGCGGCATCCAGCCGGCCGAACCCGGCGCCAGTGACCAGGTGCCGTGCGAGGTGCGGGTGGTCAGCAGGCCGCGCTCGACGCAGATCAACTGTGCGCGCTGGTGGTGGTGCCAGTCCACTTCGCGGACCAGGCCCTGCGGGCTGTCGAAGCGGAAGGCGACGACCGGAGGGCCATCGTTGCGCTCGAACCAGTCCAGCGCGTCGTCCCGCAACAGGCGCTTGGGAGGGGGGATTTCTGCCTTGTTCATCATATCCGCTGGCTGAAATGTGTCATCCATTGGCTGGATTGTACTACCGGGCCACCTGACCAGATCATTAAGGTAGGCGCCTTCACTGATCGAGCCCACTGCTGCAACACAGCATTCGATGCCAGATCGAATATTTCCATTGAGAAATATTTTTTTTGGAAGAGAATGCTCCCCCATGATCTGTCCTGCAACCACTCCCCCCAGCTTCGGCCTGCTGCTGCGCCAGGTGCGCGACGGCCTGGTCCGCCAACTCGACGCGTCCATGGCTGAAGAAGATCTGGGCATCGGCTTCACCCACTACATCGGGCTGAAGGTGCTTTCGCACATGGCCCCCTGTACCGCCAACGAACTGGCCCAGGCCATCGACCAGGTGCCCAGTGCGGTCACCCGCCTGCTGGACAAGCTCGAGGCTCTGGGCTGTGTCCGCCGCGAGCCGCATGCGCAGGACCGGCGTGCACTTCAGATCGTGCTGACCGACGAAGGCCGCGCGCTTTGGGCGCGGCTGAAGCTGCGCGGCGACGCGGTGATGGATTACGCGCTGCGTGATCTTTCCGCCGATGAGCGCACGCTGCTGCTGTCCCTCCTTACCCGAATCCGCGATTCACTGACGACCCCATGAACCCGATCCCGCATCCCATTCTCCGCCGGTCCGGGCGCGCGCTGCTGGTGTCAGCGCTGGCCCTGGCCCTGGCCGCCTGCGCCAGCAGCCGCGGCCTCACCCCGCAGGGCCACGTGCTTGAGGTTGACAGCCTGCACAGCGAACGCACCCTGGCCGACACCGACCTGAGCGCCACCGGCTTCCCGGCGCAGGACTGGTGGAAGGCACTGGGCGATGCGCAGCTGGACGCGCTGGTGGCTGAAGGCCTCGCCGGCCACCCGAGCCTGGACGCCGCCGATGCACGCCTGCGCCAGGCCCAGGCCCAGGTCGGCACCGCGCGCGCCGATCAGCTGCCCAGCCTGTCGGTGTCCGGTGGCTACACCGGCCTGCGCCTGCCCGAATCGATGGTCGGCAGCGAGATGGGCGGCCGCTACGGCGGCAGCAGCCAGGTCGCCTTCGACTTCAGCTACGGCGTGGACCTGTGGGGCGGCAAGCGCGCCGCTTGGGAAGCGGCCGTGGATGGCGCGCATGCCGCCACGGTCGAAGCCCAGGCGGCACGCCTGAACCTGTCCACCGGCATCGCCCAGGCCTACGCCGATCTGGCGTATGCGTGGCAGCTCAATGACGTGGCCGAGGAAGAACTGACCCGCTCGCAGAAGTCGCTGCAGCTGACCCGCCAGCGCCGCAGCGCCGGCATCGACAGTGACCTGCAGGTGCGCCAGGCCGAGGCCCGCTTGCCGGCCGCGCAGCAGCAGGTTCTGGCCGCGCAGCAGCGCATCGACGCTGCCCGCACCGCGCTGGCCGCGCTGGTCGGCAAGGGGCCGGACCGGGGCCTGTCGATCCAGCGCCCGCAGCCGCTGAACCCGATGGCGTTGCAGCTGCCGGGCGTGCTGCCGAGCGAACTGCTTGGCCGTCGCCCGGATATCGTGGCTGCGCGCTGGCGCGTGGAAGCGGCCGACAAGCAGATCAAGGTCGCCAGGACCAAGTTCTACCCGAGCTTCAACCTGACCGCGCTGGCCGGCGTGGTCGCCCCGAACGTGGGCGACCTGCTGAAGAGCAGTTCCACCTTCGCCTACATCGGCCCGGCGCTGAGCCTGCCGATCTTCGAAGGCGGCAAGCTGCGCGCCAACCTGGCCAACACCGATGCGCAGTACGACCTGGCGGTGGCCAACTACAACCAGGCCGTGCTCGACGCATTGCGCGACGTCGCCGACCAGGTCAATGCGGTGCGTTCGCTGGCACAGCAGGCGCACGCGCAGCAGCAGGCCGTGGACACCGCACGTTCGGCCTTCGACCTGGCCCAGCAGCGCTACCGCGCCGGCATCGGCAGCTACCTGGACGTGCTGACCGCGCAGTCCACCCTGCTGCAATCGCAGCAGCAGCTGGCCGGCCTGCAGTCGCAGCAGGTGCAGACCTCGGTGCGCCTGAGCAAGGCCTTGGGCGGTGGTTTCCAGCCCGTTGACGCCGACCGCGCCCCGATTGCCTCCCATTCCGATTCCTCGCATTCCTGAAGACCTCCGCCATGAGCCAGACCCAAGACACCGCGGCCCCGGCCGCCTCCAACCGCCGCGGCAACCTGCTGCGCGGCCTGTTCGTGATCGTCGTGCTGCTGCTTGCCGCACTGGCGCTGTGGTACTTCATGTTCGGCCGTTGGTTCGAAGAGACCGACGATGCCTACGTGCAGGGCAACCAGGTGCAGATCACCCCGCTGGTGGCCGGTACCGTGGTCGCCATCAACGCCGATGACGGCATGCGCGTCGAGCGCGGCCAGCTGCTGGTGCAGCTGGATCCGTCCGACACCTCGGTGGCGCTGCAGCAGGCCGAAGCCAACCTGGCCAAGACGGTGCGCCAGACCCGCGGCCTGTACCGCAGCGTGGAAGGCGCGCAGGCAGACTTGAATGCCCGCCAGGTGACCCTGAAGCGCGTGCGCGACGACTTCGCCCGCCGCAAGGACCTGGCCGCCACCGGCGCCATCTCCAACGAAGAACTGGCCCATGCCCGCGATGAGCTGGCGGCCGCCGAAGCCGCCGTGGCCGGTTCGCGCGAGACCGTCGAGCGCAACCGCGCGCTGGTTGACGACACCGTGATCGCCACCCAGCCGGACGTGCAGGCAGCGGCCGCGCAGCTGCGCCAGGCCTTCCTCAACAACGCCCGCGCCGGCATCGTCGCGCCGGTCACCGGCTATGTTGCCCGTCGTTCGGTGCAGGTCGGCCAGCGCGTGCAGCCGGGCAATGCCCTGATGGCCGTGGTGCCGACCGAGCAGATGTGGGTCGAGGCCAACTTCAAGGAAACCCAGCTGCGCCACATGCGCCTGGGCCAGGAAGTGGAGTTGAAGTCCGACCTGTACGCCAGTGACGTGAAGTACAAGGGCCGCATCCAGAGCCTGGGCCTGGGCACCGGTTCGGCGTTCTCGCTGCTGCCGGCGCAGAACGCCAGCGGCAACTGGATCAAGATCGTGCAGCGCGTGCCGGTGCGCATCGCCATCGATGCCAAGCAGCTGGCCGAGCACCCGCTGCGCATCGGCCTGTCGATGAAGGCCGAAGTGAGCCTGCGTGACCAGAAGGGCGAAGTGCTGCCGAGCGCAGCGGCCAAGGGCACGGTGTTCGACACCGATGTGTATGCCAAGCAGCTGCATGATGCCGATGAGGTGATCCACACGATCATCCAGGGCAACCTGCCGCAGCAGCAGGCGAAGGCGGGCTGAGGTCGCCATGTCCGCACAAGCTCCAGCCGCGCCCGGCGCTCCGGGCGCACCGGCGGCGCCAGGTGCGGCCTCCGGGTTCCTGCCACCCAGCGTCGCCCTGTGCACCGTGGGCCTGGCGATGGCGTCGTTCATGCAGGTGCTCGACACCACCATCGCCAACGTCTCGCTGCCGACCATCGCCGGTAATCTCGGTGCCAGTTCGCAGCAGGCGACCTGGGTCATCACCTCGTTCGCGGTCAGCACGGCCATCGCGCTGCCGCTGACCGGCTGGCTCAGCCGCCGCTTCGGCGAACGCAAGCTGTTCGTCTGGGCCACGCTGGCCTTCGTCATCACCTCGCTGCTGTGCGGCCTGGCGCAGAGCATGGGCATGCTGGTGGTATCGCGCGCGCTGCAGGGCTTCGTGGCCGGCCCGATGTACCCGATCACGCAGTCGCTGCTGGTCTCGATCTATCCCCGCGAGAAACGCGGGCAGGCGCTGGCGCTGCTGGCGATGATCACCGTGGTGGCGCCGATCTGCGGCCCCATCCTCGGTGGCTGGATCACCGACAACTACAGCTGGGAATGGATCTTCCTGATCAACGTGCCGTTGGGCATCTTCGCTGCCTTGGTGGTGGGCAACCAGCTGAAAGGTCGCCCGGAGCAGATCGAGAAGCCGAAGATGGACTATGTTGGCCTGATCACCCTGGTGATCGGTGTCGGCGCACTGCAGCTGGTGCTCGACCTGGGCAATGACGAGGACTGGTTCTCGTCGATGAAGATCGTGGTGCTGGCCTGCGTGGCTGTGGTGGCGCTGACGGTATTCCTGATCTGGGAACTGACCGACAAGGATCCGATCGTCGACCTGAAGCTGTTCCGCCATCGCAACTTCCGCGCCGGCACGCTGGCGATGGTGGTGGCCTATGCGGCGTTCTTCAGCGTGGCGTTGCTGATTCCGCAGTGGCTGCAGCGTGACATGGGCTACACCGCGATCTGGGCGGGACTGGCGACCGCGCCGATCGGCATCCTGCCGGTGATCATGACCCCGTTCGTGGGCAAGTACGCATCGCGCTTCGACATGCGCATGCTGGCCACGGTGGCCTTCATCGTGCTGTCGATGACCAGCTTCCTGCGCTCGAACTTCAACCTGCAGGTGGACTACATGCACGTGGCCGGCGTGCAGCTGATCATGGGTATTGGTGTCGCGCTGTTCTTCATGCCGGTGCTGCAGATCCTGCTGTCGGACCTGGATGGTCGCGAGATCGCGGCAGGCTCGGGCCTTGCAACGTTCCTGCGTACGCTGGGTGGCAGCTTTGCGGCGTCGCTGACGACGTGGCTGTGGGCGCGGCGCACCCAGGTGCACCATGCCGACCTGACCGAGCACATCTCGGCCTATCAGCCGGGCATGCAGGACCAGGTGGCGGCAATGGGGCAAGGTGACCTGCAACATGGCGCGGCGGTGCTGAACAACATGATCAACCACCAGGCATCGCAGATGGGCTTCAACGACATCTTCTTCCTGCTGGGCTGGATCTTCCTGGCGATCATCGCGTTCCTGTGGCTGGCCAAGCCACCGTTCGGCGCCGGTGCAGGTGCGGCCTCGGCCGGTGGCGGGCATTGACCGACCAGTGTTGATGAAAAACAAAACCCCGCCGGAAGGCGGGGTTTTTGTTTGCAGCCTCATCGCGATGCATGCACGCGTCGCGTGGATGCGCCCGGATGACGGGCATGAAAAAACCCGCTTGCGCGGGTTTGATCATTTGCTGAGTCATGGTGCCCAGGAGAGGACTCGAACCTCCACGAAGTTGCCCCCGCTAGCACCTGAAGCTAGTGCGTCTACCAATTCCGCCACCTGGGCGACTCAGGAGACGAATTATGGGGAACGTCAGAGGATGTGTCAACAAGATTTCACGCTTTTCTCTGCGGCGGTACGCCCAGGTGATGCAGCAGGCTGCGCATCGCCGGCGACAGCTGCGTCCACTCGGCAAAACAGGCGCACAGGCGACGTTGAGCCCACGCATCGGCAAGCGGTACGGCGACGGTGTGCGTGCTGCGCCGATGCTGGCGGGCGACGGTACGCGGCACGATGCCGACCCCGATGCCGTGGCCGACCATGATGCACACGCCTTCGAAGGTTTTCATGCGGATGCGCACGTCCAGGCGGCGCCCGATGTCGCGCGCCTGGTCTTCAATGTAGGTCTGCAGGGCGTTGCCGTCGGCCAGGGCGACAAAGGTCTCGCCAGCCATGTCGGCGAAGGCCACGCTGCGCAGCGATGCGAAACGATGCTCTGCGGGCAGCAGCATCACCAGCGGATCTTCGGCCACCACATGCTGCTGCAGGCCGGCGGCGTCGACGGCATCGCTGATGATGCCGGCCTCGGCCTGGCCGGCACTGATCGCACGCACGACTTCAGGGCTGGTGCGTTCCAGCAGTTCGACATGCAGGCGCGGGCGCTCGGCCAGCCAGGGGGCGAGACGCGCGGGCAGGTAGTTGGTCAGCGCTGCAGTGTTGGCATACAGGTGCAGGGTGCCGCGCGCGCCATGCGCGAACGCCTGCAGCTCGCCGCGCAGCTGCGCCTGCTGCTGCAGGATCAGGCGGGCATGGTGGGCGAGGGCAGCGCCGGCCTCGGTCAGGCTGACCCCGCGCGGGTGCCGGTTCAACAATGCCGTACCGGCGTCGGCTTCGATCGTGCGCAGGCGTTCACTGGCCGAACCGAGCGCCAGGTTCGCCTGCGCCGCGCCGGCGGTGATGCTGCCGGCTTCGGCGATGGCCAGGAACAGGCGCAGGTCGGCGATGTCCATCCGCATGTCGTGCCCTCATTGCAACGCCCGAGCCTTCGGATCAGCCGAAGGCGAGGCCGGGAAGACCGCATTGTGCGCCGGGCGGTGGCCCGATCCAATGAAGGCATGAATGAATCGATGTACTTCTACGTGCTGCTGGTGGTGGTGTTCGTGCTGGCCGGCGTGGTCAAGGGCGTGACCGGGATGGGCCTGCCGACGGTGGCCATGGGCCTGCTGGGGGGCGCGCTGTCTCCGGTGGCGGCGGCGTCGATGCTGTTCATCCCGACCTTTGTCACCAATGCATGGCAGCTGGTGTCCGGGCCGTCACTGGGCCACATCGTGCGGCGGCTGTGGCCGATGATGCTGGCGGTGGTGGTGGTGACGCTGGGCTCGGCCGCGCTGCTGGTGAGGGTCGATCGCACCTGGTCGCGCGTAGCGCTTGGCGTGGCGCTGGTGGTCTATGCGGCCTATGCGTTGCTGGCCCCGGTGTTCCGTGTGCCGCAGCGGCGCGAGCGTTGGCTGGGGCCGCTGGTGGGGGCGCTGTCGGGCGTGGTGACCGGTGCGACCGGTGTGTTCGTGATGCCGGCGGTGCCGTACCTGCAGTCGCTGGGATTGCAGCGCGAAGAACTGGTGCAGGCGCTGGGGCTGGCGTTTACCGTGTCGACGATTTCGCTGACCACCGGCCTGGTGCTGCACGGCGCGTTCGGTATCCAGCAACTGGGGCTGAGCGCGCTGGCGGTGATACCCGCGCTGCTGGGAATGTGGCTGGGGCAGCTGATCCGGCAGCGGATCAGTGCGCGGGTGTTCCGCGCCTGCTTCCTCGGGTTCCTGCTGCTGCTCGGGCTGGAGCTGGTACTGCGGCCACTGTTCTGAAGCGCGTTGCCGCGCGTGTACGTAGAGCCGAGCTTGCTCGACTGCTTTGCGCTTCGTCCTGCATGGCATCAGTCGAGCAAGCTCGACTCTACGGACCGGTGCAGTCGAGCATGGCTCGACGCTACAAAGGCCCGGACTCCGGGCATGAAAAAACCCGCTTTCGCGGGTTTTTCTCATTCTCGACATGGTGCCCAGGAGAGGACTCGAACCTCCACGGTTTTACCCGCTAGTACCTGAAACTAGTGCGTCTACCAATTCCGCCACCTGGGCGTCGAGGAGCGAGATTATGGGGTGTCGCTGCGGGGGTGTCAATAGGTGGGAGTGCTTGATGGGGTACGATGCAGGGCAGGCTGGTATGGCCTGCTTGGAGGGGACGAAGTGCCGCTTTTTGAATGATTCCATCGAAGCCTTCTCTGGACTGGGTGCGGCAGGGTGAAGGGGCGGAGGGGGTAGAGCGTCTTGAGGCCTTTTTCGGCGGCCATGGATATGCGCCGCATCGGCACGACACTTACGCCGTCGGGTACACCGTGTCGGGGGTTCAGAGCTTCAAGTATCGGCGTACCCAGCAGCACGGGCTGCCCGGCACCGTGTTGGTGCTGCATCCTGATGAACTTCACGACGGCCAGGCGGGTACGGCGGAGGGTTTCCGGTATCGAATGGCCTACGTATCACCGTGGCACATCCAACAGATGCTCGGCGGGACGTCGCTCCCTTTTATCGACGGAGGCGTGTCGCGCGATCCCCGGTTGAGGGCGGCGATCGCCCTCCTGCTGCAGCGCCTGCATGCCCGCCCGGACCCGCTGCAGCACCTGGATGCGCTCCATGATCTTGCCCGGAGCCTGGTGGCTGCAGCGGGACGTCCACAGACAAAGACGCGTCCGGATTTCTTTGCGGTCGCTCGTGCGCGTGAGTACATGCTTGATCGGTTGAACCAGGGGGTGACCTTGGACGACCTGGCATCAGTTGCCGGTACGGACCGCTGGCAGTTGAGCCGGGATTTTCGCGCAGTGCTGGGTACGAGCCCCTATCGCTTCCTCACCATGCGCCGTCTGGACCGGGTAAGGGCCCTGTTGGTCAAGGGCGCGCCCATCGCTCTCGCGGCGCTTGAGGCTGGGTTCTATGACCAGAGCCACATGGCAAGGCATTTCGCTTCGGTCTACGGCTCTCCGCCGGCCCGCTGGTTACAGCGTTTGGGGAGGGGTCCTCATGGCCGATGAGGCTGCACGATCGTACAAGAGGGTTGCAGGCAAGATCCGGATGCTTGTGTTTCCAACCAGATCGCAGGCCCATGTAATGAATTCCCTGATCCGCCCCTCCGTTTGCCAGCCGGTCAACCTCGCAGAAAAATTTGCCGCGCTGAAGGACTCATGGATGCCCAGAGTCGTTGCTGAGCTCAACGACTATCAGTTCAAAATCGTGCGGCTGCAGGGTGAGTTCATCTGGCATGCCCATGCCACGACCGATGAGGCGTTCATCGTCATTACGGGAGAGCTCCGCATTGAGCTGCGGGATAGGCACGTCGCGTTGCGCGCGGGAGAGCTCTTCGTGGTGCCGCGAGGCGTCGAGCATCGAACGTGTGCTGACCGTGAGGTGGAATTGATGCTTATCGAGCCGCGCGGGGTACCCAATACAGGCAGCGCAGGGGGAGCGCGTACGGCGCCGAACGACGTGTGGGCATGATTCAACTGTGCGCATAACAAAAAACCCCTGATTTCTCAGGGGTTTTTCATGTTTGGTGCCCAGGAGAGGACTCGAACCTCCACGGTTTTACCCGCTAGTACCTGAAACTAGTGCGTCTACCAATTCCGCCACCTGGGCGTTCCAGAGGCGCAATTGTGAAGATGAATCCGCAGGCTGTCAACGACTTCCTGCAATTTTTTCACGCAGTGCCTTCAAGGCGGCCACTGACCCGTTCTGCACGCCGTCACCGGCTACCATGTAGGGCGATGACTACCAAAAAACCAAGCAAGGGCGGGAGCAAGTCCCGCAGCCAGGCCCCGAAGAAGGGCGCCAAGGCGGGCGCGGCCCGCACCACCAAGCCGGGCAAGCCGCTGCCGGGCTGGTTCCCCGAATTGAATGACGGCGGCGCGCCGCCGCGTGGCCGCAAGCGCCATGGTGATGATGCACCGGGCCCGGCCCCGGGCCGCAAGTTGCCGCCGACCGGCAAGGTGATCGACGATCCCTATGCCGCCCGCGAGGCAGAAAAGTACGAGCAGCCCATCGCCAGCCGCGAGGCCATCCTGGCCCTGCTGGAGCGTTGCGAAGGGCCGCAGACCGCCGAAGAACTGGGCGCGCGCCTGGGCCTGGGTGCGCCGGACCGGGCCGAAGCGCTGTCGCGCCGGCTCGGCGCCATGGTCCGCGATGGCCAGCTGGTGCAGAACCGGCGCGGTGGCTTCGCCCCGATCCAGACCCTGAACCTGGTCACCGGCGTGGTGATCGCCAACCCGGAAGGGTTCGGCTTCCTGCGCCCGGTCGAAGGCGGCGACGACCTGTTCCTGCCGCCGTATGAAATGCGCAAGGTGATGCACGGCGACAAGGTGCTGGCGCGCGTGACCGGCATCGACCACCGCGGCCGCCGCGAGGGCAGCATCGCCCGCGTGCTGGAACGTGGCATGACCCGCCTGATCGGCCGCTTCAGCGTCGAGATGGGCATCAACTACGTGGTGCCCGACGACAAGCGCGTGCAGCGCAACGTGCAGGTGCCGCCGGACCAGACCGGTGGCGCGCGCGATGGCCAGCTGGTGGTCTGCGAACTGACCCAGGCACCGGACAGCCGCCGCCCCCCGATCGGCCGCATCATCGCCGTGCTCGGCGACAAGCTGACCGCCTCGCTGGTGGTGGAGACCGCCATCCACGGCCACGAACTGCCGTTCGAGTTCCCCCAGGAAGTATTGGACGAAGCTGCGTCGGTACCGCTGGTGGTCGAGCCGTCGATGATCGGCGACCGTGTCGATCTGCGCAGCACGCCGCTGGTCACCATCGACGGTGAGGATGCCAAGGACTTCGACGACGCGGTGTACTGCGAGCCGAATGCCGATGGTTTCCGCCTGGTGGTGGCAATCGCCGATGTCTCCAACTACGTGCGCCCCGGCACGCCGCTGGACGAGGAGGCGCAGAAGCGCGCGACCTCGGTGTACTTCCCGGGCTTCGTGGTGCCGATGCTGCCGGAGACCCTGTCCAACGGCATCTGCTCGCTGATGCCCAAGGTCGACCGTATGTGCTTCGTCTGCGACATGCAGATCGACCGCGACGGCCTGGTCACCCATTCGCGCTTCTACGAAGCGGTGATGAACTCGCACGCGCGCCTGACCTACACCCAGGTGTGGAAGGCAGTGGGCGAGGATGATGCCGATACCAAGGCCTGGATGGGCGATCTGCTGCCGCAGGTGCAGCGCCTGCACCAGCTGTACAAGGTGCTGTCGAAGGCGCGCGCCAAGCGCGGTGCCATCGAGTTCGAAAGCAGCGAAGTGCGTTTCGTGCTGGACAACCGCGGCGAAGTGACCCAGGCCGGCATGCTGGTGCGCAACGACGCGCACAAGCTGATCGAGGAATGCATGATCGCGGCCAACGTCGAGGCGGCCAAGTACCTGCTGTCGCGCCACGTGCCGGCGCCGTACCGCATCCACGAGAAGCCACCGGAAACCAAGTACGCCGACCTGCTGGAATTCCTCAAGGAGTTCAAGCTGAGCCTGCCGCCGTGGTCGAAGGTGCGCCCGGGCGACTACACCAAGCTGCTGAAGAAGATCCGCGACCGCCCCGATGCCACGCTGCTGGAATCGGTGCTGCTGCGCAGCCAGAGCCTGGCGATCTACAGCCCGGACAACCACGGCCACTTCGGCCTGGCGCTGGAGGCCTACGCGCACTTCACTTCGCCGATCCGCCGCTACCCCGATCTGCTGGTGCATCGTGCGATCAAGCACGCGCTGTCCGGCAAGCCGCTGGACAAGTTCACCTACAACGCGCGCGAGATGGCCGCGTTGGCGCTGCAGTGTTCCGAGCGTGAGCGTCGCGCCGATGAGGCCGAACGCGAGGTCGACGAGCGTTACCGCGCGGCGTGGATGGAAAAGCACGTCGGCGGGCAGTTCGACGGCGTGATCAGCGGCGTGACCAGCTTCGGCCTGTTCGTGGAACTGGACGAGTCGAAGGTGCAGGGCCTGGTGCATGTCACCCAGCTGCCGCAGGACTATTACAAGTTCGACGCCACCCGCAAGACGCTGACCGGCGAACGCCGTGGCAGCAGTTACCGGCTGGGCGACCGCGTGCGCATCCTGGTGCTGAAGGCCAGCATGGAAGAACGCAAGATCGACTTCCGCCTGGTCGAGCACAAGGGCGAGGACGAAGGCGATGGCCTGCCGCCGCTGCCCGAGCGTGGCAAGCCGGCCAAACGGAAGAAAGAGAAATATTGATGGCCGTGGTAGTGCCGGCCGCTGGCCGGCATCCATGGCACCCTCGGCACCGACGGGTTGCCGGCCAGCGGCCGGCACCACCAGGAGACATCGCATGCAGGGCCAACCCGAGTACAGCGGCGGCTGCCAGTGCGGCGCGATCCGCTTCCAGGTGCGCGGTGCGCTGACCGACAGCTCGATCTGCCACTGCCGGATGTGCCAGAAGGCCTTCGGTGCCTATTACGCGCCGCTGGTGTCGGTGCGCGGCGTGCAGTTCAGCTGGACCCGCGGCCAGCCGCGTTACTTCCAGTCGTCCAACGTGGTCCGGCGGGGATTCTGTGCCGACTGTGGCACCCCGCTGACCTACGAGGCGCCCGACGGCGTGGCAATCGCTGCCGGCGCCTTCGACGAGCCCGAGCGCCTGCCGCCGACGATCCAGTACGGGGTGGAGCGCAAGCTGCCATTCGTCGATGCGCTGGGCGGCCTGCCGGCGCGGCGCACCGAGGACGACGTCGCCGCCCTCGAGTTCCTGGCCACGATCGTGTCCCACCAGCACCCCGACCACGACACCCCGCACTGGCCGCCGCGCAGCCGATGACCCACCTGTAGAGCCGGGCCCACGCTCGGCTGGCGGGTGGCCGCCGCCGCAGCGCCCGGCCCGCCGATGCTCTACCATAGCCACCCCCTTTCCGGTCCCCGCCCGCATGAGCAAGAACAGCCAGTGGATTGTCGGCGTCAACGCCGTCGCCTCCTCCATCGAGAACGACGCCGAGAACGTCCGCGAAGTGCTGGTCGAGGCCGGTGCGAAGAAT
The DNA here is from genome assembly GCF_059369755.1 of Stenotrophomonas sp. YJH_SMC_57. Taxonomy (NCBI): domain Bacteria; kingdom Pseudomonadati; phylum Pseudomonadota; class Gammaproteobacteria; order Lysobacterales; family Lysobacteraceae; genus Stenotrophomonas; species Stenotrophomonas sp. YJH_SMC_57. Next base: position 279,640 of record NZ_JCAFSZ010000005.1, read on the forward strand.
CCGCGCCTGACCGAAATCGAGGAAAATGCCCGCCGCAAGGGCATCGACGTGCGCAAGGTGAACGCCCAGGCGCTGGATGGCGTGGGCGGTTCGGTGCGCCACCAGGGTGTGGCCGCGCGTTATGCCGCCGCCCGTACCTACAGCGAGAATGAGCTGGAAGGCCTGGTCACCGCGGCCGAGGGCAAGGCCCTGCTGCTGGTGCTGGACGAGGTGCAGGACCCGCACAACCTCGGCGCCTGCCTGCGCTCGGCGGCCGCTGCCGGTGCCACGGCGGTGATCATTCCCAAGGACAAGTCGGCCACGGTCAATGCCACCGTGCGCAAGACCTCGGCCGGTGCCGCCGATCGCATCCCGGTGGTGGCGGTGACCAACCTGTCGCGCTGCCTGAAGGACCTGCAGAAGCAGGGCGTGTGGATCTACGGCCTGGCCGGTGAAGCGACCGCCTCGCTGTACCAGCTGGACCTGAAGGGCAACATCGCGCTGGTGCTGGGCGGCGAAGCCGATGGCCTGCGCCGCCTGACCCGCGAGAACTGCGATGGCCTGGTCAAGATCCCGATGCCGGGCGAGATCGAAAGCCTGAACGTCTCCGTCGCCGCCGGCGTCAGCCTGTTCGAGGTCGTGCGCCAGCGCGGTTGATCGGCAGGAGGGATCGTGTCGGCCAAGGTCGACACCCACCGGTAGCCGCCAACCTTGGTTGGCGCTCCCAATGCCTCACCCCGCGCTGCCGCCCAGCGCCTTGAACAGGGTCACGTCGTTGTTCAGCTGGCCCTGGCGCACGCGCGCCAGCGACAGCTCGGCATCGCGCCGCGTCTGCTGTGCCTCCAGCCAGGTGCGCAGGTCGGTGGCACCCACGCGATAGCGCACTTCCTGCGCGCGCTCCACTTCCACCGCTTCGTCGTACGAGGCCTGCGAGGCCGCCACCTGGCGCGCCAGCTGCTCACGTGCCGACAGCGCGTTGTCCACTTCCGAGAGCGCGGTGTACAGCGTCTTGCGGAAGTTGGTGGCGGCGATCTGGTAGGCGGTGCCCGCGATGTCGGTATCCAGCTGCGCGCGCTGCAGGTTGAGGAACGGCAACGACAGGCCGGCGCCCAGCGTGGCCACCGGGTTGCGCAGCACATCACCCAATGACGTGGCGCTGGAACCGAGGCTGCCGGTCAGGCTCAGCGCCGGGTAGTACTGGGTGGCGGTCACCTTGATGGTCTTCAGGCTGTTGCGCAGGCGCAGTTCGGCCGCGCGCAGGTCGGGACGGCGGCCGAGCAGGTCGGTCGGCAGGCCCTCGGTGATGGCGGGACTGCGTGCGCCCAGCAGGTCCTGCGGTTCGTCCTGCTGCGGCCAGGGCGTGCCATCCAGCAGCACGGTCAGTGCATTGCGCGCCTCCACCCGCTGCTGTTCCAGCGCGCTCTGCGAGGAGCGCTGCGACTGCAGGTTCTGCAGTGCCTGGCGCACTTCCAGGCGCGATACCGCACCGGCGTCGAAGCGGGCCTGCACCAGTTCACGGGTGCGCTCCAGGCGCTCCAGGTTGGCCTGGCCGGTGGCGATCGACTGGTTGAGGTAGGCCAGGTTCCAGTACTGGTTGATGGTGTCGCCGATCACCAGCAGCGCGGTGTTCTGGCGGTCTTCCTCGCTCGCCTCGGCCTCCCAGCGGGCGATGTCGCGCTGGGTGCGCAGGCGACCCCACAGGTCCACTTCCCAGCCCAGCGAGACGCCGGTGGAGTAGCTGCGACGCCAGTCGTCAGCCTGGTCGGTGGCGCGGCTGGCGCTGCCGCTGACGCCGGATGACGACGGTTGCGGCCATAGCGCGTTGCTGGCCAGCCCGGCCTGCAGGCGCGAACGCTGCACCGCCAGGCCGGCGGCGGCCAGGTCACTGTTGGCGGCCAGTGCCTGCGCCACCAGGCGGTCCAGGCGTTCATCGCCGAAGCCGGTCCACCAGGTGTCCTGGCGGATGTCGCGGCCCGGTGTGTCCAGGCTGCTGCGCGGGTCGTCGGCCGGTGCGTTCAGGGTGGCATCGCCCCGGCCGTAGCTGGCCGCCACGTCCGGTTCCTTTATCGGATAGCGGCCGACCGACGCACAGGCCGACAGGGCGAGCAGCACGGCGCCAGCCAGCAGCAGGCGCGAGGGAGCAGGGAAGGGCAGTCGGGTCATCATCTTCATTCGCGGGCCAGGGCCTCCACCGGGTCGAGCTGCGCCGCGTTGCGTGCCGGCAGGAATCCGAACGCCACGCCGATCAGGGTCGAGCAGGCGAACGCAGCGATGATCGAGGCCGTGGAGAACAGCACCTGGAAGTCGCTGGCGAAGCGGCCGATCATCGAGCCCAGCAGCAGGGCCAGGCCGATGCCGAGCACGCCGCCGAGCAGGCACACCAGTACCGCTTCGATCAGGAACTGCTGGCGGATATCACTCTGGCGGGCGCCGACGGCCATGCGCACACCGATCTCGCGGGTACGCTCGGTCACCGAGACCAGCATGATGTTCATCACGCCGATGCCGCCGACCAGCAGTGCGATGGCGGCGATCGCGCCGATCAGCAGGGTCATCGTGCGCGTGGTCTGCTCGATGGTGTCGCGGATCTCGGCGCTGTTGCTGAGGAAGAAATCCTCGGTGCCGTGGCGCATCGTCAGCAGGCGGGTGATCGCCTCCTGCGCGGCATCCATCGGTGTGCTGTCATCCACACGCACGGTGATGCTGGATACGTGGCTCTGGCCCAGCATGCGCGACATCACCGTGGTGTACGGCACCCACACGCTCAGGCTGGTGCTGCCACCGAAACCGAAGCTCTGGCGCTTGGCCACGCCCACCACCCGCGCCGGCACGTTGCCGAGCAGGATCACCTGGCCGACCGGGTCGACATCGGGGAAGAACTGGGTCTGGGTATTCTCGTCGATCACCGCCACCTGGCCGAGGCCCTTCACCGCATCGGCATCGAAGAAGCTGCCGCTGAGCAGGGTCACGCCCTTGACCCGGAAGAACTGCTCGCCAACACCGCTGACCTGGGCGGTGGAGGACTGGTTGCGGTAGCGCGCGGTGACCGAGGTCGACACGCTGGGGGTGGCGCTGTCCACGTAGCTCTGCTTGGCCAGGGCGTCGGCATCGCTGGCCTTGAGCGTCTGCACGCGTGCCGAGCGCATGTCGCCGAAGCCGCGGCCGGGGTACACGTCGATGGTGTTGGTGCCCAGCGCGCTGATGTTCTGCAGGATCTGCTGCTGTGAGCCGTTGCCCAGCGCCACCACCGAGACCACCGAGGCAATGCCGATGATGATGCCGAGCATGGTCAGGAAGGTGCGCAGCCGATGTGCGTTCATCGCCAGCAGCGCCATGCGGAACGCTTCGGTGAAGCGGTCGCGTGCGGCGCGCCAGCTGTTGCCGTGGGAGACGCCGGTGCTGGCTTCGCGCTGCGCGCGGTAGCTCGGCGCGTCCGGATTGGCGCGGTCGGCGATGATCTCGCCATCGCGGATCTCGATGATGCGCTGTGCGTGCTGGGCCACGCTCATGTCATGGGTGACGATGATGATGGTGTGGCCTTCGGCGTGCAGCTCGCCGAGGATCGCCATCACTTCCTCGCCGGATTTCGTGTCGAGTGCGCCGGTCGGTTCATCGGCCAGGATCACCTCGCCACCATTCATCAGCGCGCGCGCGATCGATACGCGCTGCTGCTGGCCGCCGGACAGCTGGCCCGGCTTGTGGTGCATGCGGTCTCCCAGGCCCAGCCGCTGCAGCAGCTGCTCGGCACGCGCGTTGCGCACCGGGCCGGGACTGCCGGCGTACACCGCCGGCACTTCCACATTGCCGCGCGCATCCAGGTCGCCCAGCAGGTGGTAGCGCTGGAAGATGAAACCGAAATGCTCGCGGCGCAGCTCGGCCAGCTCGTCCGGCTCCATCTTTCCGGTTTCGCGGCCGGCCACCTGGTAGCTGCCGCGGGTCGGGCGGTCGAGGCAGCCGAGGATGTTCATCAGCGTCGACTTGCCCGAACCGGACTGGCCGACGATGGCCACCATCTCGCCGGCATGGATATCCAGGTTCACGTCGCGCAGCACGGCGATGACATCCTCGCCGGCCGGGAATTCGCGTCGCAGGTCGCGCAGGCGCAGCAGCGGCGCCGTCATGCTCATCGGCGCCCCATGCCCGGGCCACCGACCCGCATCTGCATGCCGCCTCGGTTGCCGCCGCCGGCGGCGCCGGCCGCGCTGGCTTCGCCGACCACCACGCGCTCGCCTTCCTTCAGCCCGGACAGGATCTCGGCCGATGCACCGTTGTTGATGCCCACGGTGACCTTGCGCGGCTGCGGCTGGCCCTTGTCGTCCAGCACCCGCACCGTGCGCTCATCGCCACGGCGCTTGGGGCCCAGTGCCACCGACGGCACCATCAGCACGCCCTTGGCCTGCTTCAGCAGCACCGAGACCTGCGCGGTCATGTCGATGCGCAGCGTGCCGTCCGGGTTCTCCACGTCGAACAGCGCGTTGTAGTAGACCGCGCTGCTGGAGCTGGAACTGGACGAGCTGCTGGAACTGGACGAGCTCTCGTTGGCGATCGAGGCCGGCGCCGGATTGATCTGGCGGAGCTTGGCGTGGTACTTGCGGTCCGGGTCGCCCAGCGTGGTGAAGTACACCGGCATGCCGGCCTTGATCTTGACCACGTCGGCCTCGGAGATCTCGGCATTGACGGTAACCACGTCCAGCCGCGCCAGCATGACGATGGTCGGTGCGGTCTGGTTGGCGTTGACGGTGCGGCCTTCCTCGGCCACCACCGCGACCACGGTGCCGTCCATCGGCGCGGTGATGCGGGTATAGGCCAGGTTGGCGCGGGCGGTGCCCAGCTCGGTTTCGCGGCCCTTGATCTGCGCCTCGTAGGACTGCAGCTGGGCACGGGCGGTCTTCAGCTGCGCCTCGGCGGCATCGTATTCCTGGCGCGAGGTGGCCTCGGCGGCCAGCATCTGCTGCTGGCGCGCGAACTCCAGTTCGGCCTGGCGCAGGGTGGCCTGCTGCACCGCGCGCTGGGCGGTGACCTGGTCCAGCGAGGCCTGCGCGTTGAGCACCTGGTTCTGCTGGGTGGTGGCGTCGATCTCGGCGATCAGGTCGCCTTCCTTCACCGTGTCGCCCAGCTGCACCTTCAGCGACTTGATCTGGCCCGAGGCCTGCGCACCCACGCTGACCAGCTTGTAGGCATCGATCACGCCGGTGGCCTCCACGGTCTGCTCGATGTCGCCGCGGCTGACCGGGGTGGTCGCCACCGCCGGGGCGGCAGGCTTGCGCAGCAGCCACCAGGCAGCGACGGCAACGGCAAGGGCGAGCAGGGCGATCAGTATCAGTCGACCCCGGCGGGTCGCGGGCAGCAGGCGGAAACTCACGTCGTGGCTTCACTCTCGGGGCCGCGGCAGCGGCGTTGGTGGGCATTGTGAAGATCGACCGGCAGGGGGCCAATCCTCGGGGTATGTCTCTATGTAACACTGTCGGTGAATACGCGTAACCACAGGTATCGCGGCCTCGGCTGGATACACTGGTACGCATTGCCCCGGATGCGGTTCAGCTGCCGACACGGGATGATCGCGACATGGAGACTGAAAACACGATGCATCGATTGCTGATCGTCGACGACGACAACGACATCCGGACCCTGCTGGCCGAACAGCTTGGCCGCGCCGGTTACCAGGTGAGCACGGCCGCCGATGGCACCGCCATGCGCCAGCTGCTGGACCGCGAGCACGTGGACCTGATCGTGCTCGACCTCAACCTGCCGCGCGAAGATGGCCTGACCCTATGCCGCGACCTGCGCGCGCGCTCGAACACGCCGGTGATCATGCTCACCGCGCGTGCCGAGCCGATCGACCGCGTGCTGGGCCTGGAAATGGGCGCCGATGATTACCTGGCCAAGCCGTTCGAGCCGCGCGAGCTGCTGGCGCGCATCCGCAACGTGCTGCGCCGCACCGAAGCGCTGCCGGCCAACCTGGAGCCGTTGGCGGTACGCCGCGCGCGCTTCTCGCGCTGGATATTCGACCTGGAGCACCGCCACCTGGTGGACCCGGACGATCGCGTGGTGGTGCTGTCCGGTGCCGAGTTCCGGCTGCTGCGGGTGTTCATCGCGCATGCCAACAAGGTGCTGTCGCGCGAGCAGCTGGTGGCGCTCAGCAGTGGCCGCAACTACGAGGCGCAGGACCGCGCGATCGACCTGCAGGTCAGCCGGCTGCGCAACAAGCTGGGCGACGATGGCGGGCCGGACGGCCTGATCAAGACGGTGCGCAACGAAGGCTACGTGCTGGCCTCGTCGGTCAACCTGGAATAGGTCGCGATGAAGCGCCTGCGCCATTTCCTGTCCTCGATGGTCGGGCGGCTGTTCGTGATCCTGCTGCTGGGCATGAGCGTGGCCGCGATCGGCGCGACCATGCTGGCCACCTCCAAGCGCCAGCAGGAGTTCGAGCGGCAGAACCTGAATCGCATCGCCGACCGCCTGCAGGGCTACGTCAACCTGCTGGACGGCAACCCCGAACTGCGCGAGCGGCTGCTGGAAGTCGGTGGCCCCAGCGTGCGTGCGCTGCTGCCGGGCGCGCGCCTGGGCCGGGCCGATACGGCCTTGATGGAAGTGCTCGATGACCGGCCCGGCCCGGTGTCGCGCGCGCACGTGCACTTCACTTCGTTCCGCTCCTGCATTCCGAAGCTGCAGGACCTGCTGCCGCCGCCGCCGCCCGGGCATCGCAAGCATCCGCGCGAGCGCGATCCGGCGTTCATTCCGCCCAAGTGCCGCGCGGTCGACGTAACCCTCAACGACGGTACGCTGCTGAAGCTGGCGCTGGACTCGCCAGCGGTGGCCCACAACGGCATCCTCGCCGTCGACCCGTGGTTCCTGACCCTGCTGGTACTGGCGATCGCGGTGCTGGCGTACATCGTCGCGCGCATGGCCAGCGCGCCGCTGCAGGAGCTGGCGGCCGCCGCCGAAGACCTGGGCGATGACCTGCAGCGGGATCCGCTGCCCCTGCGCGGACCGCGCGAAGTGCAGCGTGCGGCGGAAGCCTTCAACGCGATGCAGCACCGCCTGCAGCGGCATCTGGCCGAGCGCACGCAGATGCTGGCGGCGATCACCCACGACCTGCAGACCCCGCTGACCCGCCTGCGCCTGCGCCTGGAAAATGTCACCGACGAGGTGCTGCGCGAGCGCCTGATCGGCGATCTGGCGGCAATGCAGGCACTGGTGCGCGAAGGCCTGGAACTGGCACGCAGCGCCGAAAGTGCCGAGCAGCGTGCGGCGCTGGACCTGGATTCACTGCTGGAGAGCATCGTTGAAGATGCCGCCGAAGGCGGCGCCGATGTCGTCTTCGAAGGGGGGACCGGTGCGGTGCTGATGCTGCGCCCGCTGGCCATGCACCGCCTGTTCTCCAACCTGGTGGACAACGCGGTGATGTACGCCCAGCGCGTGCGGGTACGGGTGGAGCGCAGTGGCGGCGCGATCACCGTGATGGTGGCCGATGATGGCCCCGGGCTGGCCGAGGACCAGCTGGAAGCGGTGTTCGACCCGTTCGTGCGGGTGGAAACCTCGCGCTCGCGCGAAACCGGTGGTGCCGGCCTGGGGCTGACCATTGCCCGCGCGCTGGCCGAGAAGGATGGTGCGCGCCTGTGGCTGCGCAATCGCGCCGAAGGCGGACTGGAAGCCGTGGTGCAGTGGCCGGCCAGTGCGCAGGTGGTGCCGCCGGGCCGCGCCGGCTGAGTCGACGCGGGAGGGGCTGCATTCCGACAGGCCCCGCCGGATACTGACGCGATAGCCCTGCTTGCGGCGCGATAGGGCGAATGCGTCACGTGCGGTAATCGCCTGCGTTGCAAGGCGTTGCCTAGACGGTCGGGGCAATTGCGTCAGCGTTGAATTGCCTGCGCTGCGTGCGGCCCGTCACCTGAAGCCATCGAAGTTTCTCGCGGATGGCAGATGGCACGGATGTGGATCGTGGTCGGCGACGCCACCACGGGCGGCGGGCGGGTGCTGACCGGATCGTCGAATACGGATATCGAAGGCAAGGCCGTGGCCTGCGTGGGTGACAAGGCGACGTGTCCAAAGCATGGGGGCGCGTTCGAGATCGTCACCGGGGACCCGACGCTGATCGTCGATGGCAAGCCGATCGCGCGCGAAGGCGATTCGCTGGCCTGTGGCTGCAGGTTGCTCGGAGGCGCTCAGTCGCTGGTGTATGTGGTTGACGGCGGTGGCCGTGCGTCGGTCTCCGCGGCGCCTACCGCGCCGGCGGAGGTGAACCTGTGGAGCGCCAGGCCACCGTCCAGCGGTTTCGTTGCCCGCGATGTGGCAGCTACGCGCGAGGTCGTGCTGCATTGCCATTACGGCGACCTGGACTGTACGCCCGCGCGCGGTGTCAGTTACCGGGCGACCCTGTCCGATGGCCGCGTGTTCAGCGGCCATCTCGATGACGAAGGCCGTGCACGTCTGCCGCAGGTGAGCGTGGGGCCGGTGCAGGTGATCTACCAGCACGAGGCCGGCAGCACCGACTCGGCTGAGATTGAGGCCTGCCGCGAACGACTTCGCGCCGCCCTGCAGCGCATCGTGCAGCAGACCCGGCAGGATTTTGCTGCGGACTAGCGACAATGGAACAGTGCCAACGCTGCTCATCGGGCCTTCCTGATGGAGCTGAACCGCATCGAAGGCCAGACGAAGGGGGCATGGGACTGGGTCAGTGGCAGCGTGGAAACGGTGTGGCAACTGGCGGTGCTGCGCTTCAAGGCCGATGCGGAACTGCGCGAACTGAGCGGACTGCTGCTGGCAGGTGACTGGAACGGGCTGGATGCACGCATTGCAGGGCATCGTGCAGCAGGCGAGCAGGTGCTGGACAAGGCCAGTACGATCAAGGAGCAGCTGATCCTGCTGTTCGACGACGGCCCGACCTGGCAGCTGTTGGCGACGTTCCCCGCGTACTGGGCGAAGGCGGTACCGCCAGACGAGCTGCAGGAGTTGACCCAGCGTTACGGTAGCCAGTTTGCGCTCGATGTCGTTATCAGCGTGCTGCTGGGCGCGTTCAGCGCAGGCACGGCCGGAACCGCCTATGGCGGCGCAGCCTGGGCGGCCCGGATCGGGCGGCTGGGACAGCGTCTGGCAGCGCTGCTGGACGAGCTGGGTGAGGCGTTCACGGCATTGGCGCGGGCATTGCGCGCGCGCAAGCGTCGGCACACGGAAAGCCGGGCGCCGGATGCCGATGGGGTGGTGGAAACCCGGTTGCCGCGCACGCGCGCCGCAGGTGCTGCGTTCGGCGAGGCAAGAGCGCATCAGGCGATGCTGGACAAGGGACTGACGCCAGTGGGGAAGACCGATGGCGTGTATCGTCCGGGAGAGAATGGCATCGATGGGGTCTACAGCCACCCGGATCCGCCGCCTGACTATGTGATCACTGAAGCGAAGTACAACACGGGCCGTTTGGGTGGGCCGTACAGGGACGGTACGCGGCAGATGGATGATGAGTGGATTGGAAAGCGTCTAGAGGCGAAAGTTGGTAAGGATGAGGCAGAGAAGATTGTAGAAGCTCTGGAAGAGGGGCGCGTCGAGAAGCTTGTTGTCAGAGTGGCCGAAGACGGAACGGTTGGGACTGTCAGAATCGATTGATGACCGCTTCGGAGTCAATTAAGGGTTTGATCCAACAATGAAAATGCGAGATTCGCGCAAGAACAGAAGCTACTTTGACCGCTGGATCGAGCATGAGAGAGCCTCGATTCATCGAAAGGAATCGAGAATCGCGGGGGATGAACTGCCGCGCAAAGGGCGTGTTCTTGCTGCCTCAAGGCTTTTCGATTCAGTGTTGGGAGTGGTGGTAATGCGATATTCCCGAGGTGATGACATCGAATCAATCAAGGGTGAGGTGAGGTCGCTCCTTCCAGTGCGCGAGAAGATGAGCAAACTCTGCGATCTACTGGAGACCGGTGAGAGAAGTTACCGTTTCCAGTTCGAGGACATCCGGCAAGATCACTTCGTGCAATGGCTATGGTGGCTGGCTTTCGCGCTCTCGCTGGATATGGGGCGAGAGTACATTCAACGAAGCTTGAAGTTGCTGCGGATCGCCGGAAAAGACAAGCTCTTCGACGCGATCGCAGTTGCGCTGGGGGATGCGGGCCGGCCCGTTTCCACTGAGGTGTTGTATCGCCAATACCTCCCGCTCATGGAAGCAATCGCCTCACCGTCGGGCCGGCCCGGGCTCGTAAAGGAGTTCCTGGACGGCTGGTATGCAGGCAGCCGCAACGTGTACTGGCACGGGAATCACCGTGACGACGACAGCGGCTACATGGGCTACTGGGCCTTCGAGGCCGCGCTGGTCGTGATGCTGTTCGACATCGACGATTCGAGCTTCCGCGACCACGAGTACTACCCGGCCGATCTGGTAGCCCATTACAGGCGTCGTGCCGGTGACAGGACGTAGTTATCCCTCCGCTGAGGGGCCAGGCGAGGGGTCTTCTGGACCGGCCTGTGGTCACCGCCTGGGATCGGACGCTGCACCGGACCAAGCCCTCCCGCCGCAAACCCGCATCGCCTGCACGGCTGGATCTGAAAGCCAGCCGTTGTTGCCGCGGGCGTGGTCCATGGCTGATTAGGCGCGGCGGGCTGGCGTTTGCCCTATCATTCGCGCATCTCCCCAGACGCCCCCCGATGAGCCAGCCTGTTCCCGTCGGCACGCCGCCCCGCGTTGCCCGCGCGTTTCCGCACGCTGCCAGACCCCGCAGCCACCGCTGGCCACCGCCACTGCACTGATGGGCGGACAGGGGGACACGAGGCGCTGGGCGGAGCGCCGCGGATCATCATTCAGGCGGGCATTGCGGCAGGGGCTGCTGTGGCTGCTGCTGGCCGTGGCCGCGCCACTGGCGGCACAGGAAGGCGCGCCGCCGCTGCGGGACTACGCGATCGACGTCTGGACCTCGCGCAACGGCCTGCCGCACAACTCGCTGCGTGACATCGCGCAGACCCCGGAGGGGCATCTCTGGTTCGCCACCTGGGAAGGCCTGGTGCGCTACAACGGCCTGGATTTCACCGTGTTCGACCGCAGCACCCGCCCGGGCCTGCGCGACAACGGCATCGGCGCGCTCTACGTGGATCGCCAGGGCGGGCTGTGGATCAGCGATTCGCGCGGCAATGTCAGCCATCGCGGCAACGACGGCCAGTGGCGGGTGTGGGAGCACCAGGGCGATACCCCGCAGGTGCTGATCCAGTCCATGCAGATGGACAGCCAGGGGCGCCTGTGGCTGCTGTACGAAGGCAAGGGGCTCGGCTACCTGGTGCCGGACAAGGGCATCGTCTACCAGGCACCGGCGGCTGATCTGCCGATGGCGATGAGCTTCACCAAACTGGTGGTCGACGCGCAGGACCGGGTCTGGATCGGCACGCTCGATGGGCTGGTGCTGCGTGACAACGACGGTGTGCTCAAGCGCGCACCGGCCGCGTGGGGCCTGGGCGCGGGTACCGGGCTGTCGTGGCCGTACCGCGCTCCGGATGGCGCCCTGTGGATCGTCGCCGGCGAGCGCCTGTACCGGGTGGAGGACGATCAGCTGGTGCTGGTGCACCGCCTGCCGGGCCAGCTGCACATGACCGCGATGCTGCAGGACCGCCACGGCGACCTGTGGCTGGGTACCGAGAACCAGGGCCTGCTGCGGATCTCCACGCATGGGCTGGAGCGGCTGCCGGCTGGGTTGAACCTGCCCGGCGGGCGTGTTGTCAGCCTGCGCGAGGATGCGGAGGGCAGCATCTGGGTGGGTGCCAACGGCGGCCTGTACCGCCTGCGCGAGACACTGTTCAGCAGCTACACCGAGCGCGATGGCCTCAGTGGCGACTATGTGCGCACCGTGTTCGAGGACCGTGACCGCCAGTTGTGGGTCGGCAGCGCCAGCGGCCTGGACCTGCAGACGCCCGACGGCCGCTTCCGTCCCGTACCGCTGCACAACCGGGGGGGCAAGGCGCCGTCGGTCCTCAGCCTGGCGCAGGGCCCGGCGGGGGATCTGTGGGTCGGCACCTTCGGTGACGGCGTCTACAGCCTCGGCCCTGACGGCAGCCTGCGGCACAACTATGCGGCCGCCGATGGCATGCCGGGAGGCAACATCCGCGCGATCAGCGTGGATGCGCAGGGCGTGGTCTGGGCCGGCACGCAGAAGGGCGTGGTCCGCATCGACGGCGACCGCGTGCAGGTATCGAGCGTGCCGGGCATGCCCGGTGGCCTGATCACCGCGCTCGAGCATGACCACCAGGGCAACCTGTGGATCGGCACCATCGAAGGCATCCGCGTGCTGCGCGGCAACCACGTGCAGTCGATCGACCTGGCCCCGATGGGCGGCGGCCGCAGCGTGTTCGGCTTCCATCAGCTGGGCGATGCGATGTGGATCAGCAGTGACCGCGGCCTGTACCGCTGGCAGAACGGCCGGCTGGCGCGGGTGGGGCTGGAGCAGGGCATGCCGGTGGATGCGGTGTTCCAGCTGGTGCCCGATCGCCTTGGCAACGTGTGGGTCAGCAGCAATCGGGGCGTGCTGCGCACCGACATGGCCACGCTCAATGCGGTGGCCGACGGCCGCGCGCCGCGGGTGGTGGTGGAGCGCTACAACGAGATCGACGGCATGGCCAACGCGCAGGCCAACGGCAGTTCGGGCCCGTCGGCGATCCTGCGCCAGGATGGCACGTTCTGGGTGGTCACCGCGGGCGGGCTGAGCACGGTCGATCCGCAGCGCCTGCAGCGCTTCCGCGAACGCCCGTCACCGCCGGCGGCGATCGAGAGCGTGCAGGTGGATGGTGCGCCGGTGCATTGGGAAGGGCCCGACCGCAACTACATTCCGGGTGGCCGCCGCCTGGCGGTGAGCTACGTGGGCCTGAGCTACCTGATGTCCGACCGGATCCGCTACCGCACGCGGCTGGATGGGCTGGATGCCGGCTGGGTTGAACGCGGCCCGCAGCGCAGCGTCGAGTTCGTTGGCCTGCCACCGGGGGATTACACCCTGCACGTGGCCGCTGCGCACCCGGCGGGGGCCTGGGGCCAGCAGGAAGCGGTGTGGAGCTTCACCGTGGAGCCGTTCTGGTGGCAGCGCCGCAGCGTGCAGGCGCTGGGCGGGCTGTTGCTGCTGGCCGGCCTGGTGGCGTTGTACCGCCTGCTGCTGCAGCAGCTGAAGGCCAGCAACCTGCGCCTGGCCCGGCGCGTGGACGAAGCGACCTTCGACCTGCAGGCCAAGACCGTGCACCTGCAGGCGCTGAACCAGGAAAAGACCGAGCTGGCCGAGCGCCTGGCGCGGCAGGCCGAGGCCTTCGAGCGGCAGGCCCGCGAAGATGCCCTGACCGGGCTGGCCAATCGCCGCGGCTTCGATGAAACCCTGGCCCGCGACTTCGCCCGCTCGCAGCGCAGCGGTCATCCGCTGTGCCTGGTGGTGCTGGACATCGATCACTTCAAGGACGTCAACGACCGCCACAGCCACAGCATCGGCGATGCGGTGCTGGTGGAGGTGGCGCGACTGATCGCCGCGGCCAGCCGCGATTCGGACCTGCCCGCGCGCACCGGTGGCGAAGAGTTCGCGCTGCTGCTCAACGACACCCGCCTGGAAGAAGCCGCGCAGCTGTGCGCGCGCCTGCGCGGGCTGTTCCATGACCATCCGGACTGGGCCGGCGTGGACGGCCTGCGCGTGACCTTCAGCGCAGGCCTGGTGGAGCTGGACGCCGACGACCGCACCCCGGCGCTGCTGTACCAGCGCGCCGACCGCGCGCTATACCGGGCCAAGAGCGACGGCCGCGATCGTACGAGTATTGGTTGATCGCATCCACGCATGGCGTGGATGGATGGGATGCCCAACCGACAGTGCCGACCAACGGTCGGCACCCACCACGGAATTCACCCACGCAGACCTGTAGAGTCGAGCCATGCTCGACTATCGCGCGACAGCGCGGCGAAGTGTTGCTTCAGCGCGGCCAGGCGTTGGCAATCGTGCAGAACAAGCGCGCCGTCTGCTCGGTGTCGTACACCGCGCTGTGCGCTTCATTCGCGTCCCAGCCCAGCCCGGCGGCCGTGGCCGCACGTGCCAGCACGGTCTGCCCGTAGGCGATACCAGCCAGAGTGACCGTGTCGAACACGCTGAACGGATGGAACGGATTGCGCTTGTGACCGGTGCGCGCCACGGCCGCATTGACGAAACCGAGGTCGAAATGGGCGTTGTGGCCGACCAGGATCGCGCGCTGGCAGCCGTACTTCTTCATCGCGGCACGCACCGGGACGAAGATGTGGTCCAGTGCCGCTTTCTCTTCCTTGGCCAGACGGAACGGATGGTCGAGGATGATGCCGGTCACTTCCAGCGACTTCGGATCGATCTCCAGGCCCTCGGCCGGCACCACGTGTGCGCTGGCGGTCTGGCCGGGGTAAAGCAGGCCGTTCTCGTCCATCTCGATCGGCACGGCGGCGATTTCCAGCAGCGCATTGCGCTGGCTGTCGAAACCGCCGGTTTCCACATCGACCACCACCGGCAGGAAGCCGCGGAAGCGTTGTGACATCGCGCGCTGCGCCTGGGGAACTGCGGAATCGGGAGCGGCGGCAGGTGCGGGAGTGGGGTCAGTCATGCGTGAATTCTAGCAGAGCGCCCCCGAGCGCCCGGCTGGCCTGTGGCGCACGGGTTCCCTGCGCAGGAGCGTGTCGACCAGGGTCGACACCCACAGGAGCACCACAGCACCAGGTTCCCGGCAGGTGCCAACCCCTGGAACCCGGCAGGTGCCAACCTTTGGAACCCGGTAGGTGCCAACCTTGGTTGGCACAGCGCGCGCCGGACCCCGGTCGGTGCCTACCGGGCCGCGGGCCGGACCGTCATGCCCGATGGAAACCACCGTGCCAACCACGCATCCACGCTCAGCTTGCCGGCACCGGTGAAGATCAACGGCAGCAGCATTGCCATGAACAGCACCGGCAGCTTGAAGTTGCCGAAGCCCTGGTCGCTGATCGCATAGCCCATCGCAAGGTCGCCCAGTGAGTGCCATTCCATCGGCCAGTGCACGGCATACGTTGCCACCACCGTCAGCACCAGCAGGCCGGTGGCGGCGAAACGGGTGCCAAAACCGAACAACAGGCAGGCCGCGCCGAGTAGTTCGAACCAGGTGGCCAGCTGCCAGTTCAGGGCGGGCGGTAGTTGATCGAACGGGAACGGGAAGGCGTCCTGCAAGTCGGCGAACCAGTTCTGGCCCTGCAGTTTCTCGCGGCCGGATTCGAAGAATTCCCAGGCCAGCAGCAGGCGCAGGCCGAGCGGGGCCAACCAGGGGGCGAGACGGTCCAGCTGGCCGCGTGCGACGGCCAGGGTCGGAAGGTTCATCAGGGGATCTCCGCGGAAGGGGGTCAGGGAGGGGCGGGGAGCTGGCCGATCACGCCGGCCTGCAGGAACTGCCGCAGCAACGCGGCACCGGGTCCGGCCAGAGCGTCTTCGGCCAGGCCATGGGCGCCAGCCAGGTGCTGCAGGTAAGTGTGGCCGTCGAGCCCGGGTTGCTCGCCGATGCTGGCCAGCAGGTACACCGCCAGCGGGCTGAGCGCGGCGAACCGCACCTCGCCATCGGCTTCGCGGCGCACCAGCAGGCCGGTCGGTTCGACCGGTGGCTGCGTCGGCGCGTCTTCGGCACCGAGCCGATGCACCGGCCACTGGTACAGCAGCGGCCAGGCCAGCGGCGAGCGCTGCAGCGGCACCTGCAGCGGATCAATGTCGCCTGCGGGCGGCAGGGGCTCGGCGGCCAGCTGGTACAGCGCGGTTTCCACCCACTCGTAGTGGGCCAGTTCGGCCAGTGCCGGATGCGGCAGCTGCGGCTGCGCCTGCAGCCATTGCACGAACTCGGCGGCCAGCTCGGTGAACAACGGCGTCTGGCAGCGGTGGGTGGCGAAGTACTGGCGCACCAGCGCGCTCCAGGCCGGTTCGCCGAGCAGGCGCACGCAGACCGGGAAACCGTTGCTCAACAAGCCGAGCAGGTTGTTGAACAGCAGCCGCTGGTAGACCGCCACGCGACGCGGTTCCAGGCCTGCCGGCGCGGCCACCGCCTGCGGGTCGCGCAGGTGCGCGGTGAAGGCGTGCTGCTGCGCGCGCAGGGAATCGGGATCCTCAGCCATGGTTGCCACCGGCATGCGTGGCCTGCAGGCGGCGGATGGTCTGCAGCTCGCCCTGCAGTTCGGCATAGGGCGGGAAATTGAAGTCGCGTTCGAGCAGGGTCGGGCGCGCGCCGATGCGCGCATAGGTGCGCGCCAGCAGCTCCCAGACCGGATCGATCACCGCACTGCCGTGGGTGTCGATCTTCAGGTCCGGTGCTTCATCCAGGTGTCCGGCCACGTGCAGGCAGACGATGCGATCGGCGGGCAGCCCAGCAATGAAGGCGTCGGCATCGTAGCCGTGGTTGCAGGCGTTGACGTAGACATTGTTGACGTCCAGCAGCAGGTCGCAGTCGGCTTCTGCAAGCACGGCGTTGGTGAAGGCCAGTTCGTCCATGGCCGGCTCCGGTGCCAGGTAGTAGGACACGTTCTCCACCGCGATGCGTCGGCCCAGCAGGTCCTGCACGCGGGCGATGCGCGCGGCGGTATGGCGCACCGCTTCATCGGTGAAGGGGATCGGCAGCAGGTCGTACAGGTGGCCGTCGTCGCTGCAGTAACTCAGGTGCTCGCTGTACAGCGGCACGCGATGCTTTTCGAGGAAGTGGCCAACCTGCTCCAGCAGCTGGGTATCCAGTGGCGCGCTGCCACCCAGCGACAACGACAGGCCATGGCAGCTCAGCGGGTGGTGCTGCGCCAGTTCGGCCAGCGCGTCGCCGGCGGGCCCACCGACATGGATCCAGTTTTCCGGTGCGCATTCGAGGAAATCGAAGTCGCCGGCCGGTGCATCTCGCAGATCCTGCAGCAGCGCCCGGCGCAGGCCCAACCCGGCGGCCGCCGCGCGAAGCGGCGACCGCGGGTGGACGATGCTGGCGCGGACGTCAGTGCTTGCCACCGCACTTGCCTTCGCCGCACTTGCCTTCAGCCGACTTCTTGTCGCCGGTCTTGGCCTTGGCACCGGCGGCAGCACCGGCGGCCTTGCCCTTGTCGGCGCCGCACTTGCCTTCAGCACTCTTGCCGTCGGCGCCACACTTGCCTTCGGCGTGCTTGGTCGCGTCGGCGGCCATCTTGGTATCGGTGGCCTTGGCATCGGTGCTGGCCTTGGCAGCCTGGCCGGCCACCAGGTAGCCCTGGGCGAGGTCGCTCATGCTCAGGGCCGAGGCACTGGCGGTCATGCCCAGGCCGGCGGCCAGGGCGGTAGCAGTCAGCAGGGACAGGGTCTTGTTGGAACTGCTCATCGGTCGTGCTCCTGGGTGGTGTGGGCGGGTGCCCGGGTGGCCGGCAGGGGTGCCGGTGGAAACGATGGTGCAGCGATCCTACTCAACGAATCCTCGCCAAGACCTCAAATTTTCGTGAGGTTTGTTACAGAAGGGGAGACCGGTGGCCGGAACGCCCGGAAACAAGAAGGCCGCTGTCGCAAGGACAGCGGCCACCATGGAGTCAACTCACGTGTTGCAGTGCAGCGTCAGATCTGCCCGGTGCTGGAGGTCTCGTCGCGCTTCTCGCGCGGCGGCAGCGGCTGCTCGCCGTGCACCAGGAACCACACGTTCTCGGCGATGTTGGTGGCGTGGTCGCCCACGCGCTCCAGGTTCTTGGCCATGAACAGCAGGTGCGTGCACGGGGTGATGTTGCGCGGATCTTCCATCATGTAGGTCAGCAGCTCGCGGAACAGCGCGGTGTATTGCGCGTCGAGGCGGGCGTCGTCCTCGCGCAGCGCCAGCGCGGCGTCGGCGTCGTTGTCGCGGTAGGCGGCGATGGCGCGGCGCACCTGCTGCGCGGCCAGGCGGCCCAGCGCACGCAGGCCCTGGATCTGCGGCAGCGGCGGCACCTTGCCCAGCGCGATCGAACGCTTGGCGACATTGGCCGCATAGTCGCCGATGCGTTCGATGTCGGCCGGGATGCGCAGGCCGGCGAGGATCTCGCGCAGGTCGCGCGCCATCGGCCCGCGCAGCGCCAGGCGCATCACGTCGTGGCTGATCTGCTGTTCCAGCGCGTCGATGGCTTCATCGTTGGCGATGATGCGATGGGCGGCGTTCTCGTCGCGCTTCTCGATCACGTCCATCGCCGCTTCGAGCTGGGCGACGGCCATCTCGCCCATGCGCACGATTTCGGCCACCAGGCGCTGCTGCTCTTCGTCGTAGCTCTTGACGATGTGGTCGTTGGGAAGGTTCATGGTTGTTCCACTCTGTAGGGTCGAGCCATGCTCGACTGCCGTTGTCTGTAGAGTCGAGCCACGCTCGACTGACGTTTCAGCCGAAGCGACCGGTGATGTAGTCCTCGGTCTGCCGCTGCGACGGCTGCGAGAAGATCACTTCCGTGCGGTCGTGCTCGATCAGGTCGCCCAGGTACATGAAGGCGGTGTAGTCGGACACGCGCGCGGCCTGCTGCATGTTGTGGGTGACGATGACAATGGTGTACTCGTGCTTGAGCTCTTCCACCAGCTGCTCGATGCGGCTGGTCGAGATCGGGTCCAGCGCCGAGGTCGGCTCGTCCAGCAGCAGCACCGACGGGCGCAGGGCCACGGCTCGGGCGATGCACAGGCGCTGCTGCTGGCCACCGGACAGGCCCAGCGCGCTCTGGCCCAGCTTGTCCTTCACTTCGTCCCACAGCGCGCCCTGGCGCAGCGCCTGCTCGACACGGTCGGCCATGTCGGCCTTGCTCAGCTTCTCGTGGTGGCGGATGCCGTAGGCCACGTTCTCGAAGATGGTCATCGGGAACGGCACCGGCTTCTGGAACACCATGCCGACCTTGCTGCGCAGGCGGTTCATCGGGTACTTCGGCGACAGGATGTTCTCGCCGTCCAGCAACACCTCACCGCGCGCTTCCAGCTTCGGGTACAGCGCGTAGATGCGGTTGAAGATGCGCAGCAGGGTCGACTTGCCGCAACCGGACGGACCGATCAGCGCGGTCACGCGCTTTTCCGGAATCTCCAGGTTGATGCCCTTCAGGGCGTGGAACTTGTCGTAGTAGAAGTCCAGTCCACGCGCGGCCAGCTTGACCGGCGACGGCGTGTGCAGGCTCTCGTGCGAGGACGGCACGGCGATGCGCTGCATCGGCACGGCATTGGAAAGGTCGTTCATGGCGTTATCCACGGAAAGGTCAGTCATGGGAGATACGGTTGCGCAGCAGGATGCCGCGGGCGGCAAGGCTGACCAGCAACACGAAGACAGTCAGCACCAGGGCACCGGCCCAGGCCAGCACCTGCCAGGATTCATACGGGCTGCCGGCGAACTGGTTCATCACCACCGGCACCGAGGCCATCGGCTGGAAGATGTTGTTGTTCCAGTACTGGTTGCCGAAGGCGGTGAACAGCAGCGGGGCGGTTTCGCCGGAAATGCGCGCCAGCGCCAGCAGGATGCCGGTGATGATGCCGGCCGACGCGCTGCGGTACAGCACCTGCACGATCACCTTCCACTGCGGGATGCCCAGCGAAAGCGCGGCTTCGCGCATCTGCGAGGGCACCAGGCGCAGCATCTCGTCGGTGGTGCGCACCACCACCGGCAGCACGATGAAGGCCAGCGACAGCGCACCGGCGAATGCCGAGAAGTTGCCGCCGGTCTGCATCACGTACAGGGTGTAGACGAACAGGCCGAGCACGATCGACGGCGCCGACAGCAGGATGTCGTTGACGAAGCGGACCACGGTGCCGGCCTTGCGGGCGTTGCCGTACTCGGCCAGCCAGGTACCGGCCAGCACGCCCAGCGGGGTGCCGATGCCGATCGCCAGCGCGCACATCACGGCGCTGCCGAAGAAGGCGTTGGCAAGGCCGCCTTCCTGCATCGGCGGCGGCGTCATCTTGGTGAACAGATCCAGGTTGATGCCGGCCAGGCCCTTGGAGGCCAGGGTGAACAGGATCCAGCCCAGGAAGAACAGGCCGAACAGGGCGGTGGCGCAGGATGCGGTGATCGCAACGACGTTGCCGATGCGGCGGCGCAGGTACAGCGAATCAGCGGTGGTGGACATCAGTTGCCCTCCTTGCGGGACAGGCGCATCAGCATCAGGCGGGCGATGGCCAGCACCACGAAGGTGACGATGAAGAGGACGAAGCCGAGCAGCAGCAGGGCCGAGCGGTAGGTTTCAGTGGCTTCGCCGAAATCGTTGGCGATCAGCGCGGCGATGGTGGTGCCCGGTTCCAGCAGCGATGGCGACAGGCGCACGCTGTTGCCGATCACGAAGGCCACCGCCATCGTTTCACCCAGGGCGCGGCCGAGGCCGAGGAAGATGCCGCCGATCACCGCCGAGCGGGTGTAGGGCAGCACGATGTCCCAGCTCACTTCCCACTTGGTGGAACCCAGCGCATAGGCCGATTCCTTCAGGCGGGTCGGCACGGTCAGGAACACTTCGCGCATCACCGAGGAGATGAACGGAATGACCATGATGGCCAGCACGAAACCGGCGGTGAGCATGCCAATGCCCAGCGGCGGGCCCTGGAACATCGGGCCGATGATCGGCCACTCGCCCAGGGTTTCGTTGAGGAACGGGGTGACGTACTCGGTCATTACCGGCACCAGCACGAACAGGCCCCACATGCCGTAGATGATCGAAGGGATGCCGGCCAGCAGTTCGATGGCGGTACCGACCGGGCCACGCAGCCAGCGCGGCGCGACTTCGGTGAGGAAGAAGGCGATGCCGAAGCTGACCGGCACGGCGATGACCATCGCGATCAGCGCGGTGACCAGGGTGCCGTAGATCGGGGCGAGGGCGCCGAACTTGTTTTCGACCGGATTCCAGTCGGCCGAGAAGAAGAAGCTCAGGCCCTGCATCTGCAGGGCATGGCGGCCGCCCCACAGCATCGACAGCGCGGCGCAGGCCAGGGCGATCAGGACGAAGATGACGGTGCCGACCAGCACCCATCGGAACAGTTTGTCGTTGCGGGCATCACGCGCATCACGCGTGGACGGGGCGGCTACAGGCTGGGCGATGGCATTCATGGGGACGGCTGGGCCAGGAGGGGGCGGGGCGGCATGGCGTGGAAGCAGCGGTGCCCGCGCGGGGCGGGCACCGTCGTAACCATCACTTCAGGTCGGTCGCCCAGTAGGCCTCGATCTGCTTGACCAGTTCGGCCGGCAGCGGCACGTAGTGCAGCTCGTTGGCCTGAGCCTGGCCGTTCTCGAAGGCCCACTTGAAGAAGGCCAGGGTGTCCTGGTTGCGCTTGGCGTCCTTCGGCTGCTTCTGCATCAGCATGAAGTTGGTGGCGGTGATCGGCCACGCCTGGGCGCCCGGTGCGTTGGTGATGACCAGGTTGAAGTCCTTGGCACTGGCCCAGTCGGCGCTGGCGGCCGCGGCGGCGAAGGTCTCCGCGCTTGGCTCGACCCAGTTGCCGGCCGCGTTCTGCATGGCGGTGTACGGCATGCCGTTCTGCAGCGCGTAGGCCAGTTCGACGTAGCCGATCGAACCCTTGATCTGCTTCACGTAGGACGCGACGCCTTCATTGCCCTTGCCACCCACGCCGTCCGGCCACTGCACCGAGGTGCCTTCGCCGACCTTGGCCTTCCAGTCCGGGCTGACCTTGGACAGGTAGTTGGAGAAGTTGAAGGTGGTGCCCGAACCATCCGAACGGTGGACCAGGGTGATCTTGCCGTCCGGCAGCTTCACGCCCGGGTTGGCGGCGACGATGGCCGGATCGTTCCAGGTCTTGACCTTGCCCAGGAAGATGTCGGCCAGCAGGGCGCCGCTCAGGCGCAGCTTGCCGCCCTCCAGGCCTTCGATGTTGACCACCGGCACCACGCCGCCGATGGCGGACGGGAACTGGGCCAGGCCGGCCTGGGCCAGTTCTTCGCTGCTCAGCGGCTTGTCCGAGGAACCGAAGTCGACGGTGCCGGCCTTGATCTGGGCGATGCCGCCGCCGGAACCGATCGATTGGTAGTTGATCTTGGCGCCGGTGCTGGCGTTGTAGTCAGCCGACCACTTGGAGACCAGCGGGAAGATGAAGGATGCGCCCGCGCCGGAGACTTCGGCGGTCACCTTGGCACCGGCAGCGGCCGGAGCGGCAGCACCGTCGGCAGCCGGCTGCTGTGCGGCCTGCTTGTCGCCACCGCAGGCCGACAGGCCCAGGGCGATGGCCAGGGAAAGGGCGGCAAGGCCGGCCGAGTGCAGTTTCATGGTCACTCCATAGCGGGGAAGAGCCGACGGGGTCGGCGGATGCGGCTATGAAATGATGTTTTTGTTACAGCCGTATTACGACCATGACAGAGGTGTCCTGGATCACGTTCCGACAAGGGTTTCACAGGGTGTGCCACGATCCGGGAGACCCCGCAGACCCCGGATCTGCGCACGGATATGACGGCCAGGGCTCCACAAACGCTCTTGCCATTGCTCCTGCCTTCCATGACCCCACCGCGCCCCCGATGAACTGTCGAGAGGCGGTGGGCCAGGGCGTGCAGGACCGTCCACGGCATGGATGCCGTGGCCGAGCCCCCAAGGACGGGTTTACGGCGTGTCCTGCACGCCCTGGCCCACCGACTCACCCACGGATCAGCGAAGGCGCAAACGCTTTTCACGACCAACCCCTCAGAAACAATGAAGAGCGCGAGATCTCGA
This sequence comes from Stenotrophomonas sp. YJH_SMC_57, assembly GCF_059369755.1. Lineage (NCBI taxonomy): Bacteria > Pseudomonadati > Pseudomonadota > Gammaproteobacteria > Lysobacterales > Lysobacteraceae > Stenotrophomonas > Stenotrophomonas sp. YJH_SMC_57. The sequence continues at coordinate 302,207 of NZ_JCAFSZ010000005.1, forward strand.
GGATCTCGCGCCCGGGTGGGATCGGCGGGGGAGAGAGGACCCGCCGATCCCGTTCCTGCGGGGGAACGCGCTTGCTTACTTCAGGTTCTGCGACCAGTAGGTCTCGATCTGGCGGACCAGGCTGTCCGGCAGCGGCACGTAGTCCAGCTGGCGGGCCTGGGCGTCGCCGCTCTTGTAGACCCAGCGGAAGAATTCCTGGGTGGCCTTGCCGTTGGCAGCGTTCTTCGGCTTCTTGTGCACCAGGATGAAGTTGGTGGCGGTGATCGGCCAGGACTCGGCGCCCGGGGCGTTGGTCATCACCAGGTAGAAGTCCTTGGCGCTGGCCCAGTCGGCGCTGGCGGCGGCGGCGGCGAACGAGGCGTCGCTCGGCTGCACGAACCTGCCGGCGGCATTCTTCATCGCGGTGTACGACAGCTTGTTCTGCAGCGCGTAGGACAGTTCGACGTAGCCGATGCCGCCCTTGATCTGCTTCACGTAGGCAGCAACGCCTTCGTTGCCCTTGCCACCGATGCCGGCCGGCCACTGCACCGAGGTGCCTTCACCGACCGAGCTCTTCCACTCCGGGCTGACCTTGGACAGGTAGTTGACGAAGTTGAAGGTGGTGCCCGAACCGTCCGAACGGTGCACGACGGTGATCTTGGCGCTCGGCAGGGTCAGGCCCGGGTTCAGCGCGGCGATGGCCGGGTCGTTCCAGGTCTTGATCTTGCCCAGGAAGATGTTGGCCAGCACGGTGCCGTCCAGCTTCAGCGCGCCCGGAGCGATGCCGGCCACGTTGACCACCGGCACCACGCCGCCGATCACCGACGGGAACTGCGCCAGGCCCGAAGCAGCCAGTTCTTCCGGCTTCAGCGGGGCGTCGGACGAGCCGAAATCAACGGTCTTGGCCTTGATCTGGGCGATACCACCGCCGGAGCCGATCGACTGGTAGTTGACCTTGTTGCTGGTGGCGGCGTTGTAGTCGGCCGACCACTTCGACATCACCGGGTAGATGAACGAGGCGCCCGCGCCGGTGATTTCAGCGGCGTTGGCGGCAAACACGGACGACGCTGCGAAGACGGCAACGGCAACGCGCGACTTGAAGGCGTGGATCACGGGGTGGCTCCTGGGTTGATTGGGATGCGGGGTTACCCGCCCGGTGCACATTCCATAACGGTTCGATGACAGCGCAGGGACCGTTGTATGACGCAACCGTTACAGCGCTGCCCGGCGCCTGTGCAGCAGAGGCGTGAAGGAACGACGCACCTGTTTGACTCCTTCCTGTATGTCGCTGATGGCCTGCGCGGTGCACGCAGGCTCCTGGCATTCCGCAGCGATCCGGGGTTCTCCGTGCCGGACCGGCGCGGCAGGTGGGCACTGCGCGGCGGGCGGCCTGCGCGTCGACCCCGATACATCACGCCATATGCCGCAAGGGATCGACAAGGATGGCGCGGCTAATGCGTCGTACGGATGACCGCGCGAAGAAACCTGTGTTTGGTGCGCAGTTTGTCATTCGACTGTCATGGTTTTAACGGAATGTTCGCAAAACGCTTGACCGGCCTGCCGGCGTGGCGTTCTGCCCAAGCCATTCCAACCCTCTGGAGAAATCCAAAATGCGTTCCCATTTGCTCGCCGCCGCGGTCGTTGCAAGCCTCGGTCTGGTTTCCGCCGACGCCTTCGCAGCTCCCGCCAGCACGGGCGTTTCCCAGGCACAGCTGCAGCAGCTGCAGGCGCAGATCGCTGCTCTGCAGGCCCAGGTCCAGCAGCTGCAGAGCGACTCGCAGGCGCTGCAGGCGCAGTCCGACGCGCAGTCCGAAGTGAACATCACCCAGGCCCAGGCCCTGGAAGGTGCACAGAAGACCCAGACCAGCGTCGACAAGCTGGCCAAGCTGGTCAATGACAACAAGATCGGCGGTCGCATGTTCTTCGACCTGACCAACATCGACAAGACCAGCAACGGCAAGGACACCGCCGCCAGCGGCACCGGCCTGGACGTCAAGCGCTTCTACCTGACCGTCGACCACAAGTTCAACGACATCTGGTCGGCGAACCTGACCACCGACTTCCAGTACAGCTCGGCCATCGGCAACACCGAACTGTTCGTCAAGAAGGCCTACGTGCAGGGCAGCTTCGACCCGGCCTTCAACCTGCGCGTCGGTGCCGCCGACATGCCGTGGATCCCGTACGTCGAGAAGTTCTACGGCATGCGCTATGTCGAGAACACCCTGACCGATCGCCTGAAGTACGGCAACTCGTCCGACTGGGGCCTGCATGGCTTCGGCAACCTGGGCAACAACTTCAACTACGCCCTGTCGGTCGTGTCCGGCGCCGGTTACAAGAACCCGACCCGCAGCAAGGGCATGGACGTGGAAGGCCGCGTGGCCTACACCCCGAACGAGAACTTCGTGGTCGCCGTCGGTGGCTACAGCGGCAAGCTGGGCAAGGAAACCGACATCCAGAGCGCCGAGAACACCTACACCCGCGCCAACGCGATGGTGGCCTACGCCGACAGCAACTTCCGCGTCGGTGGTGAGTACTTCCAGGCCAAGAACCTCAACAACGTGCTGACCGTTGCCACCGACAAGACCAGCGGCTGGTCGGTGTGGGGCAGCGTGCGCGTCACCGACGGCGGCATCAACGTGTTCGGTCGTTACGATGACACCGACGTCAGCAAGACCCTGGACCCGACCCTGAGCGACAAGTACTGGAACGTCGGCGTCGAGTTCCCGGTCATGAAGAACCTCAAGCTGTCGACCGTGTACAAGTACACGCACCTGGCCAACGCCGGCGACAAGAAGAACGACAAGACCAAGGAATTCGGCGTCTGGGGCGACCTGTCGTTCTGATCACCTGAAGTACAGCGTCTGAAAGCGAGACGGCGGGCCTGGTGCCCGCCGTCTTTGTTTCGTCACAACACGGTCCACGTCACGCTTCGGCCGTGGTCTTGTCCTTGAAACGGCACAGGTCGGCGATCACGCAGCCCGGGCAATCCGGCTTGCGCGCCTTGCACACATAGCGGCCATGCAGGATCAGCCAGTGATGCGCGTCGAGCAGGAACTCGGCCGGAATCGCCTTCACCAGTTTGTCTTCCACCTCGCGCACGTTCTTGCCGGGGGCCAGCCCGGTGCGGTTGGCCACGCGGAAGATGTGCGTATCCACCGCCATCACCGGCTCGCCGAACGCCGTGTTGAGCACCACGTTGGCGGTCTTGCGGCCGACGCCGGGCAGCGCTTCCAGCGCGTCGCGGTCACGCGGCACTTCGCCGCCATGCTTCTCCAGCAGGATCGCGCAGGTGGCGATCACGTTCTTCGCCTTGGCGTTGAACAGGCCGATGGTGGCGATGTACTGCTTCAGGCCGTCCTCGCCCAGCGCGAGGATCTTCGCCGGCGTGTTGGCCACCGGGAACAGGCGGCGCGTGGCCTTGTTGACGCCGACGTCGGTGGCCTGTGCCGACAGCGCCACCGCCACCAGCAGTTCGAACGGCGAGCTGTATTCCAGTTCGGTCTTCGGGTGCGGATTGAGTTCGCGCAGGCGGGTGAACATTTCCACCACGTCGGCACGCGGCATCACGCCGCCACGGCGCGCCGCTGCGCGCGCGGTCTTCTTCAGCGTGGCCATTACTGCTCCTTGCCGCTGGCGCGGGCCTTGGCCCGGGCGAGGATGGCCGCCGCTGCCGCGGGCAGGGCGGGCTTCACGTCCGGCGCCGGGGCCGGCGTGCGCCGCGCGTCGCGTTCGGCCTCCCGGCGGGCCAGTCGCACGGCACGGGCGCGGTAGCGTTCGCGTGCCGCCCAGGCGGCCTGAAGCTGCATCTGGGCCTGCTCCAACCGCTGCGGAAGCTCGGGGTGACCGGGCAGCAACTGTTCGTCGCCGGCACGGGCGACATAGTCCATCAGCCCGGCCTGCAGGGCGCCATCGAGATCGTCTACCTGGACCCGGGCGAACAGCTGCGCGGGGTTGGGTCGGGATGCCATGGCGTCAGCGGTTCTGGAAGGCCGGCGGGCGGCGCTGCAGGAAGGCGCTGGTGCCTTCGCGCATGTCCTCGGTGGCGAACAGCAGGCCGAACTGCGCGCTTTCGTACTCCAGCCCCGCTTCCAGGCTGCACTCGCCGCCCACGTGCACCGCATCGAGCAGGCCGCGCAGGGCCAGCGGCGCCGAACGTGCCAGCTGGCGGGCTACGTCCTGCACGCGGTTGTCCAGCGCGTCGGCGGGGACCACCTCGTTGACGATGCCCAGTTCCAGCGCACGTGCCGCGTTGATCGGTGCACCCAGCAGGCACAGCTCCAGGGTGGCGGCACGCCCGCACAGGCGCAGCAGGCGCTGGCTGCCGCCGAAGCCCGGGATCAGGCCGAGGTTGATTTCCGGTTGGCCGACTTTGGCGGTATCGGCGGCGATGCGCAGGTGGCAGGCCATCGCCAGTTCCAGGCCGCCGCCCAACGCAAAACCATTCACGCGCGCGATGACCGGCTTGGGCATGCGCTCGATCTGGCGCATCAGGGCCTGGCCGAGCAGCGAGAAATCACGACCCTGAACGGCGCTGAGTGTGTTCATCTCGGCGATGTCGGCGCCGGCCACGAAGGCCTTGGGGCCGGCGCCGGTCAGTACCACCACGCGCACCTCCGGGTCGGCGGCGGCGGCGCTGAACGCCTCGGCCAGGGCCTGCAGGGTCGCGGCATTGAGGGCGTTGAGCTTGTCCGGGCGCTGGACGGTCACGGTGCGGATGGCGCCGTCGTCGGCGACAGCGATCAGGGCATCGGCCACGGGGAAACTCCTGGAACGTTAAAAAAAAGTGAGATTGAACTCCGCGAACGCAGACGGGTCATAGCCTGCATCGTGAGTAGCGGTTACACGTTGCGCCCGTTATCCTAACCCGTCGCCTCAGGGCGGCGCAGAACGTCCCTGAGTTACCACCCCTGGAGAACTGTTTGATGAAGTTGCGTTCTATCGCGGTCGCCGTCGCGGCCCTGGCCCTGACGGGCAATGCCTTCGCCCAGGACGTTTCGTCCGAAAAGGGCAAGCTGAGCTACTACTTCGGTTACGACTACGGCAACAACCTGGCGGAGCTGACCGGTCGCGGTGAGCAGCTGGACATCAACTCGGTGGTGAAGGGCCTGCAGGACGCCTACGCCAAGAAGCAGCCGGCGATCACCGCCGAGCAGCTGAAGCCGGCCGTTGAAGCGTTCCAGAAGCGCGAGCAGGGCCGTGCCCAGGCCGCCAAGGCCGAGTACGAAAAGGCCGCTGCCGAAAACAAGACCAAGAGCGATCAGTTCATCGCGGCGAACAAGGCCAAGGCCGGCGTGCAGTCCCTGCCGAGCGGCGTCCAGTACCGCGTGATCGAAGCCGGCAAGGGTGCCAAGCCGACCCAGGCCAGCACCGTGCAGCTGGAAGTGGCCGGTCCGTTCCCGTACGGCCAGCGCCCGACCGAAGCCCGCCCGGCCCAGCAGATTCCGTCGATCAAGGTCAGCGAAGTCGAAATGAAGGCCATGCGCGAGACCCTGCTGCAGATGCCGGCAGGCTCGAAGTGGGAAGTCACCCTGCCGCCGGACCAGGCCTACGGTGCCGACCCGCGCACCCCGTTCCCGCCGAACGTGGCTGTGCAGTTCGAGATCAAGCTGGTCAGCGTCAAGTAAATCGAAGCCGTAAACGAAACGCGCCGGTGATCCCACCGGCGCGTTTTTGTTTGCGCAGTGCCTGGCGCGCAAATCCAGCCCATTCGCGCTACTGTTGCAGGGTGCAAACAACGGAAGAATCGGCGCGTGTTGTCGCAAGTCCCTGCATCGGAGTGTGCACGCTGGATCCGGACCGGCGGTGCGCCGGCTGCGGGCGGCATCTCGATGAGATCGCGCGGTGGTCGTCGATGAGCAACGAGGAACGCAGCCGCATCCTGCATCGCGTGCAACCGCTGCGCGAACAGCTCCAGCAATCATTGCGCGGCTCACTGGCCGACCACGAACGCCTGATGCGCGCGCTGCATCCGCTGGCCGTGCCGCCGCTTGGCGACGGCTGGAACCGCAGTGAACTGATCGACCTGTTGCCGCCGGGACCTCCGGTGGAAGCGGCGGTGCTGGCCGGCATCGTGCCGCGCGCCAACGGTGCGCAGGTGATCCTCACCCGCCGTACCGAAACCCTGCGTACCCATGGCGGCCAGGTCGGGTTCCCCGGCGGTCGCACCGAACCGGACGACCGCGATGCACTGGCCGCTGCGCTGCGTGAGAGCCAGGAAGAAATCGCGCTGGCGCCCGGCCAGGTGCAGGCGCTGGGCTATCTGGATCCCTTCGTGACGATCACCGGTTACCGCGTCACGCCGGTGGTGGCGGTGGTCGATCCGGACTTCGTGCCGGTGCCACAACCCAGCGAAGTGGCCGAGGTGTTCGAGGTGCCGCTGGATTACCTGATGGCCGCCGACAACCTGCGCCAGGTCGAAATCAATCATCGCGGCCGCATCCGCCACGTCCTCGAATACGGCTGGCCGGGCCAGCGCATCTGGGGCGCGACCGCGGCCATCCTCTACAACCTGCGTCGCCGCCTGGAGCAAGTGCAATGAAGCTGATCGATCCGCCGTGGACCACCCTGGTCGATGTCGCCACCCTGGCCGCTGCACTGGGTGAGGGCGTGCGCGTGGTGGACGCGCGTGCAACCGCCAGCACGGCGGTGCGCGTGGTCGATGCGCGGTCATCGCTGGCCGACCCGCAGGCCGGTGGCGGCCAGTACCTTGCAGGGCACATACCGGGTGCGGTCTACGCCGATCTCAATCGCGACCTGTCCGACCTGTCGCGCGTCGGCCATGGCCGCCATCCGCTGCCGGAGAGCGACGCCTTCGTCGCGAAGCTGGGCCAATGGGGCATCGGCCCGGACACCCAGGTCGTGGTTTACGACGGCAGCGACGGCAGCATGGCCGCCGCGCGGCTCTGGTGGCTGCTGCGCCTGATTGGTCACAGCAAGGTCGCCGTGCTCGACGGCGGAATCGCCGCCTGGCAGGCTGCCGGCCATCCGCTGGCGACCGGGCAGGAGGTGGTAACGGCGCTGCCGGCCTATCCGGGACGTTTCGATACCACCCAGATCGCCAATGCCGATGAAATCTCTGCGCGGTTGAAGCACGCGCCGGGTTGGCTGGTCGATGCCCGTGCGGGCGAACGTTTCCGTGGCGAAGTGGAGCCGCTGGACCCGGTCGCCGGCCACGTGCCGGGTGCGGTCAACCGTCCGTTCGCCTTGAATGTCCTCGACGGCCGCCTGCGCGATGCACAGGAACTGCGCGCCGAACTGCAGGGCGTGATCGGCAACCGTGATCCGCAACAGGTGGTGCTGATGTGTGGCTCCGGCGTCACCGCCTGCCACCTGCTGCTGGCGATGGAATCGGCCGGGTTGTCCGGCGCACGCATCTATGCCGATTCCTGGAGTGGTTGGGTCAGCGACAGCAGCCGCCCGGTGGCGACCGGCGCCTGAGTAATCCGGGCCAGGAGCAGTCGAGCACGGCTCGACTCTACAAGAGCCCATTCCGAACGATTCGACGTTCATCCACGCATGGCGTGGATCTACCGTGTCGACCAAGGTCGACACCTACCAACAGCAGCAGAGATCTGTCGAAGGCGGGCTGGGTCCGGTTGCGGGGGCGTGAGCCGCATGAATGCGGCGACCGGACCCACCCCGCCAACCCACGGATAGCCTGCTTTTGACGTTGACGTTGACGTTGACGTCGCCTCTGCAGCTGCAGGGCGCAGCCCTGCAAACCCTCACCCCAACCCCTGCAGCGGCACCTTCGCCAGAATCCGCGCCCACGGGAACAACGGCCCCGGATCACGCTTGCGCGCCACCGTCAGTGCCGCATCATCACTGGCCGGCACCTGCTCCAGATCCAGCTGGTCGTGCCCGGCAATCCGCTGCAGCGACGGATAGCGCGCCACCAGCGCCAGCAGCAGCGCCTCCAGTGCCACCAGCTGCGCCTCGGTGTACGGCTCGTCCATCGCCTGGTGGCGGCTGTCGAACCAGTGCGGGTAACGCCCGGTATTGACCAGCTCGATGCCCAGCGTATGTGCGTTCATGCCGCGCACATGGTGGGCCACCCGTTCCGGTGCCACGTACTGCACCACGCGACCGTCGCGATCGATGTAGAAGTGGCCGCTGTTGCCGGCGCCACTGTCGTACAGCACGCGCTCGCCGTACTCGCGGGCCATCGCCAGGTCGGGCAGTTCGGTGCAGTGGATCACCACCATCTCCAGCGTGGCCGGGTCGCGCAGCGGCAGGCGGTCGTGGTAGGGCAGGGGCTGCAGCTGCAGGCCGGGCAGGAGCGGGTTGGGCATCCGGCGATGCTAGCATTGCGGTATGAACCTGCCTTCCCCTTCCTCATCGGCCCGCTCGCGCGGAGCGCGCGCATGAGCCGCGGTCACTGCATCCTGTCGCACGGTTTCGAGAGCGGCCCGGACGCGACCAAGGTCACCGCGCTGGCCGAGGTGGCACAACGCCTGGGCTGGACCCATGAACGCCCCGACTACACCGACCTGGACGCGATGAGCGAGGTCAGCCGGGTGGGCGACGTGCCGACCCGCCTGCGGCGCCTGGTCGAGCGTGCCGCCATTGCCGCCGGGCAGGGGCCGGTGGTGCTGGCCGGCTCCAGCCTCGGTGCCTACATTTCCGCCATCGCCTCGCTGCAGGTGCCGGTGGCCGGCCTGTTCCTGATGGTGCCGCCGACCACCATGGGCCCGATGCCGGCGCTGGATGCCGCCGCGGTACCGACCACGGTGGTGCAGGCCTGGCACGACGAGGTGGTGCCAGCCGCCGGGGTCATTACCTGGGCACAGGCGCGTTCGGCGCAGCTGCTGCTGGTCGATGATGGGCACCGCCTTGAGCACCACGTGGAGGCCTCCGCGCAGGCGTTCGAGCGCCTGCTGCGCCAGCTGTGAAGCCCGGGCGCACGGCGCGCCCGCCCGCTTTGACTACAATGGCAGCCCCGCCGCCCCCGGCGCGGGCCTGCCGGCCGTGCCTACGGCCCTCCTTTCCGACTGGCCCGGCCCCTGTGCCGCGCCCGACCACCTGCGAACCGATCCCGTGAAATTCTTCGTCTCCTGCGCCAAGGGCCTGGAATACCTGCTTGCCGATGAACTGTCGGCCCTGGGCCTTGGCAAGGCCACCGCCACCATTGCCGGCGTCAACGCCGACGGCGAACTGGAGCAGGCGCTGCGGATCGTCATGTGGTCGCGCCTGGCCAGCCGCGTGCTGTGGCCGATCGACGAGTTCGAGTGCCCGGACGAGCAGGCCCTGTACGACGGCGTGCGTGCGCTGCCGTGGCACGAGCACATCAAGCCGGAGATGACCCTGGCGGTGGACGCACACGTGTCCGGCGACAAGATCACCCACGCCCGATTCGCGGCGCAGCGGATCAAGGACGCCATCGTCGACCGCATGCGTGACGAAGGCCTGGAACGCCCTTCGGTCAACACCGACCTGCCGGATGTGCGCGTGAACCTGTCGCTGCGCAAGGGCCGCGCCTCGCTGTCGATCGACCTGGGCGGCGGCCCGCTGCACCGCCGTGGCTGGCGCGGCGCTGCCCACGAGGCGCCGCTGAAGGAAAACCTGGCCGCCGCGCTGCTGCTGCGCGCGCAGTGGCCGCGCCTGCACGCCGCCGGTGGTGGGCTGCTGGACCCGATGTGCGGCAGCGGCACGCTGCTGATCGAAGGCGCGCTGATGGCCGCCGACGTTGCCCCCGGCCTGATGCGCCACGGCAGCCTGCCGCCGAGCCGCTGGCTGGGCTTCGACAAGGCCGCCTGGAAGGCCATCCAGAGCGAGGCACGTGACCGCGAAGCGGCCGGCCTGGCAGCGTTGAAGCCGGTCATCCACGGCAGCGACATCGACCCGACCGCGATCCAGGCGGCGCGCGAGAACGCCGAAGTAGCGGGCGTTGCCCATGCGATCCGCTTCACCCGCGCCGACGTGGCCGACCTGGCCGCGCCGGAGCAGGAGATCGGCGCGGTGGTCTGCAACCCGCCGTACGACGAGCGCCTGGCGGCCGATCCGGCGCTGTACCGCGCGCTGGGCAATGCCCTGCAGAAGGCGGTGCCGCAGTGGCGCGCCAGCCTGCTGTGCGGCAACGACGAACTGGCCTTCGCCACTGGCCTGCGCGCCGGCAAGAAGTACCAGATGTTCAATGGTGCGCTGGAATGCGCGCTGATCGTCTGCGACCCGATCGCCGTGCCGGGCCGCGACCCGGCGCAGCCGCGCGAGCTGAGCGAAGGTGCGCAGATGGTGGCCAACCGCCTGCGCAAGAACCTGAAGAAGTTCAAGAGCTGGCGCGCCCGCGAGGACATCACCTGCTTCCGCGCCTACGATGCCGACCTGCCGGAGTACGCTGCGGCCATCGACGTCTATGAAGAAGACGGTGGCCAGCGCCGCACCTTCCTGCATGTGCAGGAATACGCCGCGCCGGCGGCGATTCCGGAGAACGACGTGCGCCGTCGCCGCAACGAGTTGCTGGCGGCCGCGCGTGAAGTATTCGGCGTGCCGCCGGAACAGGTGTCGATGAAGTCGCGCGAGCGCGGCAAGGGCGGCAGCAAGTACGGCCGCTTCGAACAGCGCGACGAGTTCATCGTGGTGCGTGAGAACAACGCGCTGCTGCAGGTGAACCTGTTCGATTACCTGGATACCGGCCTGTTCCTCGACCATCGCCCGCTGCGCCGGATGATGGCCGAGCAGGTGCGGGGCAAGCGCTTCCTCAACCTGTTCTGCTACACCGGCGTGGCCAGCGTGCAGGCGGCTGTGGCCGGTGCCGCCAGCACCACCAGCGTCGACCTGTCGGCCACCTACCTGCAGTGGTGCTACGACAACCTGGCGTTGAACGGGCAGGGCGGCAACCAGCATCTGCTGGTGCAGGCCGACGCCATGGCGTGGCTGGAAGGCGACCGCGGGCAGTACGACGTGATCTTCTGTGACCCGCCGACCTTCTCCAACTCCGCGCGCGCCGACGACTTCGACGTGCAGCGCGAACAGCTGAAGCTGCTGCGCGCCGCAGTGGCACGACTGGCGCCGGGTGGCGTGCTGTATTTCTCCAACAACTTCCGCCGCTTCAAGCTGGAAGAGAACGCCATCGCCGAGTTCGCCCAGTGCCGCGAGATCACCGCGCGCACCATCGGCCCGGATTTCGAGCGCAACGCGCGCATCCACCGCGCGTGGGAATTGAAGCGGTTGGGGTAAGTCCGGTAGTGCCGGCCGCTGGCCGGCAACGGTGACAGATCCGCAGAGGGATCATGGGATGCCGGCCAGCGGCCGGCACTACCCCTGTCTGGCCGGTAGATCCACGCCACGCGTGGATGGTGGCTACAGCACCGCTACCAGCAGCCCGGCCGCGGGCAGCGCGATCGCCAGCGCGGCGATCCACTTCGGCCGGTACGGGTACAACCCGAACGACAACACCGCGCCGCCCAGCGTCATCGTGCCCAGCCACAGCACCGGGCCCATCGCCCAGCCATGGTCGGCCACGCACAGCGCGAATGCCACCGCCAGCAGGGCCCAGCCCAGCACCCGAAATTGCGTGCGCCGTGCTGGCGAGGCTGCCGCCTTGCCATGCAGGTCGTGCTGGTGTTTTTCCATCGCCAGCGACAGTGCGGTGAACGCGGAGAACGACAGGGTCAACGCCAGAAGCATCATGCGCTGGCCTCCGCTTCGGCAGCTTCCGCAGCATCAACCGGAGCCTTGGCAGCCGCCGCCGCGGCACGCTTCTTCTTCTCGGCGGCAGACAGCGGCGGCGTCCAGCGCTGCATGCGCCATCCACACAGCGCCAGCATCGCACCAAACGCGATCATCGACAGGTCGACGCCGGCCAGCACCCAGTCACCGTTGCGCAGGGTCACGCCCAGATGCGCATGGGTGGTCAGCGCGTTGACCACCGGCACCAGCGCGAACGCGGCGGCGCCCAGGTACAGTTGCCAGGCCCACATCATCCGCTTCGGCCAGATGAAGGCGGCCAGCAGCGCCGCGCCCCAGGCGTAGAAGAACACATTGGCCTCGGCACTGGAGCGCTCGGCGATGTCCAGCGGCAGCAGGCGGTTGCCCCAGAAGTAGGCGGCGAACGCAATCGGCAGGCCGGCCACGGTGCCGATGTTCAGTGCATCGACCAGGCGCAGGCCGAAGCCGATGCGGCCACTCTTGGCGTGCTTGGGCCGTTCCTTCACTGCCCACAGCACCACGCCGCTGGCCACCATCAGGCAGCCGACCAGGCCGGACAGGAAGAACAGTGCGCGCAGGCCCCAGTCGGCGAAGCGGGCCAGGTGCAGGCCATACAGCACGCCACGGGTGGCGGTGGCACCACCGGAGGGCGGCGTCTCTTCCAGCAGCGTGCCGTTGATCATGTCGTAGCGCAGCGCCGGGGTGTCGGTGGACAGGCGCTTGCCGTCGCGCTGGCGGATGTCGATCACCGCATTGGCCGCGCCCGGGTTGGACACGGTGAAGCCGGCCACTTCCACGCCATGCCAGTGCGCACGCGCGTTGTCCAGCAGCTGCGCGATCGGCAGCGGCGTGGCGCGGCCCTCGGCCGGCGCGGTCACCTCCGGCATGCCGCCGAAGGCTTCGCTGAAGAACTTGTCCTCGTCCTGCGGGTAGGCCACCTTCACCCCCCACGGCAGGTACATGATCATCAGGGTGACGATGCCGGTGTAGGTGATCATCGCGTGGTAGGGCAGTGCCATCACCGCGCTGACGTTGTGGAAATCCAGCCACGACCGCAGGCCCTTGTCCTTGCGGAAGGTGAAGAAGTCCTTGAAGATTTTCTTGTGGGTGATGACGCCGGTGATGATCGCCACCAGCATGAACATCGCGCAGAAGCCGACCAGGTAGCGCGCCCACAGCACCGGGATGTAATGCAGGTCGAAGTGCAGGCGGTAGAAGAAATCTCCGCCACGCGTCTCGCGCGCCTTCAGGGCCTGGCCGGTGTTCGGGTCCAGCGTGGCATCACCAAAACCACCGCGCCGGCCACGGCTGGGATCGGCCAGTTCCGGCGGCAGCCGCCAGAACATCTGCATGGCCGGGTTGCGCGGCTGGGGCAGGGTGACGAACCAGTTCTCGGCCTGGCTGGCGTTGGCCTGCAGGTAGTCCACCGCGCGTTGCGCGGCCACGTCGATGCTGACCTTGTTGGCCGGCAGCTCCGGGCGCATCCAGCGGCTGATTTCCTCGCGGTAGTAGCTGGCGGTGCCGGCCATGAAGATCAGCAGCAGCAGCCAGCCGACCAGCAGGCCGGTCCAGGTGTGCAGCCAGGCCATCGATTGGCGGAATCCGTTCTTCATGCCCAGGCCCCCAGCAGGCGCGCGACGGCGGCCATCAGCAGGGTGGGGACCAGGATGCCGACCCAGGCGCGCAGCGCAGTGCGGGTGGCGAACGCCCACAGCGCTGCGCAGGCGGCCACCAGGATCGCCAGCAGCATGCCGGTCAGCACGGTCTGGCCGCGCGCGCCGGGCAGCGCCAGCGCGCAGAACACGCTGGTCACCGAGGCCAGCGCGTAGCCGCCGAAGATCGCGGCCAGCGAGCGTGACAGCACGCCCCAGCGTGGGTTGGAGAAGAAGGTGCGGGGGCTGGCGGTTGCGGGCGAGCGGTCCACGGCATTCCTGCTGGTTTCAGTGAAAAGGGACCGGCGCACCGCAGCGCGCCGGGGTTGGCCATCCATGGCCGGGCACCGGTCGCAGAACCGGTGCCATCCATCGGGGGTCAGAGCTTCCAGCGCAGCGTCATTGTCACGTTGCGTGGTTCGCCCCAGTACACGCCGCTGTAGAAACCGACGTTGTTGAAATACTTCCTGTCCAGCAGGTTGTTGATGTTCAGCTGCGCGCTGAAGTTCTCGTTGAAGCGGTAGCCGCCGGCCAGGTTCAGCAGGTAGAACGCGTCCTGGGTGATATTGGCCTTGCTGCCATCCGCCTTGGTGCTGGTGTTCCAGATGCGGCTCTGCCAGGTGGCGCCGCCTCCCAGCCAGAAGCGGCCATCGATACCGCCGGGGCGCCAGCTGGCGTTGAGGCGGAAGGTGTCCTGCGGGGCTGTGGTCCGCTGCAGCACGCCGTCCTTGTTGCGGATGACGGTATGGGCGAATCCCGCCGAGACGTTCCATTGCTCGCCGATGCTGCCCTGGGTCTCGATTTCCCACCCCTTCACCTTGTTGCCCTTGCCGGTGGATCGGTAGGCCTGGCTGCCATCGGGCAGCGAGTTCACCGGCACTGAATCATCGATCTCGGCCACGTTGTCCTGCTTGCCTTCGAACACCGCCGCCGAAGCATTCAGCAGGCCGCCGAAGAACTCGGCCTTGACGCCCGCTTCATACATGTCGCCGACCACCGGCTCCAGGTAGTTGCCGTTGCGGTCGCGGGATTTCTGCGGCTTGAAGATGTCGGTGTAGCTGACATAGCCGCTGAAGGTCGAGTTGAAGTCGTACACCAGGCCGGCATACGGGGTGAGCATGTCGTCGGGCTTGTAGCCGCTGCGCTTGGTGCTGTTGCGGTTGCCGGCGGCATCATAGCCATAGGCCCAGGTACGGGTTTCCCAGCTGCCATAGCGGGCGCCCACCACGGCCAGCAACGGATCGGCAAGGCGAAGTCGGGCGGCAACATAGGCGGCGCGCTGGCGCAGTTCGTCCTGTGACGACAGGCGACCAAAGCGGGTCACCGGCAGTACCGGTACCTCGCCGGTCCAGTGACGCCAGTCGGGCACCTGCGCGTAGCCCGGTGCGCTGGAATCGAACGACGTGGCCTCGGACTCACCCTTGCGCACCGACTGGCCGAGGCCGAACACCAGCTCGTGCTCGCGCCCGAACAGCTTGAACGGCCCGCCCACGTTGATGTCGAACACGTCCATCGTGCTGTGTTCGTTGAAGTGCGAAATGTAGGCGGTCACGCCGGTACCGTCGGCGCGCGGGTAGCCGGCCGCGCCGTACCAGACGCTGCCATCGGTATCGCGCACGGCGTGGCTGACGTTGCCCTTCACCGACCAGCCGTTGCCCAGTTGCTGTTCCAGTCGAGCGAAGCTGGTTTTCTCCACGATCGGCCAGGCACTCCAGGACGCAGAAAGGTTGGTCGAGCGCGGCAGGTTGGCCGGTGCGCCGTCGGCGCCCCAGTACGGCACCACGCCCCAGGTCACGCCGGTGGTGTGCGGCGACTGGTACTCGTAGCCCACTTCGAACAGCGTGCTGTCGCTCAGGTCGGCCTGCACGATGCCGTAGAACACGTCCTTGTCGAGCCTGTAGACATCGCGGAACGAGTCGCTCTGCTGCTTGGCGGCCACGATGCGTGCGCGGATGCGGCCGTCCCAGGCGACGGGGCCGCCGAGGTCGGCTTCCAGGCGACGGTTGTTCCAGCGGCCGAGGGTCAGGTTGGCGCCCATCTGGAAAGTGTCGGTCGGCCGCTTGCGGATCATGCTGATGGTGCCGGACGGATCACCCGCGCCGGTGGTCAGGCCGGTGGCGCCGCGGATCACTTCGATGCGCTCGTAGATCACGTTGTCGGTGTTGGTCTTGATCGAGCCACCGAAGGTGTTGAGCATGCCGTCGATCTGGAAGTTGTCGATGGTGTAGCCGCGCGAGACATAGTTGATGCGCTCGCTGTCGGTGACCGACACGCTGACGCCCGTCACCTGGCCCATCACGTCCGACAGCGAGAACAGGCCCATGTCATCCAGGCGCTGGCGGGTAACCACCGTTACCGACTGCGGCGTCTCGCGCAGCGACAGGTCGAGCTTGGTCGCGGTGCGCGCGCCTTTCACCGTATAGCTGCCGGGCATCTCGCCATCGGCAGTCACCTTCACCGTATCCAGCGTGCGCGCGGAAGGATCGGCAGTGCCGTCGGCGTGGGCCAGCGGGGCGATCATCAATGCAGTCACGGCCAGGGCCAACACGGTGGGACGGGGGGAGTTCAGCGGCATTGCCATCAGTGCGATTCCATGCAGGACGAATCAGGCGATGGAATGCGCAGGTACAGTCGCCATGCGCTCCGCGCACGTCGCCCAGCGAGCCCCATCGACGGTGCGCCACCCGCGCAGTGCAGGCGACCCGGTAGTCGGGGGATGTACACGGGCGAAGGGGCGGGTGGGTACGTGCATCCGTGCCCCGCTTGGCTAAGCGTACAACCGATTAGCAAATGATAGGCATTCGCATTTCGTTAATCAAGCGTGACGACTACAGCCGGTGGATCGAGGCGCGCGTTCAGAACCGGAAGATCACCGTCGCCGCATGCAGCAGCAGGCCAATCAGCCCGCCGACCAGGGTGCCGTTGAAGCGGATGAACTGCAGGTCGCGGCCCACGCTCAGTTCCAGCTGCTCGACCAGGTGCCGCTCGTCCCAGCCCTTTACGGTCTGCGCGATATGCGTGGTCACGCCCTCGCGCAGGCGCTCGGTCAGGCGCTGCGCGCCTTCCAGCAGGTGCTGGTTCAGTGCCTCACGCAGGGCGGGGTCGGCCTGCAGGCTGCTGCCCAGCGAGGCCAGGCTGCGCTGCAGGTGGCCGACCAGTGCGGAGTCGTCGCGCTGCAGGTCGGCACGCAGGCTGGCATGGATGCGCGCCCACAGCCCCTGCACGTACTCCTGCAGGGCAGGGTGGTCGATCATTTCCTGCTTGAGCTGTTCGACGCGTTCGGCCAGCGCCGGGTCTTCGCGCAGGCGCTGCACGTAGGCCTGCAGCCAGCGCTCATAGTCCTGGCGCAGCGGATGCTCCGGCTCGGCCAGCACCTGTTGCAGTTCTTCCAGCACCGCGCGCGCCAGGCGCTCGGCCAGGCTGTCACCGATCTCGTCGATCGGCTTGACCCAGTTCACCGTGCTCGACAGCGTCGGCCATTCGCGCTGGATGTAGCGCACGATCAGCTGCGAGGCGCGCTCCTTCACTTCCGCCTGCTCCAGCCAGCGCCCCAGCCGCTGCAGGCCCTCGTCCAGCACGCGCTGATGACGGCCATCGGCGGTCAGCAGGGCCAGCAGCTCGCCGGCGGTGGCGGCGGCATTCCACTGCCGCAGCTGTTGCACCACGAAACCGTGCAGCTGCCGGCGCACGGCGGTCTCGTCGAAGAAATCCAGTGCCTGCAACGCCCAGCCGCGCGCCATGTCGGCCAGCATCCGCGAACGCGCCGGATCGGCCAGCCAGCTGCCCAGGCGGCTGGCCGGATCGAACACCTGCAGCTTGGCCAACAGCACGCCCGGTTCCAGGAACTGGTCGCGCACGAACAGCGCCAGGCTGTCACCGATGCGTTCCTTGCTGCGCGGGATGATCGCGGTGTGCGGAATGGGCAGTCCCATCGGCCGCCGGAACAGCGCGACGACGGCGAACCAGTCGGCCAGCGCACCCACGGCGGCGGCCTCGCAGAAGGCCGAGACCCAGGCCCAGATGCCGCGCTCGCCCTGCCAGTGGCTGACCGCGAATCCGGCCAGCATCAACAGCAGCAGGCCCAGCGCGAGGGCTTTCAGGCGCCGCAGCTGTGCGCGGCGCGGATCGTTGGCAGGCGTCATGCCCGAAGTCTATCCGGCCCTGCATGAGCATCGGGTAGTGTCGGGCGCTGGCCGGCATCCGCAACGCACCCGGAACGTTCATGGGGTTGCCGGCCAGCGGCCGGCACTACCCGCTGGTTCAGAGCGCTTCGAGTTGCTTGCGCAGCGCGGCCAGCTGCGCGCGCAGGGTGTCATTCTCGCGGGTCAACGCGACGACGCGGCGACGCAGCGCCGGTGCGTCCTCGCCCAGCTGCTCCAGGGCCGACAGCACTTCGGCGTCGCGGCTGGCGATCGCGTCCTCATCCGGCTCCTCGAAGTCCATCTCGGCCGCGTCCGGCTTCGGGGCACGCGGCTTGCGCTTGGACTCGCGCACGCGCTTGGCGGCCTGCTTCAGTTCATCCTTGCCACCGGCGGCGGCGGCGCGCTGCTCTTCCTCGGGCAGGTCGGCCACGGCTGCGGCGGCGCTGATCGAAATCACGCCGGCCTTCACCGCTTCCACCACTTCGGCCGCGGCCTGGGCGTGGATGCGCTCGATCATGCCGACCTGGCTGGTGCTCAGCTTGGCTTCGCGGGCCAGCTCGGCGCGGCTGATCTTCGGCGCCGGTTCCCACGGCGGGCTGTCTTCGCCAGCGTCCTCGACAATCTCGGCGGTGCCGTCGCTCTCGCGTTGCAGCTGCGCCTGCTCGACCTGCTTGCGGGCAGCCAGGATGTCGCGCTTGCGCAGCGCCAGCACGCCGCGCTGGAAGTCCGAAACGCTGCGACGGCCCAGGTGCTGCTCGATCATCCACAGGTGCACGTCTTCCATGCTCTGGAAGCGGGTGTTCTGCACGGTGTTGAACGGCAGGCCGTGCTTCTGGCAGATGCCGAAGCGGTTGTGGCCGTCGACCAGCACATCGCCCCACAGCACCAGCGCATCGCGGCAGCCTTCGGCCAGGATGCTGCGCTCCAGCGCGTCATGTTCGTCCGCAGTCAGCGGGTCGATGTAGGCCTTGAGTTCTTCTTTGACGACGATATCCATGGGCACGGCAGCGAGCAGGAGCGGAACCGTCCATTGTACCTGCTCGCCACCGCCGATCCGGACTCAGGCGGTGGCCCGGATCATCTCGCCGAGGATGCCGGTGATCTGGTCGATCTGCGGCTTGTCCACGATCAATGGCGGCGACAACGCGATGATGTCGCCGGTACAGCGCACCAGCAGCCGGCCGTCGTGGAAGCAGCGGCGGAACACCTCGTAGCCGCGGCTGCCGGGGGTGTCCCGGCGTGGCGCCAGCTCCACCGCACCGACCAGCCCGAAGTTGCGGATATCGATCACGTTGGGCAGCCCCTGCAGGGCGTGCAACCGCTCCTGCCAGTATTCACCCAGCTCGATGGCGCGCTCGAACAGGCGCTCCTCGGCATAGACCTCCAGCGTGGCCAGCGCCGCTGCGCAGGCCAGCGGATGGCCCGAATAGGTGTAGCCGTGGAACAGCTCGATGGCCTGCGGGGGCGCCTGCATCAACGCGGCATGCACCGCATCGCTGGCCAGCACGCCGCCCAGCGGCACCGCACCGTTGCTGACCGCCTTGGCGAAGGTCAGCAGGTCCGGGGTGACCCCAAAGCGTTGTGCGGCAAAGGGCATGCCGACCCGGCCGAAGCCGGTGATCACTTCATCGAACACCAGCAGGATGCCGTGGTGGTCGCACAGCTCGCGCAGCCGCTGCAGGTAACCCGGTGCGGGCAGGATCACCCCGGCTGAACCGGCGATGGGTTCAACGAACACCGCGGCAATGGTCGATGCATCGTGCAGCGCGATCAGCCGCTCCAGGTCATCGGCCAGCTCCGCGCCCTGGCGTGGCAGGCCCTTGCTGAATGCATTGCGCTGCAGGTCCAGGGTGTGGCGCAGATAGTCCACGCCGCCCAGCTGCAGGCCGAATGCCCTGCGGTTGTTGGGCAGGCCGCCCAGTGCCATGCCGCCGAAGCCGACCCCGTGGTAGGCCTTCTCGCGGCTGATGAAGCGGGTGCGCTGGCCTTCGCCACGCTGGCGGTGGTAGGCCAGCGCGATCTTCATCGCGGTATCCACCGCCTCGGACCCGGAGCTGGTGAAGAACACATGGTTGAGCGCGGCCGGCGCCAGTGCGGCCAGCCGCTGCGCCAGTGCGAAGGCCGGCGGCGAGCCCATCTGGAAGGCCGGTGAATAGTCGAGCGTGCGGGCCTGCTCGACGATGGCCTCGACGATGCGTGGCCGCGCGTGGCCGGCGTTGCAGCACCACAGGCCGGCGGTGCCGTCGAGGATCTGGCGGCCGTCGACATCTTCGTAGTGCATGCCCTCGGCGCGTACCAGCACACGCGGCGCCGCCTTGTACTGGCGATTGGCGGTGAACGGCATCCAGTACGCGTCCAGGGATTCGGGACGCTGGGTGGCCAGGTCGTGCAGGTCGCTTTCGGGACGCTTCATGCCAGCTCCATCGGGTGCGATGCGATGAATGTAGCGCAGCTGCGTCACGGCGAAGTCGCGGCGGCCCCGGTATAAGCAAGGCTGGTTGATTGCAGGAGTGTTCCATGGCCGATTTCCCCGACCGCAGCCACTGGCAGGCGCTGGCGCTCCAGCTGTCGATGCCCGGCCAGGCCTTCATCGACGGCCGCCAGGTCGACGCTGCCAGCGGCGCCCGCTTCGACTGCATCAGCCCGATCGACGGTCGCGTGCTGGGTGCGGTCGCCGACTGCGACGCGCAGGATGTGGAGCGTGCCGTGCTGGCGGCCCGCCGCTCCTTCGATGCGGGCCACTGGTCGCAGGCCAGCCCGGCGCATCGCAAGCGCGTGCTGCTGGCGCTGGCTGCGCTGGTGGAAACGCACGCCGACGAACTGGCCCTGCTGGAAACCCTGGACATGGGCAAGCCGGTGCGCGATGCGCGGCGCATCGACCTGCCCGGCGTGGTGCGCTGCCTGAGCTGGACCGCTGAAGCGGTGGACAAGCTGTACGGGGAGATCGCGCCCACCGGCCCGCACGAACTGGGGCTGGTCACGCGCGAGGCCGCCGGCGTGGTGGCGGCCATCGTGCCGTGGAACTTCCCGTTGCTGATGGCCTGCTGGAAGATCGCGCCGGCGCTGGCGATGGGCAATTCAGTGGTACTCAAACCTTCGGAACGATCGCCGCTGAGTGCGCTGCGGCTGGCGGTACTGGCCGCCGAGGCGGGCCTGCCGGACGGGGTCCTGAACGTGTTGCCCGGCCATGGAGCGCGCGTCGGCGAACCGCTGGCCCTGCACATGGACGTGGACGTGCTGGCCTTCACCGGCTCCACCGCCACGGGCGCGAAGCTGCTGGAATACTCTGGCCGATCCAACCTCAAGCGGGTCTGGCTGGAATGCGGCGGCAAGAGCCCGCACGTGGTGTTCGCCGACGCCCCCGACCTCGATGCGGCGGCCAAGGGCGTGGCGCAGGGCATCTTCTTCAACCAGGGGGAAGTCTGCACTGCTGGCTCGCGGCTGCTGGTGCAACGCTCGATCCGCGAGGATTTCGTGCACCAGGTGGTGGCCTATGGCCAGCACATGCAGCCGCGCCACCCGCTGGAAGCCGACGCACCGATGGGTGCGCTGGTCGATGCCGCGCATCTGCACAAGGTGATGGGCGATATCGCGCGTGCCGAAGGCGAGGGCGCCCGATTGATGCTGGGCGGCCATCGCGCCGAGGTGGAAGCGGGCGGCTGCTATGTGCAGCCCACTGTGTTCGACCAGGTACGGCCCGAGCAGGCCCTGGCGCGCGAGGAAGTGTTCGGGCCGGTCCTGGCCGTGCTCGGTTTCGATGACGAAGCTGAAGCCGTGCGCCTGGCCAACGACAGCCGCTATGGATTGGCTGCCGGCCTGTGGACACGTGATCTTGGTCGCGCGCATCGCGTTGCACGCCAGCTGCGCGCCGGCAGCGTGTGGGTGAATGGCTGGGATGGCGGCGACATGACCGCCCCCTTCGGTGGCTACAAGCAGTCGGGCAATGGGCGCGACAAATCCTTGCACGCGTTCGACAAGTACAGCGAGATCAAGGCCACCTGGATCCAGTTGTAGCGTCGGGTCTGCCCGCGCTTCTGTAGAGTCGAGCCACGCTCGACTGCTCTTTGGGGAACGCTACCGGCAGCGTGTGCTCACCTGCAGCACCGCAGCACGCAACAGGTCGCGATCTGCCTCTTCGACCACATTCTGGAAATAGTCCATATCCTGCTTCCCCAGCTCGCAAGGGTCGACGATATACCCGGGCGGCCACAGCCCCAGCAGCTGCGCCACGCCGTGCACGATCTGCTCGGGGGTCATCTGCCGGCGGATGCGGAAGTAGTTGCGGCGCGGCGCGAACGCAGCATGCACCTCGCGGCGACCGATCAGGCGTGGCGCGACTCCCGCGGCGCTGATGCCGTCGCCACCGTCGATGCTGCCCGCAGGCAGGCCCAGGATCAGCGGCGCCTCTGCCGCCGGAGCCTCTTCGGCCGGCAGTGCGGTACTTGCCTGCGCGATCGGGGCAGAGTGGGGCTTCACCGATGCAGCCCGGCGCGTCATCGGTACGGAGGGCAACGCCGGAAGTGACGGCGCCGGCGCCGGCAGCTCCGGTGGCAGCCAGCGCAACGAGATCCGTGCGCCATCGTCAGCGCGCAGCACGATCCGGCCACTGCCCCACAACCACAGCGCCATCAGGCCATGCACCAGCAGCACCACCAGCCACGCCGCCATGCGCGGCAGCTTCGGGGAATCGGACCACGGCAACGCGACTGCAGCCATCGGCGAAGCTTCCATGCAGGGACCGGTGGCGCAGCCTAGCGGGCGGCCTGAAAAATTTCGTTGGCATCGGTGTCGGCTGAAACCATCGTCCCGTGCGGCCACCGGCCCGTGGCAGAATCGGGCGATCCACCGTTACCCGTGTTGCCGATGTCGACGACCCGCGCTGCCGCACCGCCCGTGAATTCCCCCCGCCGTGTCCTGCTGGCCAGCCTGATCGGCACCACCATCGAGTTCTTCGACTTCTACATCTACGCCACGGCCGCGGTGCTGGTGTTCCCGCACCTGTTCTTCCCGGACAGCAGCGAACAGGCGGCACTGCTGCAGTCGTTGGCGACCTTCGCGGTGGCGTTCATCGCCCGGCCGGTGGGCTCGGCGGTGTTCGGCCACTTCGGTGATCGCATCGGCCGCAAGGCCACCCTGGTGGCCGCACTGCTGACCATGGGCCTGTCCACGGTACTGATTGGCCTGCTGCCGACCCATGCGCAGATCGGGCTGTGGGCGCCGGCGCTGCTGGCGCTGTGCCGTTTCGGCCAGGGCCTGGGCCTGGGGGGCGAGTGGGGTGGGGCGGTGCTGCTGGCCACCGAGAACGCACCACCGGGCAAGCGCGCCTGGTACGGCATGTTCCCGCAGCTGGGCGCACCGCTGGGCTTCCTGCTGTCGGCCGGCATCTTCCTGGTGCTGGGCCGCTGCCTGAGCCAGGACGACTTCCTGCAATGGGGCTGGCGCATTCCCTTCGTGGCCAGCGCGCTGCTGGTCGGGCTGGGCCTGTGGGTGCGCCTGAACATCCACGAGACCCCCGACTTCAAGAAGGCGCTGGAGCGCAAGTCGCCGGTGCGGCTGCCGATGCTGACGGTGCTGCGTGACCATCCGGTGCCGATGCTGCTGGGCACGCTGGGGGCGTTCGCCACCTTCGTGCTGTTCTACCTGATGACAGTGTTCAGCCTCGGCCATGGCACCGCGGTGCTGGGCTACAGCCGCGAACAGTTCCTGCTGATGCAGATGGCCGGCATGCTGTTCTTCGCACTGGGCATCCCATTGTCGGCACGCTACGGAGACCGCTGGGGCACGCGCCGCACGATGATCGTGGCCAGCGTGCTGATCGTCGGATTCGGCGTGCTGTTCGCACCGCTGTTCCAGCCGCACAGCCCGTGGCTGGTTACTGGCTTCCTGTGCCTGGGCCTGTTCCTGATGGGCCTGACCTACGGGCCGTGCGGCACCTTCCTGGCCGAGATCTACCCGGTGGAGGTGCGCTACACCGGCGCGTCGCTGTCATTCAACCTGGCCGGCATCCTCGGCGCGGCCCCGGCACCGTACCTGGCCACGTGGTTGGCCGAACACTTCGGCCTGGTCGCGGTGGGTTACTACCTGTGCCTGACCGCGGTGGCGACGCTGTGCGCGCTGGTGGCGCTGCACCGGCGCGCACTGCGGCTCAACCAAAGAAGCGCTTGAGCGTGCGCCCCAGCCAGCCGCCGCCCTGATGCTCGCGGGCGAACTGGTTCAGGTGCGCCTTGACCTGCTCGGCGTAGGCCTGGTCATCGCCACGGATGTGGTTGAACAGCCAGCGCGAGAGCATGGTACGCAGCTCGTCGCTGATGTCCTCGCCGGCCTGGAAGCGCAGCCGGTACTCGGCCACGCGCTTGATGAAGACTTCATGCACACGCTTGTGCGCGGCACAGAACGGATAACCCGCCTCCTCCATCAGCTCTTCCTCGAACGCGAAGTGCGACATGGTGTAGTCGACCACTTCATCGATCACTTCGCCCACCGCCGCACGCTGCATGCTGGCCTGGGCCACGTGCAGGTGGTTGAGCATCTCGATGATGCGGCGATGTTGCTGATCGATCACATCGATGCCGATGTTCAGATCGTCCTGCCAGACCAGTAGTGCCATCCCCGGCTCCCCTTCATGCGTATGTCGGGGCCGACTGTAGAACCGCAGCGCGCGGGCGGCGTTGATCTGGATCAAGGCGTGCCGGTCAGGGCAGGGCGGGCTCGCGTGGGCGCAGCGGACTGGCCATGGTGGTGCAGCTGACCCGGTTGCGGCCGCCGGCCTTGGCCAGGTACAGCTGGCGGTCGGCCTCGGAGATCAGCCGGTGCAGCGCATCACGCTGCGGGCGCAGGCAGCACAGGCCGATGCTGACGGTCATGCGCAGCGTGGCCGAGCCGATGTCCACTTCCAGCGCGGCGATGCGCTGGCGCAGTTCCTCGAAGTACAGCAGCGCCTCGTCCTGTTCCATGTCCGGCACCAGCAGGCAGAATTCCTCGCCACCGAAGCGCGCGATCAGGTCCTGGCTGCGCGCGTGCGCGGCCACCGCGCCGGCTACCGCACGCAGTGCATCGTCGCCGGCTTCGTGGCCGTAGGTGTCGTTGATGTGCTTGAAGTGATCGATGTCGATCATCGCTACCGCCACGCATTGGCCGTGCAGCTGCAGCTGCGGCAGCTGGCGCTGGCTCTGCTCAAGGAAGCAACGGCGGTTGGGCAGGCCGGTGAGGAAATCGCGGGTGGCCAGGTCCTGCAGGGTGCCGATCAGTTCCAGCTGGTCCACGTTCTGCGAGACCCGGCAGAAGAACTCCTCGCGCGAGAAAGGCTTGCGCAGGAAGTCGTTGGCGCCGTTCTTCAGGAAGCGCGGGATCAGTGACGCATCGGTATTGCCGGAGATGCCGATCACCGCCACCTTGTCGCGCGAGCGCAGGGTACGCAGGCGGCGGGTGAATTCCACGCCCTGCATGCCGGGCATCTCCTGGTCGACCACCGCCAGGCGGATCGCCGGGTGCGCCTCGATCGCTGCCAGGCCTTCGTTGCCGTCGGCGGCCTCGTGCACCTCATGGCCGTACATGCGCAGCAGGGCCGCGGCATAGCCGCGCGCGGAGGGCGAATCGTCCACCACCAGGGCCGCGATGCGACGGTTGCGTTCCAGCCGCTGCACCAGCCAGACCAGGTAATCGATGCTGCCGGGGGTGTTCTTCAGCACGTAGTCGATGATCTGCTGCTGCAGCACGCGCTTGCGCAGGTCTTCATCGTAGACGCTGCTGACCACCACGGTCGGCAGGCCGCGCTTGAGGAAGAACTCGACCACCGCATCGCGGTCGCCGTCGGCCAGTACCAGCCCGGTCAGCACCAGGAACCAGCCCCCATCCTCGCTCAGCAGGCGGTCGGCCTCGGCCAGGGTGGAGGCGATCACCACCGGCAGTTCCAGGCGTTGCTCGATGGCCTCGCGCAGCATGCCAGTGAAAGCACGGGAGTTTTCGACCAGCAGGATCCGCTGTGGCAGCGGATCGGCCAGGTCGCCATCGACGGCGGCCTGCGGCAGGACGGGCATGATGCGGTGGCTCACGAGGGAGGGCTCGGCACGGATAGCGGCAGTTTCGAGTGCAACTTTAGGACGAAAGCGTCCGTACTCGTCGTTTGGCCCATTGCTCAGATGGGAAGCGGTTAGTATCAGCTGGAGGTTCTCGACTTCAACTTCGACCTGGAGGTCACTGTGCGATTTTCATGTTTTGGTACGGCTACTGGATTTCTGATGCTTGCCGCTGCCCCGGCAATCGCGGGCGGTCCCTCGGATTTTCATGGAAAGCCATTGGCTACGGCTGGATTGGGGCAGGCAAGTCCGGCTGCGGTCAATCTCAGCCAGGATCCCAGCTGGCAGCTCTATGGATTCCAGCGTGACGGCATCACCTATTTGCAGGTGAACGACCTCCTCGGAAACGTGCAGCTGATCATCGGCAACGCAGGGGGGGCATACTGGGTGCTGCCGGCAGGCGACAATCTGGCTAAGGTTTCGCTGCCCCAGCAGAAAATCCAGATACCGGCAGGCGCCAGCCGCTCGCAGATCTACAGCGGCAGTGATTTTTCACTGGTGCGTTATCGTAGTGGCGGCGAGGTCATCTGGTCGGTTGAAACACCGTAAAGACGCTGAAGTGCGCAGCGGTGTGGGGATATCCCGCGCCGCTGCACTTGCCGCGATGAACGCGGTTAGAGGGTGATTGCGGTAAGGGCTGCCCTTTGGCGGGCATCGGCCATCAGGTTTGGGTCTGCGAGTTTCCCTGTCCCGAGGCCGTTACGTGATCCATAGCGTTGAATGATGCAATGCCGATGGCAGCGGAGTCACCCGTTTCCATCATCGCCATCCGTATCCGATTCCGATGGCACTGCACTGTTCCGCCATAGGCAATCGTCCGGCCAGCCAAGCGCTCGACCGTGGCGGTGCAAGTGGACGGTGACAGGCTGCGGTACGAATCCAGGAGTGCGACCGTCATCAGGATGCCGCGGCGTTCTCCTCTCCTGCCACAACGCACGCGGATGCTGATCTGACCTGATTCACTGTTGATCAACAGTGAAACGGCATCGGTGAGAGCGCGATAGGCGGCAAGCTGCAGGCCGACGCTGAGCTGACAGGGATCACCGAGCAAGCAAGGGCGCATCACGCGATGACTCAGATCCCAGCTTTTACGTACGCCGCCGGCCTGTAGGGCGACGTAGAGCCCAAGATGTTCCAATGCGGCGGGGTAGACCATGCTGGTCTGTTCACGGAACTGTCGTGAATGGACCGAAGCCATATGCAGGAGACTGTTCGCTATCGTGGGATGGCCCTGTGCATTGAGCCAATTCACCACCTCGCTGAGCGATGTGTCGATGCCGTCCCCCAGCTTCCTCAGGTGTCGCGCGCGCTCACGGAGATCAAGCTCGCTTGCCACCAGTGAATTGCGCGCGTGCTTGAGCGCATCTCTTTCACCCACTTCGCCCAATCTCGAACGGTGGTAGTAGTGGGTAATGCGCGACCCCAGCACCAGCAGTGCAGCGCCGGTGACCGCCATGATCTGCTGGGTCGCGAACGCGGCTGGATCGAACGCACCGGTATAGGGGCTTGGTGTGGTCAGACCAATGATCAAGTTGAGCGACGGTACGCCGATCGCCGCACCTCTCCAGCCATACAGGCAGGTGAGCACGACGACCGGCAGCGCCATCAGCAGCTGCATCGACGTCTTGGCGTTGGCTTCGTCCAGCGGGAGCTGTGCGGCATACAGGCCAATCATCGTCATCAACGTCAGTGCAGCGAGTGCAGGCGGAGTGAAGCCTGATGTCCAACGGGCGTTGCCGGTCCGGCGTGTCCACAGCAACGCAAGCGGTGCAAGCGTCAGTATGCCAATGAAGTCGCCAACGACCAGGCGCGCGATGCTGGCAAGCACCGGCATATCCGGTGGTGTCGGCCACAGAAGGTGTGCCAACATCAGATTGAGCGCCGTGACCACCAGCGCCGATGCCGCCGCAACTGAAATCAGCCACGCGTTCTTCGTGGTGACCATCATCTTCCGGTGCAGATGCACGATCAGCATCACTGCAGGCATCAGTAGCGCCGAACCAAGCACTATCCAGGCCAGCCCATACTTCTCGATCATTGGCACGCGCATCTGCGCAAAGTAGGCGTATTCGCCGAGCAGCAGGTACGGCCACCAGCGAGGGGGGAACAACAGCACTGCAGCCACGCGGACGCCGGCGGGCAGGTAGAACTGGTCGAGCGACAACTGGCGAGACGCCCAGCACGCGATGGCATACAACAGCGCAAGCGCTAGCCCCGCCGGGCGGATACGCAACTTCAACTGCAGACCTTCATTCCACCAGTTCAATCGCACTTCTCCCTCTAGCACGTTCCCTGTCAGTATCCATTCGCCGCGGGACCCGGTTCTGGGGGGACGGTATCGGCATGCATTAGATAATGCAATTGACGATGCGATCTGCCGATCAAATGAGAATTCCGTCACGCCTTCTGTATAAGTGTCTTTCACATGCTGTAGAGGATCAGGAGTTGCCGGTTCTTCGGAATCTTTCCGTGCCAGCTCACTGTTTCACCACAACGCGTCCCGCAGTTTGTACCACGACATCGCCGCCACCAGCAGCGGCATCCGCAGCAGGCGCCCGCCGGGGAAGGGCGCATGCCGCAGGCGCTGGAACACGTCCAGGCGCTCGCTCTGGCCGGCGATGGCGGCGGCAATCACCTCGCCAGCCAGCCCGGCGGCGGCCACGCCATGCCCCGAGAACCCCTGCGCGAAATACAGGTTGCCATCCAGCCGGCCCCAGTGCGGGGCGCGGTTGCGGGTAATGTCCACGTAGCCGCCCCAGACCTGCTCCAGCGGCACGTCGGCCAGCTGCGGGAACACCTGGTGCATGCGCCGCTGCATCACCCCGTGCAGCCCGGGCGGGGGCAGGGCCGAATAACTGGCGCGGCCGCCGAACAGCAGGCGGTGATCGTGGCTGAGGCGGAAATAGTCCAGTGCCCAAGCGGTGTCGGCCACGGCCATGTTGTTACCGATCAGGGCGCGGGCGCGCTGCGCACCCAGTGGCGCGCTGGCACCGATATAGGTGCCGACCGGCATGATCCGCCGTTCCAGCTGGGGCAGCAGGCCCTGCAGCCAGGCGTTGCCGGCCACCACCAGGTGCGCGGCGCGCACGCTGCCCTGCGCCGTGTGCAGCGCGGGTTGGGAGCCACGCTGGACGCGCACCACGGGCGAATCCTCGTGGATGACCACCCCGGCAGCGCGTGCTGCATCGGCCAGGCCACGTGCATAGGCCAGCGGCTGAAGGTGCGCGCTGAGCGGGTCGAACATCGCGGCGCGGTAGCGCGGGCTGTCCAGCTGCGCATGCAGGGTGTCACGGTCCCACCACTGCATGGGGTAGTTGTAGTGGCGCTGCAGGTGTTCACAGTTGGCGCGCAGATCACGCTCGTGACGCTCGCGGATGGCGACGCTGGCGTGGCCTTCCACCCAGTGGCAGTCGATGCCATGGCGGTCGATGCGCATGCGCATCGCCTGCACCGCATCGCGCGACCAGTCGAACAGGCGGCGGGCATCATCGCGGCCGAGCTGGCGCTCCAGCTCATCCACCTCGCAGCCATAGCCAACCAGCGCCTGCCCGCCGTTGCGCCCTGAGGCGCCCCAGCCGATCCGCTGTGCTTCCAGCAGGACCACGCGCTGGCCACGCGCCGCCAGTTCCAGCGCCGCGGTCAGGCCGGTATATCCGGCGCCAAGCACGGCCACATCGGCCTGCGCATCGCCCCGCAGCGCGGGCAGCGCGGGTGGTTCGGGCAGGCTGGCGGCGTACCAGCTGGGTGGGAAGGCGGCGCTCACTGCAGGCCTCGCGCTTGCGGCGCAGACGGTCGGAGTGGGGGAGGGTGATCGGTGTTCACCCGTGTAGTTTCGCCGATGGATGACGGCCATGGTGTGACGGTGATGACTTGCCGCGTTCGTCGGCCGGCGGGTAACGTGTCCCCACGCCAAGGAGTTTTCCCATGCGCCGGCTGCCCTGGGTGGGCCTGCCCACCGACAGTACCGTGCTCGGCCATCACCGTTTCGCGGTGGCCGGCGAGAAGTACCTGCACGCGCTGGTCGAGGCGGCCGACGTCACCCCGCTGGTGTTGCCGAGCCTGCAGCCGCCGTTGCCGGCCAGTGACTGGCTGCAGGGGCTGGATGGCCTGCTGTTGACCGGTGCGGTCAGCAACATCGAACCACAACACTATGAAGGCGGCCGCAGCTGGCCGGGCAACCCGCATGATCCGGCGCGTGATGCCAATGCCTTCGCGCTGCTGCACGGGGCGCTGGCGCTGGACCTGCCGGTGCTGGCGATCTGCCGCGGCTTCCAGGAGTTGAACGTCGCACTGGGCGGCAGCCTGCATCCGCAGGTGCATGCCGTGCCGGGCCTGGATGACCATCGCGAGGACCCGCAGGCGCTGGTGGAGGTGCAGTACGGCCCGGCCCACGCGGTCACGCTGGCAGCCGATGGTTGGCTGGCGCAGTGGCACGAGGGCGAGCGCGTGCAGGTCAATTCGGTGCATGGGCAGGGCATCGCCCGCCTGGCGCAGGGGCTGCAGGTCGAGGCGGTGGCCGACGACGGGCTGGTCGAGGCGGCGCGCAGCCTGCATCATCGATTCGTGCTCGGCGTACAGTGGCACCCGGAGTGGCGTGTCATGCAGGTGCCGTTCTATCACGCTATTTTCCGTGCGTTCGGCCAAGCTTGCCGGCAGCACCAACAGAACCGACTGGATTCCCGATGAGTTCCCGAACGCGCCCGCGCAAGACGGCCACGCCCCCCGCACCGCAGGAAAGCAGCCTGCTGCGCTGGCTGAAGGAGCGGCGGATCACCGAGGTCGAATGCCTGGTGCCGGACATCACCGGCAACGCGCGCGGCAAGATCATTCCCGCCGACAAGTTCTCGCACGACTACGGCACGAGGTTGCCGGAAGGCATCTTCGCCACTACGGTCACCGGCGAGTTCCCCGATGATTACTACGACCTGACCTCGCCGTCGGATTCGGACATGATCCTGCGTCCGGACCCGGACACCGTGCGCATGGTGCCCTGGGCCACCGACCCGACGGCGCAGATCATCCATGACTGCTACACCAAGACCGGCGAACCGCACGAGCTGGCGCCGCGCAACGTGCTGCGCAGGGTGCTGGACGCCTATGCCGAACTGGGCCTGCGCCCGGTCGTGGCACCGGAACTGGAGTTCTTCCTGGTGCAGAAGAACACCGACCCGGATTTCCCGCTGCTGCCTCCGGCGGGCCGCTCAGGCCGTCCGGAAACGGCGCGCCAGTCCTACTCGATCGATGCGGTCAACGAGTTCGACCCGATCCTCGACCTGATGTACGACTACTGCGACGCGATGAAGCTGGACGTCGACACGCTGATCCACGAGTCCGGCGCGGCGCAGCTGGAGGTCAATTTCACCCACGCCAACGCGATGGACCTGGCCGACCAGGTGTTCCTGTTCAAGCGCACCATGCGCGAATCGGCGATGCGCCACGGCGTGTACGCCACGTTCCTGGCCAAGCCGATGGAGAACGAGCCCGGCAGTGCCATGCACATCCACCAGAGCCTGGTGCGGATCAGCGACGGCCAGAACGTGTTCAGTGGCGAGCATGGCGGCGAGGATTTCAGCCCCATGTTCGCCCACTACCTGGCGGGCCTGCAGAAGTATGTGCCGATGGCCATGGCCTTCTTCGCGCCGAACGTGAATTCCTACCGCCGGCTGGTGTTCGGCGAGGTTTCACCAAGCAACGTGCACTGGGGGTTCGACAACCGCACCTGCGGCCTGCGGGTGCCGTTGGATACTCCGGAAAACATGCGCGTCGAAAGCCGTTTTGCCGGTTCCGACGCCAACCCCTACCTGGCCATGGCGGCCACCCTGGCCTGTGGCCTGCTCGGCATCCGTGAGCGCCTTGCGCCGGATGCGCCGGTCAGTGGCAGTGCCAAGGAACTGGGCTACAACCTGCCGCGCTCGCTGGGCGAGGCGCTGGATGGCCTGGAACAGTGCGGCGCGCTGCAGGCGCTGCTGGGCGAGCGTTTCTGCCGGGCCTACATCTCGGTCAAGCGCAAGGAATACGAGACCTTTTTCCGTGTCATCAGCTCGTGGGAACGCGAGTTCCTGCTGCTGAACGTCTGAGCGTCCGCAATAGAAAAATCCGCCGCCGGGGGGTAGGCTGGCACCCGTTGCCGGCTCCGCCGGCCCCCCTTCCGCATTCTGGAGCACCCGATGAAGCTGCGTATCCTCACGCTCGGCCTGGCCTCCGCCATGCTCGCCGCCTGTGGCGGTGGCAAAGGTGGCGCGCAGGACAGCCAGGTCCTGAACGTCTACAACTACAGCGATTACATCGCCGAGGACACCATTCCGACCTTCGAGAAGGAGAGCGGGATCAAGGTGACCTACGATGTGTTCGACAGCGATGAGATGGTCGAGACCAAGCTGCTGGCCGGCAACAGCGGCTACGACGTGGTGGTGCCGACCCTGAACTTCTTCGGGCGCCAGATCCAGGCCGGCGTGTTCCTGCCGCTGGACAAGAGCAAGATCCCGAACCTGGCCAACCTCGATCCGGCGGTGATGAAGCGCATCGCCACCCAGGACCCGGGCAACCAGTACGGCGTGCCGTACATGATCGGCACCACCGGCATCGGCTACAACGTGGACATGCTGAAGCAGCGCTTCGGCGGCAGCGCCGACATCGCCAGCAGCTGGGACCTGGTGTTCAAGCCGGAAAACATCAGCAAGATGAAGGACTGCGGCGTGACCATCCTGGACACGCCGGCGGACATGATCCCGATCGCGCTGCACTACCTGGGCCTGGACCCGCACAGCGCCGACCCGGCCGAGCTGCAGAAGGCGGCCGACCTGCTGAAGTCGATCCGTCCGTACGTGCAGAATTTCCACTCCTCGCAGTACGTGGGCTCGCTGGCCAATGGCGGCACCTGCCTGGTGGTCGGCTGGTCGGGTGACATCATCCAGGCCCGCGACCGTGCCGAGGAAGCCAGCAATGGCGTGCACGTGGCCTACTCGATCCCGAAGGAAGGCGCCCCGCAGTGGTTCGACATGCTGGCGATCCCGAAGGACGCCAAGCACCCGGAAGCGGCCTACGCGTTCATCAACTACCTGCTGCAGCCGAAGGTGGCCGCAGCCAACACCAACTTCATCCACTACGCCAACCCGGTGCCGACCGCGACCCCGCTGGTGGACGAGGCGATCCGTACCGATCCGACCATCTACCCGCCGGCCGATGTGGCCGAGAGGATGTTCACCTATTCGATCAACACGCCGGAGACCGACAAGCTCTACACCCGGCTGTGGACCGAGGTGAAGACCGGGCGGTAAGCCGGTCCGGCGGCGCCGGGTCATGCCCGGCGCCCGCTCCCCGGGAAGGGAGGCGCGCCTTGCCCGGCAAGGGCAGTGGCCGCGCAGGCGCGGTCCGACCGGCCCCGCCCGCCTGTTGCCGTCATATCCCCTGCGCCCCCGGGCCGTTAGAATGGCGGCCGCTGTCCACCGCCCGCTCCCGGAGCCCCCATGCCCGTTGAAGCCCAGCCGGTAGCCGCCGTCGTCGACACGACCGGTGCGCCCGGCTATCTCTCCATTCGTGACCTGCGCAAGGAATTCGACGGTTTCGTCGCCGTCGACGACGTCAATCTGGACGTGCGCAAGGGCGAGATCTTTGCCCTGCTCGGCGGCTCCGGCAGTGGCAAGTCGACCCTGCTGCGCTGCCTGGGCGGCTTCGAGACGCCCACCAAGGGCAGCATCACCCTCGATGGCCAGCGCCTGGACGCGCTGCCGCCGTACCAGCGGCCGGTCAACATGATGTTCCAGTCCTATGCGCTGTTCCCGCACATGACGGTCGAGCAGAACATCGCCTTCGGGCTGAAGCAGGATGGCCTGGCCAAGGACGCGATCAGCAAGCGCGTCGGCGAGATGCTGGAGCTGGTGCAGATGGGCCACCTGGGCAAGCGCAAGCCGCACCAGCTGTCCGGTGGCCAGCAGCAGCGCGTGGCGCTGGCGCGGTCGCTGGCCAAGGGGCCGAAGCTGCTGCTGCTGGACGAGCCGATGGGCGCGCTGGACAAGAAGCTGCGCTCGCAGATGCAGCTGGAACTGGTCAGCATCATCGAGTCGTCGGGCGTGACCTGCGTGATGGTCACCCACGACCAGGAAGAAGCGATGACCATGGCCACCCGCATCGCAGTGATGGATGCCGGCTGGATCCAGCAGGTCGGCAAGCCCGACGAGGTCTACGAGCAGCCGGCCAACCGCTTCGTGGCCGAGTTCATCGGTTCGGTCAACCTGTTCGACGGGGTGATCGACGAGGACCTGCCCGAGTACGTGACCGTGCGCTCGCCGCTGTTCCCGGCACCGATCTACATCGCCCATGGCATCACCGGTTATGAAGGGCAGCCGGTCGCGTTCGCGCTGCGCCCGGAGAAGGTGATGATCGGCAAGGACGAGCCGGAAGGGCACACCAACAAGGCACAGGGCGTGATCGAGGACATCGCCTATTTCGGCAGCCACTCGGTCTACCACGTGCGCCTGCCCAGCGGCGCCAAGGTGCTGGCCAACTTCGCCAACTCGCAGCGCTGGGCCAGCGATGGCCTGACCTGGGGCGACAGTGTGTGGGTGCACTGGCGCGACAACGATGGCGTGGTGCTGACCTCATGAACGTCGCCGGCCTGAAGCGCTGGCTGCCGGGGCTGCGTGCCACGGTGATCGGCATTCCGTACCTGTGGCTGCTGCTGTTCTTCGCGGTGCCGTTCCTGATCGTGCTGATGATCAGCTTCTCGCTCAGCCGGGTCGGCTCGCCGCCGTACACCTGGCTGCTGCAGTACGTGGACGGCGGCTTCTCGCTGAAGCTGAACCTGGAAAACTACCTGGCGCTGTTCCGCGATTCGATCTACGCGCAGGCGTTCCTCAGCTCGATCAAGATCGCGGCCATCTCCACCTTCCTCACCCTGCTGATCGGTTATCCGATGGCCTATGCCATCGCACGCCTGTCGCCGGCCGCGCGCAACGTGGCGATGATGCTGGTGGTGCTGCCGTCGTGGACGTCGTTCCTGATCCGCGTGTATGCGTGGAAGGCGATCCTGGACCGCAACGGCCTGCTTGACCAGTTCCTGCAGTTCACCGGCCTGCAGACGCTGATGACCGGCCTGGGCCTGCCGAAGCTGCAGCTGATCGACACCCCGACCGCGGCCTACATCGGCATCGTCTACTGCTACCTGCCGTTCATGGTGCTGCCGCTGTACGCCAACCTGGTCAAGCACGACCACCGCCTGCTGGAAGCGGCCTACGACCTTGGCGCCAAGCCGTGGCAGGCGTTCCTGCGCATCACCCTGCCGCTGTCGAAGGCGGGCATCATCGCCGGCTGCATGCTGGTGATGATCCCGGCGATCGGTGAATTCGTGATCCCGGAAATGCTGGGCGGTTCGGAGACGCTGATGGTCGGCCGCCAGCTGTGGAACGAGTTCTTCAACAACCGCAACTGGCCGGGTGCCTCGGCGATGGCGGTGGCGATGATCCTGCTGCTGCTGGTGCCGATCCTGCTGTTCAACCGTTCCCAGCAGCGCCTGCTGGAAGGAAAGCAGGCATGAGCCCGCGTACCGCCAAGGGCCTGGGGCTGGGCGTGCTGCTGCTCGGCTTCGCCTTCCTGTACCTGCCGATCCTGCTGCTGATGTTCTACTCGTTCAACAGCTCGCGGCTGGCGATGGTCTGGGCCGGGTTCTCCACCCGTGCCTACAGCGACCTGTTCGCCGACCGCGCGCTGATGGACGCGATGTGGACCAGCCTGGTGGTGGCGTTCTGGACCGCCTGTACCGCCACCGTGCTGGGCACGCTGGCGGCGATGGTGATGACCCGCTTCAAGCGCTTCCGCGGCAAGCCGCTGTTCGGCGCCCTGGTCACTGCACCGCTGGTGATGCCGGACGTCATCCTCGGGTTCTCGCTGATGGCGCTGCTGGCCTCGATGGGCGCGATTCCCGGCTTCCCCGCGCGCGGCCTGGCCACCATCTGGATCGCGCACGTCACCTTCACCCTGTGCTTCGTCACCGTGGTGGTGTCTTCGCGCCTGCAGGAAATGGATCTCTCGCTGGAAGAAGCGGCGATGGACCTGGGTGCCAGCCGGCTGACCGTGTTCGGCCGCATCACCCTGCCGATCATCGCCCCGGCACTGGTGGCAGGCTGGCTGCTGGCCTTTACCCTGTCGCTGGATGACGTGGTGGTGGCCAGCTTCGTCGCCACGCCGGGTTCGACCACGCTGCCGATGAAGGTGTTCGCCTCGGTGCGCATGGGCATCAGTCCGAAGATCAATGCACTGGCAACGCTGCTGGTGTCGGCGGTATCGATCGCCGCGGTGATCGGCTGGTACATCAATGCACGCGCCGAAAAGCGGCGCCAGCGCGACCTGCAGCTGGCGCGGCAGGACAACGGCTGAGGTCTGCCGGCAGGGCCGGCAACATCAGCGCCGGCAACATCCGGCTCACGGCCGGCGGCGCACAATGGGGGTCTTCCTGAAGGAGATCCCCCATGACCGTCGAGATCGTTGATCCGGCCACCGGCCTGGTGACCTACCGCCATGAACTGATGGGCGCTGCCGATATCGAGCAGCGCCTGCAGGCTGCCGCCGATGCCTTCCCGGGCTGGGCGGATCGCTCGTTGCAGGACCGGGGCGCCATCCTGCGCCAGATCGCCGCGCAGCTGCGCACGCGCCGCGACGACCTGCAGCAGGCGATGACCCATGAAATGGGCAAGCTCAAGGCCGAAGCGCTGGCCGAGGTCGACAAGTGTGCCGCCGCCTGCGAGTACTACGCCGACCATGCCGCCGACTACCTCAAGCCGCAGCTGATCGACACCGAAGCCCAGCGCAGCTACGTGCGCTACGAGCCGATCGGCTGCGTGTTCGCGGTGATGCCGTGGAATTTCCCGATCTGGCAGGTGTTCCGATTCCTGGCCCCGGCGTTCATGGCCGGCAACGTGGCCCTGCTCAAGCACGCCAGCAACGTGCCGCAGTGCGCCGACCTGATCCTGGCGGTGTGCCGCGACGGTGGCCTTCCCGAAGGCGTGTTCGATGTGCTGCACATCGACAACGACCAGGCCGCCGACGTGCTGCGCGACGCGCGGGTGAAGGCGGTGACATTGACCGGCAGCGAACGGGCAGGGCGCTCGATCGCGTCCAATGCCGGCAGCCAGCTGAAGAAGTCGGTGATGGAACTCGGCGGCAGTGATGCCTTCGTGGTGCTCGACGATGCCGACCTCGACAAGACCGTGGCGGCGGCAGTGAAATCACGCTTCGACAACAGCGGCCAGACCTGCATCGCAGCCAAGCGCTTCATCGTGGTGGATGCCGTGGCCGATGAATTCACCCGTCGCTTCGTTGAGGCGGCGGGCGAGCGCCAGTACGGCGATCCGGATGAGCGTGGTACCACGCTGGCGCCGATGGCCCGCGCCGACCTGCGCGACGAACTGCACAAGCAGGTGCAGGCCAGTGTGGCCAAGGGCGCGCGCGTGCTGATCGGTGGCGAGCCGATTGCCGGCACGCATGCCGGCTATCCGGCCACGGTGCTCGATCATGTGGGTCCAGGGATGCCGGCGTACGACGAGGAACTGTTCGGGCCGGTGGCCGCAGTGATCCGGGTCAAGGACGAGGCCGAGGCGCTGCGCGTGGCCAATGACACCCGCTTTGGCCTGGGCGGCAGTGTGTGGACGCGCGACCCGGTGCGCGGCGAAGGCTTTGCCCAGCGTATGGAGTGTGGCGCCGCGTTCGTCAACGCCATCGTCAAGAGTGACGCGCGGTTGCCGTTCGGCGGCAGCAAGCAGTCTGGCTTCGGCCGCGAACTGGCCGACCACGGCATCCATGAGTTCATGAACATCAAGACCGTCTACGTGGCTTGATGCCGAACGGTAGTGCCGGCCGCTGGCCGGCATTGCCTGGTTGCCGGCCAGCGGCCGGCACTACCCAAGGCGGGTCATGTGCCACGACTCACGGTCGTGGCCTACCGGTTTGGTGGGTATGGACCGTTGGTCGATACGCTCTACAACCACTTCGAGCGCTTGAACAACCGGTACAACCCCACGCACACGCCGCCCACGCCGACGATCATCAGCGGGTAGGACCATGGTTCACTCAGCTCCGGCATGTGGCTGAAGTTCATGCCATACCAGCTGGTGATCAGCGTCGGCGCCGCCAGCAGTGCGGCCCATGCACCGAGGCGCTTGACCGTCTCGCCCTGCGCCAGCGTCACCAGCGACAGGTTCACGCTCAGCGCGGTGCCCAGCATTTCGCGCAGGGTGTCGATCACATCGCTGATGCGCACAGCGTGGTCGTGCACGTCGCGCACGTACAGCTTCACTTCGTCGGGGATCAGATCGCCCTGGTAGCGGCGCAGTTGTGCCAGCACGTCCTGCAGAGGCGCCACTGCCATCCGCATCTTGTTCAGTTCGCGCTTGAGTTCGTACAGCCGCACCACGGTGCTGCGCTTGTAGTTGTCAGCGAAGATGTCCTTTTCCAGCAGGTCCAGGGTGTCGCGGAAGCGATGCACGATCGGCAGGTAGTTGTCGACCACGAAGTCGGTCACCGCGTACAGGCAGTACGAGGGGCCCATCTTCAGCAGTTGCGGCTCGCGCTCGACGCGCGCACGAACCGGCGCGTACGACAGGGAAGCGCCGTGGCGTACGGTCACCAGGAAGCGCGGGCCGAGGAAGGCGTGGGTCTCGCCGTACTGGATGCGCTCATCGACCATCTGCGCGGTGGTCACCACCACGAACAGGGAATTGCCGTAGGTCTCGACCTTGGGCCGCTGGTGCGCGTTGCGCGCATCCTCGATGGCCAGGTCGTGCAGGCAGAATTCCTCCTGCAGTTTCAGCAGCACATCGTCGTTGGGATCGTACAGGCCCACCCAGACGAAGCCGTTGCCACTGGCAATGACATCGCTGATGGCGTCCAGGCTGATGTCGTGGCGTTTGCCCTCGTCATCGTAGTGGACGCAGTTGATGACGCAGGCGGGGTTGGCCGAGGCAGGTGCGGAAGCGGAGGCGGGCAATGACATGCCCGCCATCGTGCGTCAGGGGCGTGTTTCGGACAAGTGAGGACGACGCCCCAGCACCCACGCCAGGGCGACGTGCACCGGCAGCAGCAGCACGATCCACTGCACGTTGTACTGCGCCTGCAGGCTCAGCCAGTGCAGTACCAGCGCGGCCACGGCCTGTACCGCCAGCAGCCACAGCACGATCCTGAACATGCGGCCCGGCACGCGCCGGCGCAGCACGGCGATCGCGCCCGGCAGCAGCAGCACCGCCAGCGGCGAAAGCAGCAGCAGGTTGCGGTTGGCCCAGGCGGCGTAGTGGGTGCTGAAGCCCCACAGGAACACCAGCAGGCTGCCGGCGATGGTACACAGCAGCCAGAACGGCAGGGCCAGCCCGGCCAGCAGCCGCGGGCGGCTGCGCAGCGCCAGCACGCCGGCGGCGATCACCAGGCCGCACAGCAGCCACGGCCACCAGCGGCGCGCGAATTCCTTCGGTTCCGGGTCGATGCGGTGCGGCAACAGTTCCTGTTCGGACTGCACCAGCGGTCGTCCATCGCTGTTGCGTGCCTGGCGCAGCGCATCGGCCAGACGCATGGGTACGAACGCTTCCTGCCAGCGCGACAGCGGCTGGTCGGCGAACGGGCCGAGACCGACGTCGAAGCCCAGCCACATCCACGCTGCCGGCGAGGCCAGGCGCACCGATTCACTGCGATAGGTGTTGCCGCGCGAGCGCCCCGACAGCTGCGATTGCAGTC
The DNA here is from genome assembly GCF_059369755.1 of Stenotrophomonas sp. YJH_SMC_57. Classification (NCBI taxonomy): domain Bacteria; kingdom Pseudomonadati; phylum Pseudomonadota; class Gammaproteobacteria; order Lysobacterales; family Lysobacteraceae; genus Stenotrophomonas; species Stenotrophomonas sp. YJH_SMC_57. The sequence goes on from NZ_JCAFSZ010000005.1 coordinate 341,414, forward strand.
CGCTGCCCAGCGCCTTGTCCACGGTATCGCGCACCATCGTGGCGCAGTTGGCGGTGTAGTAATCGTAGTGGTAGCGCGCATTTTCCGGCTTGGCCCGCTCGGCCAGGTCGGCGGCCAGCGCACGCGCCTGGTCCGGGCGCAGGTCCAGCCACTGCACGCTGGCGCCACGGCCGGTCTCGTCGTAGTACGACAGGTCCTGCTGCAGCGGCAGCGCCACCAGGTAATACATCATGTCGCCGCGCACGAAGCGGCTGATGAAATCATCTTCGGACGGATCGAAGTAGCCGAAGTTGTACGAGGTCGCTTCGCCGCTGGCCGGATCGATCACGACGATGGCGTCGTGGCCGAAGCGCTCGAAGAACACCGTGCCCGGCTGCATGGTCACCACGCCGATGCGCGGGGCAGGAGCCTCGGCGCTGGCGACGGGTGAAGCAGGTGTGGCTGCCACCGGCTGCGCGGAGGCGGCCAGCGGCAGGACCATGGCCAGCACGCACAGTGCCAGCCACACCGTCAGGCGCAGTGCCAGGTTGGGGGCACCGCGCTTCAAGCGTCGTCCTGCGCGTCCGGCGGCAGCACGGTCACGTGGAAGGCCTGCACCCGGCGCGCATCGGCGCGGGCCACGCGGAACATGAAACGATCCAGCGCCAGCTCGTCGCCCACTTCCGGCAGGTGGCCCACGGCCTCGGTGACCAGGCCACCGATGGTGTCGTAGTCCTCGTCGGAGAACGTGGCACCAAAGCGCTCGTTGAAGTCGCCGATCGGAGTCAGCGCGTCGACCACGTACTGGCCGTCGGACTGGATGGCGATCTGCGCCGACGGATCCTCGGCTTCGTCATGCTCGTCGTCGATCTCGCCGACGATCTGCTCCAGCACGTCCTCGATGGTGACCAGGCCGGCGACACCGCCGTACTCGTCGACCACGATGGCCATGTGGTTGCGCGACAGGCGGAATTCCTTCAACAGCACGTTGAGCTTCTTCGCCTCCGGAATCAGCACCGCCGGGCGCAGCAGCTCGCGCACGTTGGCCGGGCCGTTGTCGGCGACCACGCCGCGCAGCAGGTCCTTGGCCAGCAGGATGCCGAGGATGTCGTCCTTGTTCTCGCCATGAACCGGGAAGCGCGAATGGCCGGATTCGACCACCTGCCTCATCAGCTCAAGGAAGGGCGCTTCGACCGGCAGCGAGACCATCTGCGAGCGCGAGATCATCACGTCGCCCACGGTCAGCTCGGCCACCGAAATGGCGCCTTCCATCATCTTCAGGGTATCGGCGGCGATCAGCCCCTCTTCCTGCGCGGTGTGCAGGACCGCGACCAGCTCGTCGCGGGTGTGGGGTTCGCCGGAAAAGGCGGACGTCAGGCGTTCAAGCCAGCCGCGCTTCTTTTCACTGTGCTCCGCAGGGGAGCTACTACTGTCGTCTTCTGACATCTCTGGAAAAAAGGCACCCGGCAGGCCGGGCGTTGGCCCCAGTCTAGCAGGATGTGACGGCCTGTCAGTGACCGTCGCTGCCGGGCCCGGTGATCGGCGGCGGGGCCAGTTCAGGCCGCGCGGGGGCTTCTTCCTCGGGCAGGTCCAGGCTGTAGGTGCAGCCGGCCAGGGTCTTGCCGGGATGGGAGGCCACGGTGGAGACGCTGAGGATGATCGACTCGATCTGGGCCTCACCGGTCTTCGGGTCGGTCACATCACGGCTGACCAGTTCGCGGCCGGCCATGAACTTGCCGTCCTGGTCGTAGCCGGTTTCCAGCCCCAGCCGCTTGGCCAGCGGCCGTGGGTCGGCCTGGTCAAGCACCGCCATGATGCTGGCGCCGGCCACCGCCACCCGCTCGGTGGCCACGCCGAAGACGATGATCGGCTGGGCCAGCCGGTACTCGCTCATGAACTGGTTGCCCTGCGGCAACGGCTGCAGGCCCAGGGCCACGGCCTTCAGCGGGTCGGCCAGCAGCGGCGCCAGCGCGCCGAGATCGGCCACGCGCTGCCGGCACTCGATCAACGCCGGCAGGTCCAGGCTGGAGGCGAAGGCAGGCGGAGCGGCAAGGGCACCCAGCAGGATCAGGCAGCAGCGCAGTGACACGGGCGGTATCCGCAGGCGGTGGGGCGCCATCATAGCCCCGAGGAACGGGTGAACGGCCGGGTGATACGGCGGGCGACTCCGATCATCACTGCACGCAGCAACATCAGCGGCAGGGTGATCAGCACCGACAGCATCGAGAGGTGGAGCAGCCCCGCGATGGCCCAGGCCACGGTCGGCACCAGCCCAGCGTCCATCAGCCAGGGCATCGGGTTCGGCCCGGCATTCCGGATCAGCATCATGTAGACCGCGGCGAGTACGTACAGCACCAGCAGCGAGGTGCGCGAGGCATGGAAGAACGGCAGCCCATTGGCGGGCCGGCCCAGGCGCCGTTGCAGCATCATCCGCCACAGCACCGGCAGCGCCAGCGCACCCGCCAGCATCAGCAGCATCGAGATCGTCAGCAGGCCGGGGCCGTGTGCGGGCTGCGCCCGGTCGTTGAGGTACGGCCCGATCATGCCGATCGCCAGCCCTGCCACCAGGCAAAGGGGCGACAGCAGCGCCAGGACGCGCAGCAGCCAGTGCTGCCCGGTGGGATCGGTGGCAGCGATGCGCCGGACGGTGCGCACGCCCAGCACCAGCAGGGCGGCGAAGAGGCCGCCCACGATCAGTAGCGTGATGAAGCTGCCTTGCTGGATCATCCTTGTTCCTCGTGTTTTCGTTATGGACCCGGGGGATGGCCGCCCGGCCTGCTCAGCGCTCGCCGGCGTACGGATCGGCGATGCCGAGCTCGGCCAGGATCTCGCGCTCCAGCTGTTCCATCGCCTCGGCTTCCTTGTCGTCCTCGTGGTCCCAGCCGAGCAGGTGCAGCACGCCGTGCACGGTCAGGTGCGCGTAGTGGGCATTGAGCGCCTTGCCCTGTTCATCGGCTTCGCGGGCCACTACCGGCGCGCAGATCACCAGGTCGCCGAGCAACGGGAACTTGACGCCCTTGGGCAGGCCTTCGGGCATTTCGGCCGGGAAGCTGAGCACGTTGGTGGCGTAGTCCTTGCCGCGGTAGTGGCGGTTCAGTGATTGCCCCTCCTTGGCGTCGACCACGCGGATGGCCAGGTCGGCCTCGCGGATGCGGCCCTTCAGTGCGGCGGCCACCCACTTGCGGAAGCTGACCGCCGCCGGCAGGCCGGAGCGCGGCAGGGCGTAACTGACGGCGACATCCAGTCGCACGGGACCACGGGTCATGGAGTTGCTCCAGGCTGGATCTGATGCAGGTCGCGGCGGTCGTAGGCGCTGACGATGCGCGCGACCAGCGGGTGGCGGACCACGTCGCGGGATTCGAAGAAGGTGAAGCTGACGCCCTCGACCCCCCGCAGCACATCGATGGCGTCACGCAGGCCGGAGCGCACGTGCTTGGGCAGGTCGGTCTGGGTCAGGTCGCCGGTCACCACCGCGGTGGAACCGAAGCCGAGACGGGTCAGGAACATCTTCATCTGCTCGATGGTGGTGTTCTGTGCTTCGTCCAGGATCACGAACGCATCGTTGAGCGTGCGGCCGCGCATGTAGGCCAGCGGCGCGATCTCGATGACGTTCTTCTCCAGCAGCTTGACCACCTTCTCCACGCCCATCATTTCATACAGGGCGTCGTACAGCGGTCGCAGGTAGGGATCGACCTTCTGGCTCAGGTCGCCGGGCAGGAAGCCCAGCTTCTCTCCGGCCTCCACCGCCGGGCGCACCAGGATCAGCCGCTGCACGCGCGATTCATTCAGCGCTTCGACCGCGCTGGCCACGGCCAGGAAGGTCTTGCCGGTACCGGCCGGGCCGATGCCGAAGTTGATGTCGTGGGTGGCGATCTGGTGCAGGTAGCGGCCCTGGTTCGCACCGCGTCCGCGCACCGTGCCGCGCTTGACCTTGATTGCCACGTCCTGCGCTTCGTAGGAGCGCTCGGCGATCTGCTCGACGTTGGCCTGGGCCAGGCGCAGATGGATGGCATGGTTGTCGAAGGTGGTCTCGCCGGCCTCGGCGTACAGCGCCTCGACCAGCTTCTGTGCTTCGACGATGGCCTCTTCCGGTCCGCTGATGCGGAACACGAAGCCGCGGTTGGCGATCTCCACGCCGAGCTTCAGCTCGATCTGTCGCAGATGCCCGTCAAACGGACCGCATAGGTTGGCCAGCCGCTCGTTGTCTTCCGGCGACAGGGTGAAGTCTCGATGCTCGATGCTTTTCATTGATCGGGTAGGGCGGAAGCCTTGCACCACAGTGGATTCAGGCAGCAAGGGTAGCGCGCGGCAGGGTCACACGGCCAGCGCCGGGCGTTTTCCACATGGCGTGTGGACCGGGCTGGAAGAAAGCTGTGGATAGACACCTTCGTCCCTTGTGCCACAAGCTCCATGAGCCGATGGTGAAAAAAACGTCATGACCGGCGGAGGGGGGAGTGCCGGAAACTTGACGGCGGCCGGGCCGCGGATGACTATCTGCCCGGAGCCCCAAGGGAACAGGGTCTTCCGCGAGGATCGGCGCAGCGCGCTGCCCGGCCCGTAGCAATGCGGAAGTGGCAGGTAGGCCATCGCCAGGGCAGGAGCGCCTGGCACAGGAAATGACATGGATGCTTCACTCGCGCATGCCGCGCTTGCTTCGCTGGTCGGGCTGGAGCCGGACCATCAACTGCACCGCCTGCGGGCCGATGGCCTGCCCCCTTTGTTCGTCGAACAATGGTGGGGCCATGAATGCCTGGCTGGTGGATTCGATTACTGGGTGGATGTGCTGCATCCGGATGCGGGCCTCGCGTTCGGTGAATGGCCGGGTCGCGAGGCGGCGCTGGTCACCCGCCTGGACGATGGCCAGGACCATCTGCGCTGCGGGTATGTTGCCTCTGCCCATCGGCTGGAGAGCGAGGGCGGCCTGGCGCGCTATCGCCTGCACTGTGTCCCATGGACCTGGATGCTGGGGCATGCACGGCACAGCCGCGTGTACCAGGAACGCACCGTGCGCGACATCGTCGAGGACGTGCTGGGCGGGCATGGTGAGTTCGCCTGCTGGCGTTGGAGCGAGGACGCCGTAGCCGCTCTGGCCGAGGCGCCTGCGCGCAGCTACTGCGTGCAGTATCGCGAGCCGGACCTGGCCTTCGTGCAGCGCCTGCTGGCCGAAGAGGGAATTGCCGGCGCATTCGAGAGCGACAGCGGCGGGCGGCTGACCCTCGTGCTGTTTTCCGACAGTCGAGCGCAGCCGGAGAACCCTCAGTCCGCCCGCGATGGCGGCATCCGCTTCCATCGCAATGACGGTACCGAAGCGGCGGACACGCTGCAGCAGCTGGGCGCACGTCGCCTGCTGGGCAGCAACCGGTTGTCGCTGGTCACCAGCGATTACCGGGGGCCGGTGCTCCGCCATGTCCAGTTGCCGTTGCAGGCGGGCGGCCAGAGTCCGCGCGAGATCTACGACCCGGTGGGCGCGCATGCCTTCGCCCAGGCGGCCGATGGGCAGCGCCGGGCGCGCCGGGTGGCCGAAGCGCACGAGGCGGGCCTGGCCGGCTGGCTGGGCACCGGCAGCGTTCGAAGCCTGCAGGCGGGCCGCTTCATCCGCGTGCTGGCGGCCGGAACCGCCGCCGCCCCGACCCTCCTTCCAACCGAGGTACTGCACCACGGGTGCAACCCGCCGCCGATCACGCAGGGGCGCGGGCAGCGGCGGGCCGAGCCACCTGCGCCCTGGCTCGCGGCCAGCGCAGGGCTGCCGGGAGCCCTGCTTGAGGCGTCCTCGGCGTTGGGCTACGCCAACCGGTTCCGGGCCGTCGACCAGCGGCAGCCATGGCGTCCGGTACTGCAGGACGGGACCGGGGAACGCATCAACCCGCGGCCGCTTGCACCGGGCTACCAGACCGCCCGGGTCATCGCCGGCGATGGCCGGAGTGACGCCGATCTGCATGCCGACAGCCAGGGCCGGGTCCGGGTGCGCCTGCATCTGCAGGGGGCCACCGACGCCGAGGCAACGTGCTGGATGCGGGTGGCGCAGCGCTACGCCGGGCCGGGCGTGGGTTCGCAGTTCCTGCCGCGCGTAGGCCAGGAGGTGCTGGTCGGCTTCCTTGAGGGCGACATCGACCGGCCGCTGGTGCTGGGCGCGCTGTACAACGGCCGTGGTGATGCCGGCGCTGCTCCCACGCCTGCCGGTGCGGCTGCAGCCGGTAGCGACGCAGGCCTGTTCGGCCAGGCCGCCGACAGGCGTCCGAGTGCGCAGGGCAATGCGGCCGGCGGCCACGCCCCTGCCTGGCATGCGATGGCGCCCGGTGAAGGCCAGCACCGGCATGCCGGTGCCTTGTGGGGCATCCAGTCACGGGAGTGGTCCGGTACCGGCTACAACCGCCTGGTATTCGACGACTCCGATGCGCAGCTGCGCCTGCAGTTGGCCAGCAGCCATGCCATCAGCGAACTGAATCTTGGCCACCTGCGGCACCAGGCCGACAACCATCGCGGGTCCCTGCGCGGCGAGGGCGCGGAACTGCGTACCGATGCCTGGGGCGCACTGCGCGCAGAGCGTGGCGCATGGCTGATCGCGCACCCCCGCGCGCCCGCTTCGCCGGCCGGTGAGGCCGTTGCCGCCAGTGCGCTGCTGCAGCAGGCGTCAACCCTGGCCGGGTCCTGGCACGCGATGGCGACCACCCACCGGGCGGTCGGCATGGCCAGCCACGCTCCGTCGGAGGACAGCGCGGGCCTGGCGGGCCTGCAGCGGGTCGCGCGCGCCAGCGTGCCCGGGCAGGACTACGCACAGGCCCGCGCAGGTGGTGAGGGTCGGCCCACCGGCGGCGCCGTGCCGCATACCGAAGAGCCCACGCTCGGGCTGCACGGCCATGCCGGCCTGGCCATGGTGGCCGGGCAGGCGCTGCAGTGGAGCAGTGCCCGGCATGTGGTGCTGGCCAGTGGCCAGCACAGCGATGCCAGCGTGGCCGGTAGCGCGCGCCTGCACGCGATGCAGGCCGTGGGCGTGCTCGCGGCCAGTGGCCGGACCTTTGCTGGCGAGGCTGCATTGAGCGTCGTAGCAGGGCAGGCGGCGCTGGACGTCCGCGCCCAGTCCGCGGAGATCAACGTGCAATCGCGTGCCTCTCTGCGTGCCGCCAGCGCCCAGGCGGCCGTGGAACTGGCCGCACCGCGCACCCTGCATATCGCCACCGCCGGTGGCGCCAGCCTCACCCTGGAGGGCGGCAACCTGGTGGTGAACTGTCCCGGCACCATCACCGTGCATGCCGGGCAGAAGTCCTTCGTCGGGCCCGCGCAGCTCAGCTACGCGCTCCCGGACATGCCAACCAGCACCCTCAGCGAGCAGATTCCGAAGCTGGCCTTCCGCCTGCAGGACATTCCGGGGCCGCAGGGGCATCCGCTGGCAGGCCAGCCCTGGAAGATCGTGCGTACCCGCAGGGCGCTGGACGAGGACATGCGTGATGGCGCGCTGGTACCGGGCAACTGGGCCGAGACCGTTGCCGAAGGGCAGGCCGACGAGCAGGGCGAGGTCAGCCTGGACGACGCCCTGTGCGCGAAGATCTGGAACGATGCCGGCCGGTTCCCGGGGCGGCTGTTCCTGGTGCATGGCATCGACGTGATTCCCCTGCAGCGTCCGCGCCCCTACAGCAGCTCGCCAGGCGTGCGCACCACCATGGACACGCTTGAAGCGATCAACTACGGCAAAACCCTGGCCGACCTTCCCGATGATGCGGCGCTGTATGCCTACCGGCAGCGTGCCGAGTACGAGTTCCAGTCGCATATCGACGCCGACCCGGCCCAGCGCAAGGAGATCCAGTGATGGCAGACGGCACCAAGCTGGGCAGCGTCCCGCATACCGCATTGACCTGCCTGGACGGGCAGAAGGGCACCAGCAGCGGTGACTACTACGCGCCACCGGACCGCCAGTTCGCACCGGTGCGGCGCGGCAACAAGGTCGACGCCTACACAGACGGCCGCTCGGCGATGAAGGCGATGGCCGATGCCATCCGCGGCGCGCAGAAGTTCATCTTCATCGCCGACTGGCAGATGAACTTCGACACCGAGCTGGACAGCCGTGGCGGTGCCCACGCCAGCCGACTGAGCGAACTGCTGTTCGACGCCATCAACCAGCGCGGCGTGGATGTGCGGGTGCTGCTCTACGACAGTGTCGAGGCGGCGGCCTACACCCACGAGAACGAGGCGCGTACGGCCCTGTACAAGATGCAGGATGCCAACACGCCGGGGCAGGTGCAGGTCGGCCTGCACAACCCGGCCACCGGCCGCACCGATGCCTTCAACATCGCCTTTTCGCACCACCAGAAGATCCTGGTGGTGGACGGGAAGATCGGCTTCGTCGGCGGCCTGGACATCGCCCACGGGCGCTGGGACGACGGCAACTTCGACGTGGTCTGCGACCCGAAGTTGCATGTGCTCAATGACCACTACAACAATTGCCTGAGCAAGTTTCGGGGCATGACGAGGGCTGAGCAGGACCTGACCCTGGATAAGCCCGATACCAGCCCGGACGCGGTCGGCCGTGTCCGCCCCGGCTTTGCCCAGGCATACGTGCCGGGCCTGGCCATCGCGCTGGACCGGATGAAGGCGCAGTGGGATGCCGGCGCCGCACTGGCAGAACTGCAGGACTATGCAGACAAGCTGGGCGTGCCCGACGCGTTGGAGCGCGAAGGCATCCGCAAGCTTGCCGAGATGGTCATTCCGGGCATGGAAGAAGCGGTGAAGGTACAGCGTTCGGTCGCCAAGACCTTCCTGGCCATTCAAGGGTGGTTGACCGAGATCGAAAAGGAATACGCCGACGTCATCGCCGCTTCCAACCGGGCCGCCGACGAGGCGGTCAAGCTGAACGTCGGCGAGGCCGCCGCCGCCGCCGGGCGCGCGGTGGAAGGCTTCACGAAGATCCAGGCGAAGAAGTTCGGCGAGTGGGTCGATGAGCGCAAGGCTGCGATCAAGGACGCCATTCTGGGCCCGATCAAGACGGCCACCACGGTCGTGGGATACGTGCGTGATCCTGACTCGCTGGTCACGGACGCCAAGGCCAAATATGCCGAGATCGAGAACAAGTTCAACAAGGCCAAACAGGCGTGGGAATCGCTGGTGAAGTGGATCAACGAGCCGGTGGATCGCATCCAGCGCCTGCTCGACAGCGGCCGCCAGCCGCGCATGCCGTGGCAGGACGTGCACGCGCGCCTGCAGGGACCGGCGGTGTTCGACATCTGCCGCAACTTCATGCACCGCTGGAACGCCATGGTCTGGCAGAACCAGCGCGGCGACCGTGAAATCGGCACGGCGGTGCGCAAGGTCCTGAACCGTGGCATCCGCGGTGCCAACGACTGGACAGGCGCCGGCCTGCCGGAGCAGACCACGCTGGCACGTGGCATGGAACTGACGCCGTTGAGCGATCAATGGCTGCAGTCGATGGGCGGCATGCAGGCGTTGTTCGGTGACCTGGCCCGGCCGGGCACGGCCGGCGACGTCACCGTACAGATCGTGCGTTCCTCGGGTACGGCATTGCATGCG